>JAZLKH010000129.1:0-18730 GCA_045597545.1 Fibrobacter sp.
CGATACGGCTACCCTTGCGGAGGTTTTCAACATCCAGGCGGGCGAAGTCGGCGTAACGGGGGAACTTGAGGCTGTCGAAATAGATGCCGTCGGAAGTGCGGTAGGTAAAGCCCTTTTCTTCCAAAGTCTTTACCAGGTCAATCTGTTCCTGGATGTGCTGGGTAGCAGGAGTCCAGCGGGTGGGTTCCTGAATGTTCAGACGATGCCAGTCGTTCATGAAGGCGTCGGTGTAGAACTTTGCGATATCCCAGACGGACTTGCCTTCGCGGGCGGCGCCCTTTTCCATCTTGTCGTCTCCGGAGTCGCCATCGCTAGTGAGGTGGCCTACGTCGGTGATGTTCACGATGTGGTTGACCTTGTAGCCGTAGTAGTTCAAGGTGCGGACCAAAAAGTCTTCGAAAATGTAGGTGCGGAGGTTGCCGATGTGGGCGAAGTGGTACACCGTAGGGCCACAACAGTACATACGCACGGCGGGAACGCCTTCTGGAAGAGTAAACAGTTCTTTCTTGCGTGATGCGGTGTTGTAGAATTGAAGTGCCATTTGAGCCTCCGGTTAAGTTGCGTTGGCGCGAGTTTTGTGCCGGGGCACAATAATAGAAAAATGTGGGCCAGGTTGAAGGCGACCGCGGTCGGGCTTTTCTAGATTTAGCGACATGATTTTCGAAGAAGTAATCAACGACGCCTACGAACCTCGTGAATACCCTGCCTTGGCGCTCCTTTCGGATGAATGGATGAACACTCGTCCTTTTGAAGGGCTCAAGGTCTTGGCGGCAACACCCATCTTCAGGAATACCCTGATTCAGTATCGGGCTCTTATGGCCGGCGGTGCTGAATTGTATGTGGGCCGTGCCGATGGTTCTGCGAATGGAACTTCCATGCCCTGCGACAAGGCGGTTGTCGCCTTGCTTCGCGAAAGTGGAATTCCCGTGATTAGCGACGGCGATATCAGATGCGGTAAAGTTGACGATGACTTCGACCTGATTCTGGATTGCGCTGGCCAGTTCAGCTTCTGCAATCCCCGTGTGGGATTTGTGGAGTTGACCCGCAGCGGAGTGCAGTTCTTTGAAAAGTCTGCCTTTCCTGTTTACGTGGCGGACAGCGGCATTGTCAAGCGTATTGAAACCACGCTGGGAACCGGTGACGGATGCTTTCGCGCCCTGGATCAGCTGGGCTTTGGCGTTCTGGGCTACGAGGGCAAGAACCTGGTGGTATTCGGCAGCGGCAAGGTGGGCTGTGGCATCGCACTGCAGGGTGTCCGTCGCGGCATGAATGTCTGCACAATTACAGACAAACGTCGTATGGGAACTGGCGGCGACTTCTGCCGCGTTCTCGAGAATAACGGCGTGCGCATTGAGGATTGTGCCGACGACGTGGCTGTTTCTACGGCGGTGGCGGCTTGCCACTTTGTGGTGACGGCCACAGGTGTAAAGGGGGCGCTCACTTCTGCCGCCTTGGCTGCGATCCTCAACGATTCAAAAATCGTAGCTGCCAACATGGGCGTCGAGGACGAATTCGGCGAAGCGGTTCCCTCGGCTCGCGTGCTGAATCAAAAGGCTCCCCTGAACTTTATGCTGGAGGAACCCACTCATCTAAAGTACATCGACGCGAGCCTTGCGCTCCATGCGGCTCTTGGCGAACGTCTGCTGCAACAGTCTGCTGGGTGCCAGGTGGGTTTCCCCTTTGCGGGCCCCCAGGAACCGCCGCAGGACTTGGAGCAGCGACTGCTTATGACCACTATTCAGCAAGGTGTCATCGGTCCCGAAGTCTGCGACATGATGCGCTAGGCATCTGCTGCTTTTGCCGAGCCTAGCGTTGCCTTGCCGAGGCGGTTGCATTGAGCGCCTTGTGGGCTTTTACCTTGTCAGTTTTTTGTATATGTGTTTTGTAGGCTAAATCCTCATTCCCATGGAAATTGACCTACAAAAGCGATGGGAAACATTCATCTGTGGTGGAAAAATTGTAAGCCAAACATTGGGCCGGGCCGCTCTTAGCCTACAAAGCGGGCGACAAACCTGTCCGATTTTACCAGGGTTCGTTCAATACCTCGAAGTAGGACTTGGGGTGCTGACAGGCAGGGCAGATTTCCGGCGCTGTGGTGCCCTCGTGCAGGTAGCCGCAGTTTCGGCACTTCCACGTCACCTTGCCGTCTCGCTTAAAGACCTTTCCCTCCATCAGGTTGCTGTAAAGCTTGCGGTAGCGCCTCTCGTGGAACCGCTCCGAGATGCAGATTCTTTCGAAGGTGGCTGCGATGGTGGGAAATCCCTCTTTCTTGGCGACTTCGGCGAATTCCGGATACAGGGTGCTCCATTCCTCCAGTTCCCCTTCTGCTGCGGCCTTGAGGTTTGCCAAAGTGGCGCTGCTTTCGCCGCTGGTGCTGGTGAGCGCCGAATGGAACCCCGCCGGGAAGTTGGCGCAGACTTGAACGTCGCCGCCTTCCAAAAATTTCCAGAAGCGCTCGGCGTGTTCCTTCTCCTGGTTTGCAGTTTCCTCGAAGATGGCGGCCATCTGCTCCAGGCCCTCCTTCTTGGCGATGCTTGCAAAGTAGGTGTAGCGGTTGCGGGCCTGGGATTCCCCTGCGAAGGCCTGCATCAGGTTTCGCTCTGTTCTTGATCCTTTGATGCCGGACATAAGTCCTCCTGGTTAAATGAATTCGCCTATGATATATCAAAGTTTTTTTCGTGGAGAAAAGACTTGTTTTGCGGTTTTGGGCTATATTTGTTACAGCTAAAAGGGAGTCCTCATGTTTGTAAGAGTGTGTCTTGTGTCTGTGCTGTTCGTTGCCCTGACTTTTGCCGAAGACATTATTGCGCAGACCTCTAACGGGTCTACGGTGATCCTCCACGACAATGGTCGCTGGGAATATTACCAGAACAATGCCAAGATTCGTGACGTGCGCCCCAGCGCCATTCCCGAGGACGCCAAGTACGAAATCGCCATCAAGTACGAGGATGTGGAACGCCTTAAAAAGGACGTTCGCATGGCCATGGAGGCGGATTTCGCCACAGAAGAGGAAATCAAGGATAGCCTGCGCAAGGTCCCCAAGGGCGGTATCGTCTATTTCCAGGTGCCTACCAGCCAAATCAAGAAGGGCTTTGTCCGCGAGCTGACCTACTCCATTTACGATACGGGCAAGTCGCCGATTTTCTCCAAGACCGCAAGCGATTCCGAGGCCACCCCGAGCGAAGACCGCGGCGTGTCCAACCTGATGGTGGTCCCCATCTATGCGCGCCCCAAGGCCAAGGTTCTTAAGGCCAAGGTGGTCAGCGAAAAGGCTCGTCAGACATTGGAATTCGAAATCCCGGTAAAGTAATGAAGTTTGCTGTAGTCGATCTGGAAACGACCGGCGGTAAGCCGGATCTTGGTCGTATCATCGAGATTGGCGTCGTGCTCCTGGATGACTTTGAAGTGGTCAAGACCTACCAGACGCTGATCGACCCGGGGCAACCCATACCCGCTTTTATCCAGGGACTTACGGGCATCGGCGATGCCATGGTCTGCGGTAAGCCTCAGTTTTCTGCCGTGGCCGAAGAGGTGGCTGAACTTTTGCAAGGCCGTATCTTTGTGGCACACAATGTACAATTCGACAGTAAGTTCATGCGAGCGGAACTCAGACGGTGCGCTATCAAGTACGACCCGCCGAGGCTGTGTACCGTAAAACTTGCTCGTCGTTTTTTTCCGGGGCTGCCCAGCTACAGTCTGCACAATTTGACCGTTTCCTTGGAGCTGCCGGACTTTAACCACCACCGCGCCCTAGACGATGCCATGGCCGCCGCGGAAATTTTGAAGCTTGCCATGCAGAAGGCCGGCGCCGACAAGATCAAGAAGGAAGTAAAAAATATAACCAAGGCAGAAACCTTGGCTATGTTCTAATCGTCTTTTTCTTACTCGCTCATTTCGGGCTTGTTCAGGTTGATTAGCCCCATCTTATATTTCAACTTGAGGATGCGGGCCGAAGATTCCTCGATGCGTCTTTTATAGACCTTGCTCTGCTTTGAAAGGGAGACTAGGTTGTTGATCATTTCTACGCCTTTCTTGGGGTAGGTGGTCATGAACATGTCATTGCCCGCGGTAAGGGCGGTGAGAACCAGCTTCTTGAAATCCTTGGAAGGATAGTTTTTGCTCTTGACGCGTTCCATGCCGCTGATCCAGGCGCGCAGCGAAACTCCCCAGAGGTCGTCGGTGAGAATGATTGTCTCGGGCGACATGTCGCGAGCCATCTGTACGATTCTCGGTTCGAATACGGCGGGCTTGTTTGAAATGCGGATAAATCGTACGCTGCTCATCATGGTGATGGGGATGTCGTCGGCGAGTGCTTTGAAAAACTCTACGTTCTTTTCGATCTTGGCTTTTGGAGTTGCGCTGATGGCAATTTGCAAATCGCTGTTGGTCCAAGAGTCGTAACCGGGAAAGTGCTTTGAAACGCATTCGATTCCACCTTGCCGCATGCCCTTTACAAAGGACCTTACCTTGTTTGCGTTGGTGGTGTCTGCGCCCCAGGATCTGCTGGATTCTTCCATAAAGGAATTCTTGTTTCGGCTGTCCTTGGCAGGGTCCAGTACCGGGGCTAGATTTACGTTGATGCCCACGTCCCTCATGTCGCGGCCAATTTGCTTTGCCAAAAACTCAATTTCGCCGTTGTCCATGTTGCGCATGGCCTTGGCGCTTGGAGTCTGCTCCCATCGAGGCGCGATCGCCGAGGCTCTGTTTACAAGGCCACCTTCCTGGTCCACGGAAACCAGAGGCTGAATTTTCATAGCCTGGTTGACGGTGTACAGGTTTTCTTTGAAACGCGTCAAGTTCTTGAGGTGGTTTCTCATTACCAAGATACCGCCGAATTCGTGCTGAATCATAAAGTCGGCGGGCGACATGTAGACCATCACCATCTGGGCCGCCTTCTGCTTGATGGTCATGGAATTCCACAGGGGCATCAGGGCGTCGGGGAGACCGTAGGGGTTGTTGCTTTCGGATGGAGCGGACTGTGGCTGAATTCCCTGGGCAGAGTCCGTCGCCGGTTGCGACGCTTGCGCTTCTTGCTGGGGGAGTGCGGCCGGGGCGGCAGGCGTCGCCGTATCCCTGAACACCAGCGGTTCCTGCTGCACGTGGGCCGAGGCTTGCGGTGCTGGCATACCAGTCCCCTGTGCAGGAGAAACCTGCTCCTGTGCAAAGGTCGCACAGAATCCAATGGCTAAGGTAAGCAGAGTGAGCTTTAATTTGTTCAAGGCGCTGTTCAGGTGTCTCAGGGTGGCGTCGCTAAAAACTACGGGACGTTGGTCAGGTTGTCTTCTTGTGCTGCTGGCTTTGCGGCTCCGCGACCAAAGCGCCTTGGCTTGAATTCCCTGGGCGGGAAGTCGAATTTCAGCTTGCCGTTCTTGTCTACGTAGAGGAAGGCGTCAAAGGTACGGTGGGTCTTGTTGCTGCGGAAGCCCTTGATGAGGCTGGTCTTTTCGCCAACCTTGGAGAGCATCTTCTTGATGTCGTCCAGGGGAATCTCCTTGCTCAGAAGAACCTTGGGCAGCTGCAAGCCGCTGGGTTCCTTGTTCACGTAGCTTTCGCTGACGTAGCCGGTCATGGTTTCGAATACGGGGGCGCCATCGATCGGGGATACGCCGATCTGCTCTCCTAGTTCCACTTCCTCGGGCTTTTCGTCGAAGACGAATTCAATCTTGTTCTCGTCGTTGATGATGACCACGGCGGTGAACTCGGCGCCCTTCTTGCTGCGGAAACCCGGCAGGGGACCGATCTTGCGGTTGGTCAACAGTTCTACGATTTCCTCGTCGGTGAGGCGCTTGCCGCCGATCATCTTGCGGATGACGATGCCGTCCTCGGTGGTGTAGCGGCTGACTGTTTCGAAAACCTTCTTCCCGTTGACGGGGCTGAAGCTGGCCTCGCCTGTGGTGCTTTCTTCCTTGAAGCCCTTGATGTTTGTCACCATGGTCCTGGTCATTTCCACGATGCCGTTCATGAAACTTTCGCGGGTTTCCTTGCCCTGCTCGATGAGGCCCATCTTGTATTCCCAGTCGCCGGTGAGTTCCGGGCTGGTGAGGGCTTCGATGTTCATGGCCTTGAGGACCTTGATCAGGTCGAAGGCCTTGGCGGTGGGGATCATTTCCTTGCCGTCGCGGACCACGTACTTGTCGCTGACCAGCTTTTCGATAATGGCTGCGCGGGTGGCCGGGGTACCCAGGCCGCGTTCCTTCATGGCATCGCGAAGGTCCTCGTCTTCCACCAGCTTACCTGCGCTTTCCATCATGGAAAGCAGCGTGCTTTCGGTGTAGTGTGCAGGGGGCTTGGTAAAGTCTTCCTTGGCGTCGATGGCCGCGGCCTTCGCCTTGTTCCCCTTGAGTTGCGGAATGTTGGACTCGTCGTCGGAATCCTTGCCGTAGACCGCCTTGAAGCCGGGCTCCACCAGAATCTTGCCTTCGGTAATGAAGGTCTCGCCTTCCACCGTGGTGACGCGGGTGGTGTTGAGGTACTTGGCTGGCGGGTAGAAAACGGCGATGAATCGCTGGCAAATCATGTTGAACACTTTCTGCTCGGCCTCGGTAAGGCCCGAGGGCATCACTCCCGTGGGGATGATGGCAAAGTGGTCCGAAATCTTGGAGTTGTCGAAAACCTTGGGGGTCTTTACGATCCAGTTGTTGTTCAGAGCCTCCCTGGCGTACTGGGCGAGGCCGCCCTCGATTTTGCCCATGGTGCTCTTTACGGTACCCACGTAGTCCTCGGGCAGGCACTTGCTGTCGGTACGGGGGTAGGTGGTGGCCTTGTGGCGTTCGTACAGGGCCTGGGCAATGGAAAGGGTGGTCTTGGCGCTAAAGCCGAAGCGGTTGTTGGCCTCGCGCTGGAGCGTGGTCAGGTCGTACAGGGGGCCGCACTTCTGGAAACTGGGGGCGGTGGATTCCTCAATGGAGCCTGTCTTGCCCTTGCACTTCTTGAGGATTTCGTTGACCTTGGCTTCGTCGAACAGTTGCTTTTGACGTTCCTTGCCGTCGCCAGTGAACCACTTGCCCTGGTAGCGGCTGCCGTCGTTGTCGAAGTCCGCCTCGATGGACCAGAACTTCTGGGGTGTAAACTGGTGGCGCTCCTCTTCGCGCTGGACGATAATGGCAAGCGTAGGCGTCTGCACGCGGCCGCAGGGGGTTATCTGGAAGCCGCCCATGCTGCTGTTGTAGGCGGTAAGGCCGCGGCTGCCGTTCATGCCGATGAGCCAGTCGGCCTCGCTTCGGCAAATGGCGGCGGCCTTCAGGTTCTCCATATCGGCGCCGTCGCGCATGTTGTCAAAGGCTTCCTGGATGGCCGTGGGGGTCATGCTCTGCATCCACAGGCGCTTAAGGGTCTTGTTCTTGAAGTTGCCCTTCAGTACGTAGTCCAGGATGTAGTAGAAGATCAGTTCACCTTCGCGGCCAGCATCGCATGCGTTTACGATGGTGGTCACGTCCTTGCGCTTGATGAGCTTGCTCAAGATGCTGAGCTGGCTCTTGGTGGCCTGGGTGGCAACCAGCGGGAACTTTTCGGGCAGCATGGGGAGTAGTCCCATGTCCCACTTCTTGTAGCGCTCGTCGATTTCTTTCGGGTCGGCAATTTCAACTAGGTGGCCGATGGCGTGGCTTACGATGGTGGTGTCGCTTTCGTAGACACCGTTGCCCTTGGTAAAGGACTTTTGACCAAGGACGCGGACCAGGTCCAGGGCCACGCTGGGCTTTTCGGCGATAATAAGAGTCTTGCCATCGACGGGAACCTTGGGGGCCTTGGCCGATTTCGTTGCCTTGGTCGCCTTGGATGCAGTTTCCGTTTTAGTCTTCTTGGTAGTTGCCTTAGTTGTTGCCATTTCCTATTTCCATTTAAAGCGTCCGAACAGGCCAAACAGTACGGCCAGTACGGTAAAGGGGGCGTGGATAAATTCCACAGGGATGCACCACTTGATCAGGTGCTCCTGCCTGAATACCCTGAGCCCGCGTAAGATTAAAACCAGGTCTCCGATGCACTTGAGCGCAAAGGCGATGGCCGCCGCCACAAAAACCTCGAAGCTGAAGGGCGAAAGCACGGCGGTGACGCACTGCATGGTCAGGAACAGGAACACCATGCTCAGCACAAACACAATCCTGGGTGTATAGTATATAGTCTTGCTTGCCCAGCGCTTTCGCTGTTCCCAGAGTTCCTTCAGGGTTTCCTTGCCGTTGGTGGTGACGAAGGTCTCCTCGGCAATGCAGTAGCGCATGGCCCAGGGGCGGTCGGCAGCAAGCTTCTGCATCAGCAGGTCGTCGTCTCCGCTCTGGATCTTGATGACGTTTTCAAATCCCTTTACACTCTTGAAGAAGCTCTTGCGGTAGGCCAGGTTGTTGCCGGTGCTGGTCAGCGGCAGGTGCATGGCAAGTCCCGCGGTTCCGGCCACTCTATATATAAGTGTCTCTACAGCCTGCATGCAGATAAGTACGCTGGACTTTCCCGGGGTGGTGGGAATGTAGGAGTGTCCGGCCACAAGCTCGATGCCTGGTTCAAATTCCCGGACGATGCCGGTGACCCAGGTGGGCTTCACGATGCAGTCCGCGTCCGTCAGGCAGAGGATTTCGCCTTCGCAGGCTTCGATCATGCGGCTCAGGGCGTGCTTCTTGGGGCTGACCCCCTCGGGAATCTCGCTTATAGTCAGCACGTGGAACCTGTCGGGGAACTTTTGAACGTACTCGGCCAGAATCTTCGGGGTGTCGTCATCGCTGCGGTCGTCTGCTACCCAGACCTCCCAGAAACCCTCGTAATCCTGCGCCATGACGGAGTCCAGGGTGTTGCGGATGCCCTCGGCCTCGTTGCGGGCCGCTATTAGGACGCTCACCTTTGGGGCGGGCTTCACGTCGCTTGTGCCTACGCGTACCGTACCCAACGCACGGAAAAACCGGATTTCCAGCCACAAATAGAAAAGGCAGAAAACCGCGAGAAGCCCGATGGCTGCGTATGAGACGATATCAAAGACCATTTTCGCGCTAAAGATAACATGTTTTTTTGGAAGGGTGGTTTGTGGGGGCCCACGCAAATTAGCTCTCGCAGGTCAGATTTTTTTTTAAATTGCAAAAAACATTGCAATTAGTTTAAAAATGTTATATTTTTGTTACAAGACAAATCGTAAAAAAAGGAAGGACTATGCTTAAGAAATTTGGTCTCGCAGTTGTATCTCTGGCTGCTTTTGGTTTGGTTGCCTGCGGCGACGACAGTTCCTCTGCGTCTGCAGGTGACGTTGACGGCTCCGTAACCTGTGACGTTACCACCAAGGGTAATACGGTCACCATGACCTACGGCATGAAGGGCTTGTACACCAATAAGATCTCCATTACCATCGACGGCGACAAGTTGACCACGGAAAGTGAGACCTATGGCGGTCCCGAAGCCAGCCTCGTATGCAAGGCTGCCGAGGAAGATGCCAGGAAAGACGGCGAAGACGTGTCCATCAAGTGCAAGGGCGACATGATCTACGTGACTGAAACTGATGATAGCAACGGCACTACCCTCGACGAAATCAAGGATGGCCTGGAAATGCAGTGCAAGGTGATGTCCGCCGATGGTGATTTCAGCGACTTGGATTTTGGCGGCCTCGGTGGCTCCGAAGATGACGACGATGAAGAAGATGGCAAGTCTTCCTCTTCCAAGGGTGGCGATGAAGACATCAAGTCCTCTTCCTCCGTTGGCGGCAATACCCTGCCCGGCGACATGCAGCTCACTCCCGATATGGTCGAAACCCTTCTGGGTGCCGAAGGCATCGACCTGGATTCTCTCCTTAAGGAAGCAGGTATGTCCAAGGATGACTTCGGCTCCATTCTCGAAAGCATCAACAACGGTGGCGACTACGAAAAGATTCTCGATTCCCTGGGCTTTGGCGACCTTATTCCCGGTGCCAACGAAGACGATCCCGGTTTCAGCATCACCGATAATCCCCTGGACAATCTGCCCGAATGCACCGCAGCAAGCGAAGGCTCCAAGGAAACCATCGACTATAGTGGCTTCAAGCTCTACATGGTCTGCACCGACGGCGAATGGGTTACCGACGAACAGGCCATGAACGAATCCCTCGGCATTAGCGCAACCTGCGACTTTGCAGAAAGCGACAATGTTTGGACCTTCACTAAAACCATGATGGGCATGACTGTCGTAACCAAGTACGAATGGGCTTCTGATACCGAAGTCAAGGAAACCGAAACCGTAATGGGCCTTAGCGATACCGAAACCCTAAGCGATGTGAACAAGCATGAAATGTACGAAGAAGTCATGGAAGAATGCAAGGCAATGCAGGGGCTTTAATAAGAATCTCTCCTTGTAACAAAAAAGCTCCACTCGTAAGAGTGGAGTTTTTTGTATGCTGAAATCCCTTCGCAGGTTAAAGCCAATCTCTGATGGCCTTCCCCTGTCATCCCGAGGGGATCTTTGAGGCAAGCTTCTGCAGAAGCGGTGCCCTACAGAGACTTTACGGTAAACATCTTCTTTAAGCTCTTGGAAACGGCGCGAATCTGCAGCGCTCCTTTTGCCTTGAGTTCAAAGTTAACGCTTGCACCGTTGCTCCTGATTTCCTGGACCTTGTTGCCCATGAGGTCGAACACTTGCACCGTGAAAGCCTCGCCGTTGGAAATTCCAAGAGTTACGCTGTTGCCGGCCTGCGCAATGCTGAATGCGCCGGCCATGCCGCAGCCCTGGCCCTTGATCGCAGAGCTGCTGTCCTGCTTGGATGTATCCGGCTTCACCTCGGGGGCCTTGATTCCCAGGTCCACGTCGGTCTTCGGGGCCTTCTTGCTAAGGATGTAGCCCAGGGCGCCCACCATGGGTGCGTTCATGTCGACGCAGACTTCATTCTCCTGCCAGTTAGAAACTGTGTTGTTGTGGCCGGTATTGTTGAAGGAGCCTGCGATCATGGCGCCGAACTGCTTGTTCTTTTCGGGAGCGCGGAGGCCAGAGTCCGGATTGCGGCCCGGGTCCTCGTTGGCGTAGTAGCCACGGTGGTGGGGTGCTGTCGGAGCCTTGGCGCCGTTGCGGTCGAAACCCACTACGTAGGACTTCTTGTTGCCGTTGTCGCCCAGCAAGTAGGCCACGTTCTTTTCAATCTGTTCGTCGTAGTCGGTATCGCCGCTGAATTTTGCGTAAAGGGCGTAGAGGAATGCTCCACCCGACGGAGAACGTACGGAGAAGCTGCCGGGACCGCCGGTATCCTTGATGTAGATGCCGTTAGCGTCTACGTTGCTTGCATAGATGTTGTCCAGGAAACGCTGGGCGTCGCGGTAGGTGCCGGTTTCGGGCTGCCAGTCGAAGACGCCCTGGGCCATCACCACGGAAAGGGGAACTGCATTGGCGTAGTTCAAGCGGGAGTAGCTACCAGAGTCAAACTTTAGGTTGGCAAAGTACTTCTTGGCGTCGGACTTGTAAGTTTCATCCTTGGTAGTACGATAAAGTTCCAGGGCGCCCAGGAACACTCCGTCACCGGTGCGGCCATCCCACCAGCTTTCAGCGTAATAGGAGCCGGAGGTGGTAACGCCCTTATGGTTCTTGGAATATTCGTAGGCGTTCTTTGCCGCGGTCAGGTACTTTTCACGGTTGGCCTCGTCGGGGTCCACGCGTGCCATGACGGCCATCATGGCGGCCACCATGCCGGGGGTAAAGCTGTCGTTGGAGTTGGCTGTAATGGAGCGGGGATCGCCGCCTTCACCTGTACCCATGGTGCTCATCTTGCCCGGGGTTACCCAGTTCTTGTGGTCCACGTCGCCATCGCCCTTCACGGTGATGAAGGTCGTAGTGCTGGGTGCGGCCTTTACCCAGAAGTCCGCCTCGTAGCGGAGCTCTTCCAAAAGGTCTCGGATCTTGTTGGGCTTGCCGCCTGCGCGAGTGTAGTCTTTTGCTGCCTTGTAGTCGGAGTAGTCGCCGGTGTAAAGGTCGTAGAAACCTTCGGTGAATTCGGCGTAGGAAAGGGCCAAGACGTAAGAGGCGAAACCCTGGGTCTGGCCAAACATCACATGGTCGCCGCAGTCGAACCAGCCGCCGGAAATGTCCTTGCCCTGGTAGCTGTCCTTCATGAAGCTGGTGGTGTAGGTTGTGCCATCGGCCATCCAGTTGGGGCCTGCGCCGGAGCGCTGGGCGCCAAAGAAGCGTGTGGTCATCCAGGCGGCTTCGACCCAGTCGTCTTCGCTGAGGGCCGCAAAGGAATCGACAGCGGCAAGACCGAATACGGCAAGGCCCGCTGTAAAGAGCTTTCTAAAATTCATGTTGTTCTCCCGAGTATTTGGAGCGTTATTCTACAAACAAAACCCATACCACCGAAAAGAAAAATACTAAACCCGTGAACCGATGTCAGTCGGTGTTTCTAAAATGTCGTGGACGATTTGTAAATGGGAAAACTATAGTTTACAATTGTTGCATTCGCCTCATTTGGGGGTCTCGCAGCGCAAAAGCGCCGCCTCAAAGGGCCTCAAGAAGCCCGCAGAAGGATTCTCGTAATTGCCCAGTACGACCTCGGCGCCCTTCAAAAGCTCATCGTCGACATTTGCCCTATTGGCAGATAAATTAACGACTACGGTGAAGGTTTTGTTTTCGAGTGTGCGCCTGAACGCAAACACCTGTGGATGCTCCGGGAGAATCGCCTCGAAGGCGCCTTCCAAAAGAGCCGGCGATTCGCTGCGCAACTTGGAAAGCTTCTTGTACCAGCTCAGCACGGAGTTTTCGTCGGATTCCTCCAGGGCGACGTTGATTTCCCTGAAGTTCTCGTTCAGCTTAAGCCAGGGTGTCCCCGTGGTAAACCCGGCGCTTTTCTCGCCGCTCCAGTGCATGGGGGTCCTTGCGTTGTCGCGGCTGAAGGTGTTCACGAACTCCATGGCTTTGCTTGCGGAAAATCCTTCGCTTAGGGCGATCTTGTACTGGGCCCTGGAATTCAGTTCGTCGTAATCGTCGATGCTTGTCCACTTCACATTGGTCATGCCCAGTTCCTGCCCCTGGTACACGAAAGGGGTGCCTCGCAAGGTGAACATCAGCATGCCCAAGGCCTTGGCTGCGAGCTTGGCCTGCTGCGCAGGGAGTTCCCCAAAGTAGTTGTTTATGCTGCGCGGCTTGTCATGGTTTTCGAAGAATACGGGATACCAGCCGTTGGTGGCGGTAGCCTTCTGGCTTGCTATGATGGCCTTCTTGAAGTCCATGATGCCGTAAGGGCTGGGCTTGCACCAGATTTCCACATCGTGCAAGTGCCCGAATTCGAATAACATATCGAACGCGCCCTTGTCGCCCACCCAGTACTTTAGGTCGTCCGGACCGACGCCGTTGGCTTCTGCCACGGTAAACACTTCCTTGCCCTCGGTCACGTTCCTCTTGAACTCGTAAAGAAAGTCCAGGATGCCATCGGTGTTTACGGTCATGGTGTGGACGCTGACAAGGCCGTCGCCCGCGTCCGGCTCGCCATCCCCAAAGTCCTGAGGTTTCTTGATGTAGGGGATGGCGTCGATTCTGAACCCGCCAACGCCCTTTTCAATCCAGAAGTTCGCAATGTCGTAAAGGGCTCTGCGCACTTCGGGGTTTTCCCAGTTCAGGTCGGGCTGTGCGGTTGCAAACGTATGCATATAGTACTGGCCTCGCTCTTCGTTCCATTCCCACACGGAGCCTCCGAAAATTCCACGCCAGTTGTTGGGCGGGCGCCTGCGCAGTTCGCCGGTAGCTTCGTCCTTTACAAGGCGGGGGTCGCGCCAGATGTACCAGTCGCTTCTTGCGTTATGGCGGCTGGCCTTGGATTCCAGGAACCACTGGCACCGATCGCTGGTGTGGTTCATCACCAGGTCCATCACAATCCGGATGCCCCGCTTGCGGCCCTCGGCGATAAGGCGTTCCATGTCGGCCATGGTACCAAACATCGGGTTGATGGCGTAGTAGTCCGAAACATCGTAGCCGTTGTCCACCATGGGGGAGGCATACACCGGGGTAAGCCACAGGGCCCCGACCCCCAGGGACTCCAGGTAGCCCAGTCGGGACTGGATTCCCGCCAGGTCGCCGATGCCGTCGCCGTTGGAATCCTGAAAACTGCTGGGGTATATTTCGTAGGCAATGGTTCGCTTCCACCAGTCCGTGGCCTGCTCGCCGGAATTCTTGAAATTTGTCCGATTTTTAATCATAGTGACCTAAATCTATGAACATTATGGACCTATATTGACTCAAAAACGGGTTTTTACTAAATTTGTGCCACTTTGAGATTCGATATTGCACAAACACTGACTGAACCCGAAGACCGCCAGGTGGTCTGGTCCCATGCCGATGCCCCTGAAATCTTCGACGAACTGCACCTAAAGGGCGATCTGGTAGCTCAGGTGCTGGTTAGCCCCGAAGGCGACAACAAGTGGCTTGTGACTGGTACGATCTCCGGCGTGCAAACGCTGACCTGCTCCCGCTCCTTGGAGCCGTTTGACCGACCCTTCTCCACTGAAATCGTGGTCGAAGTTGAACGTACCCAGGTTGCAAAACAGGAACTGGACGACGAGGACGTAGACGTCTACGCGTACAAGATTCCCCAGGGGCAGTACTTCGTTGACGTTTCCGAGTGCGTTCGTGAGCTAATTATACTGCAAGAACCGCAGGCACCCGTGAAAAATCCCGACGAAGATTTTATCTTTGTAACAAACAACAAGCCAGAAGAGGAAGCCGACGGCGAAAAGCCAATGGATCCTCGCTGGGACAAACTCAAGGCCCTTAAAGACAAAATGTCCAAGGGTAACTAGACTAACAGGAGTTAAAAATGGCAGTACCTAAAAGAAAAACCTCTACCGCTCGTCGTGACAAGCGCCGCACCCACTGGAAGATGGAAGTGCCCGCCATGGCTACTTGCGATCATTGCGGTTCCGTGAAGCGTCCGCATCGCGTATGCCCGGTTTGCGGTTACTACAATGGTGTCGAAGTTGTCGACATGAAGGCCGAAGCCTAATTTTTAGTGTATATTAAGGTAAGCTCTGGTGTACCCGGGGCTTACCTTTTTTTGATTTTTGATGTATAAGGAAGTGTACCATGGTTAAAGTTGCATTGGATGCCCTGGGTGGCGATTTCGCTCCCGACGTTGTGATTGATGGCGCCATTAATGCTGCCAACAAAGATGCTGATTTGCACATTGTTCTGTGCGGACCGGAGGCCGAGGTCAAGGCTGGTCTCGAAAAGCGTGGCTATACTGGTCACGGCATTTCTGTTGTGGACGCGCCGGATCCGGTGGCCATGGACGAACATCCTGTCATGGTTCTCAAGAAGAAGCCGCACTCTGGCCTGGTGACTTGCGTTGCCCTCCAGAAGATGGGCAAGGTAGATGCGTCCGTCAGTGCAGGCAACTCCGGCGCCATGATGGCTAGCTGCCTTATGCTTCTTGGCAAGACCACCGAAAAGTTTGGCCGTCCGCCTATCGGCTGCGTGATCCCCACCGCCGAAAAGCCCATCGTCCTTGTTGATGCTGGCGCTAACGTAGACGAACGCGCTTCTGTACTCGTAGACTTCGCTATTGCAGGTTCTGCATTTGCCGAAACCTACTTCGGTCGCACTCAGCCGAAGGTCGGTCTCGTGAACATGGGCGAAGAAGAACACAAGGGCCCCGCAGTTTGCCAGGAAGCCTACCAGCTCCTGAAGAACGCTCCCGTGAACTTCATCGGCAACATCGAAGGTGAAGACCTGATCATGGGCAAGGCCGACGTGGCTGTTACCTCTGGCTTTACAGGTAACGTAATCCTCAAGATGATCGAAGGTTTCTACGAAATGCACCACAAGATGTTCGGCAACATCGATTCCGATGCAGGCCGTCGCTTCGACGAAATGTGGGACTACCGCATGACCGGTGGCGCCTTGCTGCTGGGTCTCAACGGTACCGGCATTATCGCTCACGGCCGTTCCGACGCTCTGGCAATCGAAAAGGCTGTTGAAGTGGCTGCCAAGTATGCTCGCCTCGGCGTGGCCAAGGCTGTGAACGCTCGCCTTGCCGAAATCAAGGACGACGCTACCGCTGCAGCTTCTGCCGAAGCTCCTCAGGCTTAATTATTCCGAGTGTCATCCCGGGCGAAACGCATTGTCATCCCGGGCTCCGACCCGGGATCTCATAAAAAAGACAGGACTATAATCCTGTCTTTGTTGCATAGGGAAAGTTGGAAAAAAGGATGGTTGGTATGAAATACTTTATTTGTTTACTCAGTGTGCTGTCAATCGCTTTCCAGGTTGCCTGGGCTGACGCCTGGACTGGCGTCACAAGTGAACCTGCAAGTACTACAGAAGTTGACGGAAAATCATTTTACGTTATCACTAATGCTGAAGAATTAGCGTGGTTTGCAGAACAAGTGAACGGTGGTTCTAGTTCGATAAGCGCCGTTTTAGGTAATGATATTGTCTTTGCTGCAGACGAAGAAAGCATAAGTACTGTTGCATGGACCCCGATAGGGGTGGATGAAAACCATCAGTTCTCGGGTATCTTGGATGGTGCGGGTTTTACCATTTATGGACTTTATGTGGGAAAACGTCAATATGCAGGACTCATTGGGGTTTTAGCTGAAACAGGTGTTGTAAGGAACTTGAAACTTGCTAGTGGTTCCAATGAAGGTACGAAATATGCTGGGGGAGTTGTGGCTTTGAGTTATGGTACTATTCGAAACACAACGAATTTTAGTTCTGTTTCCGCTACAGGAACCCTAGTTTATGCGGGGGGCATCGTTGGCTATAACGAAGGAAATATCCTTGATTGCGATAATGAAGGAAAAGTATCCACTACTTATGAAAGTGGGAAGGCTGGAAAATACTATGGTTATTCTGGTGGTATGACTGGTTACAGTACAGGTTTTGTAACGGGATGTTTGAATAAAGCTGCTGTTTCTGCCTATATCCGTATATACAATTCTTACTCCGCTTATGCATATGTTTATGCGGGAGGCATTGCCGCTTATAGTACGGGCTCTGTCGTCAAGAGCATGAATAGTGGATCGACTTCTGCGAAATTCGGAGCGTCTTATTCCTATTCTCCTGATGCCTATGCTGGCGGAATCGTGGGATATAATACAGGAATTCTCTCCACTTGCGTCAATAGCGGGGTTGTTGAATCCAATGGAAGTACGTACTCTACTCAAGGTTATGATCATGAATATGCTGGAGGTATTGCTGGTTCTAGTGTAAGTGTAGTTTCTGATTGCATTAATAAGGGAAAGACTAGTTCGTCGGGGTATTATCACTATGCTGCAGGGGTACTTCCGAAGGGAAAAGCAGCAAACTCGTTTGATGTAGTCTCTTTAAAGTACTGGATTAAAGAATCTGAAATTCAGGGGACGGAGAGCTTGATGAAAAGTGCTCAGTTTGCTTGGCTTCTTAACACATCGAACGGAAGTACTGATAATAGTGGTATTTGGAGCTGGAACAATGAATTCCCCTATTTAGCAGATGAATCTAATAGACCTATTTACAGGGTGACATTCAATGATGGTATCGTTGATTTTTATGCGTATAGTTCCTATATGGGGACCACTCCGAAGCCTGATGATGCTGAACCTGAAGCTGGAGAAAAATTTGTTGCGTGGATAGATAAAGATGGAAAGGTGTTCCGTTCTCGTGATATTGTGTCTGAAGATCGTGCCTTTTATGCCGTATTTATTGATGAGGAGGCTTCTGCCTATATAATCACCATTAAAGACGGAGATAATACTTACTCGATTTTAACAGATGAAGAAGGAAAATTGACTTCGTTGCCTGAACATGGTTTAGTTCCTGAAGGAATGGAATTTGATGGTTGGTACACGTCCGACAAGAAAAAAGTTGATGAATCAACAATTTTCAATTCTTCGACAACGATTACTGCGGTATATACTCGCTTAAAGTATACGATTACATTCCTTGATTTTGACGATAGGGTGGTTCTTGAAAATCGCTTTGAGTTGGGCTCTATCCCTGTTGCTGAATCTCCAGAACGGTCTTCAACGAGTTTCTATTCTTACACCTTCAAGGAATGGACTCCTCAAATTGTTGCTGTTGACGGTCCTGCTACTTATGTTGCGGTCTATGATTCAACAAAAATAATATGGTTGTCCGTAAATATAGACGGAAAGGAAAGCTCTGTTGTCGATGGTGAAGAAATTTTGCTGCCTTCGGCATCGGAACGTGACGGCTATGTCTTTGTTGGATGGTATGATGCGGAGGGAAACAAATTAGGGGATGAAGGTGATAAGATCGTGGTTAACACGGACTTAGTCATAGAAGCCAAATACGAAAAGATAAACGACAGTTCGTCTAGTTCCAAAACGGAACCTACTAGTTCTTCATCAATGCCTATGGAGTCGAGTTCCAGTCAAACGGAAAAGGTTATTACTGTTGTAAATAACCCAAAATTTAATGTAAACGTCGAAGGTCACGTATTGCATGTTTCTGGAATTCATGAAAATTCTCTTGTTGCTGTTATGGATCTGCAAGGACGGGTTGTAAGAACGGCATATGCTGATGGTGCAAATTTTGATGTGGTACTTCCGGTTTCTGGTTCGTATATGATTCGCATAAGCAATTATACCCGACTTGTGCATGTTAGATAAGGTCTGTTCAAAAACAGGACGTAAGCCCTAGGACATCTTTTTATATCATTGAATTTGAACTTGAACCTCCTGTTTGCGGTATGATTTTTGTAATTTTGTGACGTATATTACAAGTCGTTGTTTACACTAAGGAAATAACAATGTCCAAGACTATTCTTCTTTTCCCTGGCCAGGGCGCACAGTACGTCGGTATGGGCCAGACCCTC
>JAZLKH010000130.1:0-9374 GCA_045597545.1 Fibrobacter sp.
GTCCTTCAGGACGCCATCGCTGCAAAGCAGACGGACACCCAGACCCGGACCCGGGAAGGGGTGACGCCAGACGAGATTGTGGGGGATGCCCAGTTCTTCGCCCAGGGCGCGGACTTCGTCCTTGTAAAGGTCTGCCAGAGGTTCAAGCACAAGGCCCTTTTCCATCAGGTCCAGAACTTCCTGGACGCGGTTGTGGTGGGTCTTGATCTTGTCGGCGTTCTTGGTGCCGCCGGATTCAATGGTATCGGGGTAGATAGTGCCCTGAGCCATCATCCACTGGTTGGGGTCAAGGTTCAGCTTGGCCATTTCCTCGTCCTTGACGACAAGGAATTCCTTACCGATGATGCCGCGCTTGGTTTCGGGAGCGGAAACGCCCTTCAACTTTTCCAGGAAGTGTTCGCTGGCATCGCGGATCTGAAGGTTGTTCATGCCTTCGGCCTTGAGGAAGTCCATGATCTTCTGGGATTCGCCCAGACGCATCATGCCGTTATCCACATGGAGGCCCAGAACCTTTTCGGGGCCCAGCACGCGGTTCAGGAGAACGAATGCCACCGTGGAGTCCACACCGCCGGAAACCAGCAGGAAGACCTTGCGGTCCTTCACCTGTTCCTGGATGCGGGCAGTAATGAGGGGCAGGTAGCTCTTCATGTTCCAGGTTTTCTGGGCGCCGGTAATGTCGATGAAGTTTTCGAGAAGCTTCATGCCGAACTTACTGTGGGTGACTTCGGGGTGGAACTGGATGCCGTAGATCTTGCGTTCGTCGAATGCGACAGCTGCGATTTCGCAGTCCTTGGTGCTTGCCACGATGCGGTAGCCCTCGGGGAGCTTGGTCACCTGGTCGCCATGGCTCATCCACATGGGGGAGGCCTTGGGCAGGTCCTTCAAAATCGGGCACTTTTCGTCGCCAACGATCAGGTCGGCGATACCGTATTCCTTCACCTTACCCGGTTCAACGTGACCGCCCAGCTGCTGGGCGATAAGCTGATGACCGTAGCAGATACCCAGCTTAGGTACCGGCAGGTTCAAAATTTCGGGATTGTATTCCGGAGCGTCGGCAGCATAAACGCTGGAGGGGCCACCGGAATAGATGATTCCCTTGACGCCTTCCAGTTCGGATACGTCGCAGTTGGGGGAATGGATTTCGGTGAAAACGCCGAGGCGGCGGACACGGTTTGCGATAAGGTGGGCATATTGACCACCAAAGTCCAAAACGGCAATAGTATCTACGTTTTTCATACGGCGGTAAAGATAGAAAATTTTTTATAGTTTAATATCATGATTCGCCTGTTCTCCATGCTTGTTTTGATTTTCCTCCTGGTGGGGATGTCTTACGCTGCGCCCAATAAAGTGAAGTCAAAAATGGGTGACCTTGATTTGACTCGTTACAAGGACGGGGGCGAGGTGATGTGTACGGTTGGTTTTCGCGAAGTTATGAACATTGTTAAAATGGAGGAGTCTTCTGTTTTGGTGAAGGCCTCTTGTGGTTATGGTTGGGTTCCTAAATCAAGAATAGAGTATATAAATTCAGAACATATCGCTAAGAGTGTAGACTTAACCTCACTGGGTGTATATGGTGAATTTTGTGTTTTGGATGGTCACTACGAGCACGACGAATTTCTGGAATTAGATCCTCCTGATCGCATTAGACGGTATCTTGGATTTTTGGGAAGTGTAAAGAGTGGCTATTTCATTGATTCCAGCTATTACGATAGGATGGATGATCGTTCAATTATAGACTCCATTGTCAAATCCATACGTTCCATCTATGTTTATTACGCCACTCATCCTGAAGAGCCCATTGACTCGCTTTACCTGCAGGAAAAGCGCATTCAGTTCTCTGGAATTTTAGGTTTAAGGTATCTCCGAAAAGAATGGGATTCCTTGCCGGAATGGTTCACCATGCCTTCTAATGGGGATGAACTTTTTGATACCCTTTTTACGGCGGACTCCGTGGCGATTATACAATCCATTGAACAACAGGAACCTGTGCGCCGCTTAAAGCTCCAGTATATTCTCAAAACGAGGGACGGGGCTAGATGCTCTCGCAACAAGGAGAAGGACTGTGATGTTTTCTATAGAGAAATGCATGCCATCGACGATTCCCTGAAATATTACGAGGGCGCCTTTTATAAGGAGAACCTTGGGGTATCAAGAAAATTAAGTTCTTTCTATGGCGGTTTTGGGGTTACCCATATTGAGCCGGTCAATACTTCCGATTACCATTTTGTATTTGATCTGGGCGTAGAATTGCTGGCGGGCATTCCTACGCGTATTGGGGATTTCGTCTATTATGGGGGATTCTCTTTTGCCTATGCCAATTCCACTATAGATGTCAAAGGCTTTCATGATTCGGGATGGTTTATCCTGATGGATACAGGACTAATGTACCGCCCCGCAGTAGTATTGCCTTTTGTAGATGGATGGCGCTGGAATATTCAGCCGGAAGTGGGGGCTGGAATGGTGGGAGAACCCTATGGTTTTGAAACGAATGTGTTTTATTATTCCCTAGGGCTTCGTTATGAACGATCCCTGCAGAGTGCAGAAAAAATATATCACAGGGAACGTGGCTACATCGCGGGCTGGAGCATTGGCGCTGCGGTCCGGATGTGTTACGGTGACATGGTTGGCGTCAAGGTTGACTTGCGCTGGGCTATATAATTTGAGGTAATATTCATGGTTTGCCAACGTCCGCTGCATAAAGGAATAGGTGGGTTGGATTGCATATTGATTTATCATGATTATGATATTATATTTTATAATAGAATGAGAGGAACATATGCCGGAAATTAGACCTATTTCAGATTTGAGAAATCATTTTACGTCGTTGGCAGAAACTGTACATAAGTACGATGAACCTATGTTCCTCACAAAAAATGGAACTGGCGACATGGTGGTGATGTCCATGGAATGCTATGAAAAGCAGATGGCCCAACTTGAGGTTTATGCTAAGTTGGCTGAGGCTATTTCTGAGATAGAAAGCGGAGCAAAAGGCGTTGATGCTGAACAGTTCATCAAGGATTTGATGAATGGCTAAGGCCAAATCTTATAAGGTTCTAATGCCATATTTGAAAAATTCCTTGAGCAGATAAAACTACTCAAGGAATTTCCTACAGTTTATCCGGTACATTCAGATCCGTTCTTAAGAATGATTCAATACCGGGTTTTCTCTATCGACAACTATCTAGTTTTTTACGTGTTCAAAAATGACGAAGTTCAAATTCACAGGGTCATTTCTGCAAAGCGTAACTACATTGATCTGCTGAAATTGAAGTAGCAGAGGACATCCTGCGGGCAAGTTCAATGAGGGTCTGCACGCCGAAGCCTGTGGCACCGTACTCGGTGTACTTCCACTTCTTGGTTACGAAGGCGGTGCCTGCAATATCCCAGCAGACGGTAGGTGCCGATGACGGCTACAGGCATGGGTTGGAGCCATGCTTTCTTACCAAAGTTCTTGTGTGCTATAAATATCTCGATTAGCGAATGTAGTTCAGGGGTGCCCAGGGTTCACGTTCGGGAACTTCGCATGCACCGCTGTGGAGGTTCTTGAGCATCCAGGCCATATTGTTGGCCAAGGTGCGCATGGTCTGCAGACCTTCGCTGTCCATGGCGGCCTGACCTTCGCCACCGCCGTAGACGATGTTCCAGTACTGGGATGTAACGATGGGCATGTTCATCATCTGGAAGGGCATTTGCAGGCACTGGAATGCTGCGGTTGCACCGCCGCGGCGGCATACGGCCAAGGCTGCTGCCGGCTTGTTTACCATCTTTGCACCAGCTGCGTAGCACATGCGCTGGATAACAGAGAGTACGGAACCGGCGGGGGTGCCGTAATGGACGGGGGAGCCCACCACGAGGCCGTCGCATTCGCCCATTTTTTCGATGATGGAATTGCAAACGTCGTCGTCAAAGACGCACTTGCCGAGATTCCTGGCCTTGCACTGGCCACAGGCTCCGCAACCGCGTACGGGCTTGTTTCCGATCCATACGATTTCGCTGTCGATGCCTTGTGCTGCCAGCTGCTTTGCAATTTCGGAGAGTGCTACGTTGGTATTGCCCTGCTTACGGGGGCTGCCGTTGAGTAAAAGAACTTTCATTTTGTTACCTGCTTTTTATGCAGATAAAATACATAAAAGTGAGGGCTTACGGGCGTTGAACTACCTATATTTTATCCTGTAAAGCGAGGATTTTATGAAGTCTTTAAAAATGAGCTTATTGGGTGCGGTGTGTACCATGGCCTTTTCTGTGAGCGCCTTCGGTGCTATTACCGGATCTGTCGTGGACGAAACCGCGGCACCAATGAAAGATGTGGTGGTGCAGATCAAGACTGTTCCTAACCTGATTCCCGATGCACGCGTGCTCTCCAATGAACTGGGAAAGTTCAGTTTTAAGGACGCTGCTGCCAAAGCGAAGAACGCCGATGACAAGAAAATTCTTGTGGCTCGCAAGGCAGGTTTTTTGCCGGAGACTTTGTCGGTGGCCGCTGCCGCCGATCTGGGCAATATTACCTTGAAGCGGGACCCCATCGAATTTCAGATTGATTCCATTATGGCGACCATGAATCTGGATGCCATGATTGCCCAGATGACCCAGCCCATGGTCCCTAATGTGGATTGCAACGGCTATGTTTGCGGTTCTGCTTTGCAGGGTGGTGGCGCTTACAGAGTCGACTTTTATACAACCGCCTGGAACCAGAAAATTCCCGCCCTCTACGGCAAGGATAACGTTCATGGCGTAGGCGATGTGGATAACGCCACGGTGTTCCCTCACAACATCGGCTTGGGTGCAACCCGTGATTCTGCGCTGGTTCGCCGCATTGGCCAAGTTGTTGCTGAGGAAATGTGGGCCGCCCATATCGACTATAACTTTGCACCGGCCTTGAGCGTTCCTCGTAACGAACGCTGGGGACGCACTTACGAAGGCTTCGGCGAAATTCCGGAGCTGGTGGCAGAACTGGGTGCCGCCTACATTCGCGGCTTGCAAGGAGACCATTTTGATGCGGAACATCGCGCCATTGCCACGGTTAAGCATTTCTTGGGCGATGGCATTACTGCAGGTGGCGTTGACCGAGCCGATGTAAAGCTTTCTGAAAAGGAAATTCGAAAGATTGCCTTGCCGCCCTACGAAGCTGCCGTTGAACAAGGGGCCTTGAGCGCCATGGCAAGCTTTAACAGCATTCATGGTGTTCATCAGCATGTGGATTCTTTGCACTTGACAGGCCTTTTAAAGACGGAACTGGGTTTTGAAGGTTTCGTGATTGCCGACTGGGAAGGTATCGAAAATTCCCGCACCCCAGGCATGACTGATGGCTTTGATTACAAGGGTGGGGTAGTGGCCTCTTCCGAAGAAGCTATCAAGAAGGCAATCAATGCGGGCATAGATATGTCCATGGCTCCCAACTCCTGGTCTGGTTTCATGAACACCGTTAAGACTCTTGTGGAAAAGGGCGAAATTAGCGAAGATCGCATTAAGGATGCGGTACGTCGTATTTTGCGCACAAAGATTCGCGCTGGCCGCTTGGCAAACCCCATGGGCCCCACAAAGTACGAGGGTTCTTTGGGAAGTGCGGAGCACCGTGCCGTAGCTCGTGAAGCGGTGCGTAAGAGTTTGGTCCTCTTGAAGAACAAGGGAACCGGTGCGGATCGCGCATTGCCTCTTTCCAAGACAGGCAAGATTTTTCTTACCGGAACCCACGCCGATAATACGGGCCTCCAGTGCGGCGCTTGGACCAAGGGATGGCAGGGGACAACCGGAGAAATTCCTGGCGCAACATCCATCAAGAAAGCCTTTGAAAATGCCGCCGCTGCTGCCATGGTAGACAACGAAAAGGATGCCGAAACAATCGTCTATGTTATCGGCGAAGAACCTTATGCCGAATGGCGCGGCGATTTCCGTGACAAGAATTTCGACAACATGTTCTATCGCGCACAGACAAAATCCTTCGATTCTGCCGCTGATGATTTGAAGCAGATCAAGGCTTGGAAGAAGATGGGCAAAAAGGTGGTTCTGGTGCTGATTTCTGGCCGCCCGCTGCCAATTACCCAGCTCATCGATGCTAGCGACGCCTTTGTGGCTGCTTGGCTCCCGGGTAGCGAAGGCGGTGGTGTTGCCGATGTGCTCTTTGGTGACTATGCTCCAACTGGTAAGCTTCCTCACACGTGGCCAAAGAATAGCAAGCAAATTCCCATTAACGTTGGTGATGGCAAGAAGGGACTGTTCCCTTATGGGTTTGGCCTGACCTACTAAGCAGATGGAATTCATTGCCTTTGGTACATTCGCGGTAATCCTTATGACGGGCGTCATTGCAGACGTTCCGTTGTGGATTTCATTGCTGCTTGGCCTGGTGGTGTTTCTGAGTTACGGCAGGCTTCGGGGCTTTGCCTTGCGTGAACTTTTGGTGATGTCTTGCCGCAGCATGCTGACCGCAAAGAACATTGCCATTGTGATGCTTTTGATTGGCGCGCTTTCTGCGCTGTGGCGCTCCTGCGGAACTATCGCCTACATTGTTTCTGGCAGCTTGAACTTTATTGATCCGGCGTTTTTTTTGCCTGCTGTATTTGTGCTGAACACGCTGATGTCGGTGCTGACCGGGACATCCTTTGGAACTGTGGCGACTATGGGCATCATCTCCATGAGCATCGGCAGCACCTTGGGCGTGGAGCCTGTTTATACCGCAGGCGCAGTGCTTTCGGGCGCATATTTTGGAGACCGCTGCTCGCCAATTTCTACCAGTGCGATTTTTGTTGCCGAAGTGACCAAGACAAAACTTTACAGCAACATTGCCATCATGTGCAAGACCGGCGTGGCGGCGTTCTTGTTAAGCTTGGTACTGTATTTTGCGCTTAGTTATTTTGGTGGGGCAAACGTTGCCGATTCTTCGGGCGTCGTGAATGACGGTAGCGCAGGTCTTGTTGCAGCACAACAACTTTTCGCCACCCACTTTAACATGAGTTGGGCTTTGCTGCTACCTGCCATCGGAATCATTGTACTTTCGGTGCTGCGCGTCGATGTAAAAATCAACATGGTGGTAAGCATTGTTCTTGCTGGAATTTTGAACTGCATATTGCAGGGCGTTGATTTTGCAGAAACTTTGCACACGTCCTTCTTCGGTTTTGAAAGTGCCGACCCAGTTCTAAGCCTCATGCTGAATGGTGGCGGAATGTTTGGCATGATAAAGCTTACGGTTGTTGTATGTGTCGCCCTTTGCTACGCCGGAATTTTTCGTGGCACAAACATGCTTTCTCGCGTGACATCAACACTCAACCGCTTGGCTCAAAAGACCACGCCGTTTACAAGCCTCCTGATCACATCCATTGTAACGAACATGCTTGCCTGCAATCAAACACTTTCCATTACGCTAACAAGCGAACTTTGCCAAGGATTTGTGGTAAATAAAAACGGCGAAACAGATAAAAGCAAGCTCGCTCAATTTATCGAAAATTCCTGCATCACCATTGCGCCCATGGTTCCATGGTCTATCGCAAGCATCATTCCGATTGGCATGCTGCAAACTGGCACAAAGCCCATTCTGTTCGCATTCTACCTTTACCTGATTCCGCTGACTCAACTCGTTGCAGATTGGATTTGGGGCTCTGTTAAGTCAATTAGGCGGTTCTGGGAGAATTTGCGCTTGAACTGACCCTGCTTGACTGTGGTTTGACTGCGGATGGTCATAAACACAAAGGGTATACAGTGTCTTCCGTCATTAGAGGGCAAATTCCTAACAATTTTTCGTCTACTTTTTTGAACGCATCAAAAACAGCCTATATGTAACAGGGTGTTACATATAGAAAATTCGGCTAAAAATGCGTGGAAAATGTAGGGCGTTTGAGGGAAAATTGTTGTTGCGGGCGGTCGGGAGTTACTTGGTTCTTTTCTACTATTTGGTTGTAAAAGAACGAGGAAAACTTTATGAAGTTCGGTTTGTTGAAAGTTTTTGTGCTTGGAAGCGTTGTTCCGCTCGCTGTTGCGCTCAATGCCTGCGGCGATGATAGTTCTACTAGCGGGCCTAGCGATGGCGGCAACCGCGGCGGTATTCCCGATACGGTGCAGACAATGAATGAACTGCTGTCGGACATACCTTGCGGCAAGAGCCAGAAGTGCGTTGTCACCTACCTGGTGGAATATCACGGCAAGGCTGTGTGCGATGGCGAGGATGGCTGGGTGTTTGGTTCACTCATCGAGAAGATGGACTGCGACTTCACGGAATCCAGTGACGATGGCGATTCGTCTAGTTCCAACGGGAAGCACAACTCCAGTTCTTCAAGTGTTCCCCCAAGCGATGTCGAGAGGTCTAGCAGTTCTGTAGCAAGTTCTAGTTCCGCAGTTTCCTCCAGTTCTGAGGAATCGTCTTCCAGCGTTGAACCACCTTCCTCCTCCAGTTCTATGGAGTCCTCGTCTTCTATTACAAGCAGTTCTTCTGTGACCTCCATCAGTTATGGAGAAATTGTTGACTCCCGCGACAATCAGGTTTACAAGACCGTTACCATCGGCACCCAGACCTGGATGGCGGAAAACCTGAACTACGCATACACCAGCGTGAAGTACAACTATAATGGATACACTTCTGACTCCACCAGCTGGTGCTACGAGAACAAGGCTTCCAACTGCGACAAGTACGGTCGCCTGTACACCTGGAGTGCCGTAATGGATAGTGCGGCCCAATTCAGCGTGAACGCAGGAACCAATTGCGGCGAACGCAAGACCTGCACCCCCAACAGCCCCCACCGCGGCATTTGCCCCGAGGGCTGGCATGTGCCAACAAACGAAGAATACAGCGCCCTGTACACTTACATCGGTGGATCCAACATCGCCGGTTCGACGTTAAAATCCACTAGTGGCTGGTATGGTGGAGGTAACGGTATCGACAAGTACGGATTCTCGGCGCTCCCTGCAGGTTACAGGAGCTACTACGGCGATTTCGACTCTGAGGGCTACTACGCCGAATTGTGGACTGCCTCTGAGAACACTAGCGGCTACGCGTGGCGTCAGTACATCTACTGCCTTTACAACTACGCGCGCCAGGAGAAAGACAGCTACAAGAGCAACGGTCGAAGTTTGCGTTGCCTCAAGGACTAGCACCCATTTTCAAAATCCCTGCGCATAATCGCTTTTAACAGAGTTTTAATATGAACATTTTCAAAAAAATCACACTCACCAGTGCGGTCGCTTTTGCGCTGCTCGCCTTTAATGCCTGCGGCGATGACTCCAACTCTACCAGCGCATCCGGTGAAAACAGTGCACAGAGTTCTGCTGTTGAGGATGATGAATCATCCTCCAGCGTCAACGGTGACTCTTCCTCTTCTGTCATTCCTGGTTCCTCATCAAGTGTCATCCTGAGCGACAGCGAAGGATCTAGCAGTAGCGTCAAGGGCAGC
>JAZLKH010000131.1:0-3125 GCA_045597545.1 Fibrobacter sp.
CAACGACTCCTATGGCGACGCTGATTCTGAAAACCATGGCGATAGCGACTACCGTAAGGATACCGGCGTTGACCTTTACAAGAAGTCCAACAACCGCATCGTGGTTGGCTACAACAACGAAGGCGACTGGCTGGAATACACCGTGAACGTTGCCGAAACCGGTACCTACACAGTCTATGCTGCTGTTGCTGCCGCAGGTTCTACCTCCAGCTTCCAGCTCTCCATGGACGGCAAGAACATCTCCGAAGTCATCGCTGTTCCCGCCGCTGCATCCGGCGAAGAAAACTACGATGACTACAACAAGGTTGCTTTCGACGTGAACCTCACCAAGGGTCAGCACATCCTCCGCTTCACCGTTACCGGTGCATGGCTAGATATCGACTACATGAACATCGTGACCAAGGGTTCCGCAGACCCGGATCCGATTGTCAAGTCCTCCAGCTCCGTTGCCGTAGATCCGGAATCCAGCAGCTCTGCTGAATCTTCTGGCGAATCCGGAGAACCGCAGGCAATCGCCATGGACCTTCACATGGACGTTGATGTTCTTCAGGCTTACGATATCTTCGATATGCAGGGTGCATTCATGGGTCGTCTCCGCGCCTATAGCTTTGACCAGGCTGTTGGTTTCGTCAAGTCCGCAAGCGATGTGAAGTTTGCAAAGGGTACTTACGCTATCCGTAACGCAAGCACCAACCAGATGCAGACCTTCCGCATCGCAAAGTAAAAGATCCTAATCCAAAACACCAAACAAGACGCCCCGATGTGAATGCATCGGGGTGTTTTGCTTAAGATGTGATTATGGACATATTGTCCATGAAATAAGTGTTTTTTTATGGAACATTTCCTTTTTTTGAAGGTAACTTTAGATTGGTGAATGAAAAAATTCCTTAAAAAAGGATGTGGATTATGAAAAAGTTTATCTCTCTTGCAATTGCGGGCCTCGCTGCCGCAACTGTAAGCCATGCTGCTTTTGCGGATGGCGGCGCCAAGTTCGTTGGCAACATCACTACCAGTGGCCAGATCCGTAGCGATATGGGCACCTATTGGAACCAGATTACCGCAGAAAACGGCTGTAAGTGGGGCTCCATCCACTCTCTGTCCAACGGTAACAGCGGTACTAGCAAGTTCGCCTGGGACAACTACGATAAGTGCGAGGGCGCTTACAAGTGGGCCAAGGAAAAGCCGGGTGAACGTCACTTCAAGTTCCATGCCCTGGTTTGGGGTTCTCAGTATCCCAACTTCCTCTGCAAAAAGAAGAATCCTGGCATTACCGTCGAAAAGACTAAGCAGTACATCACCGAATGGTTTGATGCTGTTGCCGCCAAGTTCCCCGATCTGGAATACATCGACGTGGTGAACGAAGCTATCTGGGACGGCAATAACTACCACTCCGGCTACGGCAAGCCTGCTGCCGGTGCAAACGGTATCAGTACCGATGATACCGAATGCGGAGGCTCTTACATTATCGAAGCTCTCGGCGGCGACAAGGTTGTAAATGGCAAGCACCAGTACGACTTCATTACCACGGCTTTCAAGATGGCCCGTGAACGCTGGCCCAAGGCTGTGTTGATTTATAATGACTATAACACTCTTTCCTGGCAGATGAACGAAGGTATTGAACTTGTCAAGACCATCGTCAAGAATGGCGCTCCGGTGGATGCTTATGGCCAGCAGTCCCATGACTGTACGAACATGAGCAAGTCTGATTTCGAAAGCAAGATGACTCGAATCCATAACGAAACAGGTCTTCCCCTGTTTGTTACCGAATACGATATCGGTCAGGCTGACGACCAGAAGCAGAAAAACGACTATGCAAACCAGATTCCGTTCATGTGGGAAACTCCCTGGATCGGCGGTATCACCATCTGGGGCTACATCGATGGCGCCACTTGGGCAAAGAATACTGGTATCATCAAGAATGGCCAGGACCGTGCTGCAATGACATGGCTCAAGCAGTATTTTGCACAGAACCTTGCAAAGGGTCAGAACACTACTGGTCTCGGCGGCGGTAACATTATTGAACCTGTCCCGCAGGAACCGTTCAAAGGAACTCCCATTGCAATTCCTGGCAAGGTTGAAGCCGAAGACTTCGACGTTCCGGGCATTGGCTCTGGCAACGACTCCTACAGCACTGCAGAAAGCTCCAACAAGGGCGACTCCGACTACCGTAAGGGCACTTCTGTCAGCATCTATAAGAAGGCTACCGGCAATATCGTTGGTTTTAACAGCGAAGGCAACTGGTACGAATACACCGTGGATGTCGCAGAAACCGGCACCTACACCGTCTATGCCGCCGTGGCTGCCGCTGGTTCCACCTCCAGCTTCCAGCTCTCCATGGATGGCAAGAACATTTCCGAAGTGATTTCCGTTCCTGCCGCTGCCGCTGGCGAAGAAAACTATGACGATTACAACAAGGTGAACTTCGATGTGAACCTGACTGCCGGTAAGCACATCCTGCGCCTCACTGTCACTGGCGCCTGGTTCGATATCGACTACATGAACATCGTGACCAAGGGTACCGCCGATCCGGATCCGATTATCAAGGAAGATCCGACTCCGGGTGATGAAACTGGCATTGTGGCCCAGAAGCTCAACTTGAATGTTGACCGCGTAAGCGATTTCGATGTATTCACCATGAGCGGCGAATTCGTTGGCCGCGTCAGCGCCTACAGCATGACCGAAGCTATCTCCACAGTCCAGAATAGCGACTACATCAAGGCTCAGGGTGTGTACTTCCTCCGTGCCCGCGGCACCCACCAGATGCAGACTTTCAAGGTTACCAAGTAATCAAACGAACCTAATCCAAAACACCAAACAAAACGTTCTATGGCGAGTGCCATAGAACGTTTTGTTTGTTCTATCAGGACTCCGTTCGGGCCCAATTCTCTAGGAAAATCCACCCAAAAGACTATGTTAATTATTATAATTGTTCTAATTGATAGAATGAAAACTCTAGTATTTACGGACTTTTTTCAAAAAACACAACTTTTTCCCTTGAAACCCCAGCCCCTTTCTTCTAAATTTTGCCCAGCATTTCACGGGGCAGGGTGCCCCGGAATCACTAACACAAAGGATTTACATGAAGACCATTACGGTAAACCCGAAGAACGTCGAACGCAAGTGGA
>JAZLKH010000132.1:0-3451 GCA_045597545.1 Fibrobacter sp.
AGGCTGGCGGCGTCCAGAAGTTCATGGGTTTTAACGGCCCCATGCTTACGGACAGCGGCGGATTCCAGGTGTGGAGTCTCAAGCAGTTCCGCAAGATTACCGAAGAAGGTGTTCGCTTCAAGAGCCTGCTGGATGGTTCCAGGCACATGTTTACGCCGGCAAGCGTTATGCAGGCCCAGCGCGAAATCGGTGCGGATATCATCATGGCCTTTGACGAATGCACGCCGTACCCCAGCACTTTAGAAGAGGCCGACGAATCCTTACGCCTTACGCTGAAGTGGACCCGGGAGGCCAAGGAATGGCTGGAGGCAAACCCGCCTATTCACGGTTACCCGCAGTTTTTCTTCGGGATCGTGCAGGGAGGCATGCACAAGGAACTTCGCCAGAAATCCATCGAGGCCCTTAAGGAAATTGGCCCCGACGGTTACGCCATGGGCGGCCTCTCTGTGGGGGAGCCTGTGGAAACCATGTACGAGATAGCAGACTTCTGCACCAACTTGCTGCCAGAAGACCGCGCCCGCTACGTGATGGGGGTTGGGACGCCCTGGAACCTGCTGGAACTGATCCGCCGTGGGGTAGACATGTGCGACTGCATTCTGCCGGCGAAAAACGCCCAGGACGGCCTGGTCTATACAAGCCAAGGTGTTCTCCGCTACAAGAATCAGAAGTTCGCCCACGATTTCGACCACCCGCTGGACCCGGAATGCGACTGCTACTGCTGCCGCAATTACAGCCGCGGCTACATGCGTCACCTGCATAAAGCAAAAGAGCCCCTGGGATGGACTCTTTCTGTAATTCATAATCTGCGCTTCTATATCAAGCTTATGCAACAGGCCAAGGCCCACATCGCCGACGACACGTTTGAATCCTGGATGGACGACAAAGTTAGAATTCTCCAGCATAATCTATAACTTTAGTGATGTTTGGGAAAGGAGGGTTTTAGGGAGGGCGAAGCCTTCCCTTGTCATTAGAAGCTTTACGTTAAGTAAAGCTTCTGGTCCGGCCGACGAAATGATTCCCAAGCTGCAGCAGAATCTTTAAGGAATTTGCAGGTTTCTTGCAGAGCGTTTTTGCAAAAATAGGTTACTAAACGATTGAAAATCAACCAATTAGTAACCCATTTACGTAAAAAACAAATATTTAAACCCGAATATGAAAGTTGACAAATAAAAATTCTTTAGTATCTTGAACAGTATGGCAATGAACCACCACCTATTTACCGGTCAATGCGAATCCGTGGGAGATACCCACGTCACGAACACTCCCTCGGCAAAGGCGAAAGCGATGCCAACTCATGCGGGTAATGGTCCTGTCAAGAGGCTCCATACCATCAAAAGAACGCGTACTGCGTCAGCGTCAAGCATAAACGACGACGAGTTATAGCGGATTCGTACTGAAGTTCCTAAAAAAAAGCCCATGGAGAAAATCCACGAGCTAATTTGAAATATTTTAGAAACTACTTGAACAAGTTCTTCATCTTGTCGAGGAAGGACTGTTCCTGAGCATCTTCCTTGTCCTTGCGGATTTCGGCCAGTTCCTTGTACAGTTCCTTTTCACGACTGCTGAGATCCTTGGGGATTTCAGCCTTGATTTCCACGTAGAGGCTGCCGCGGGCACCGTTCTTGTTCAACGGATACAGGCCCTGGTCACGGAGGCGCAAAATGCTACCGCCCTGGGTCCCTGCAGCAATCTTGATGGATATATCTTCACCATCCAAGGTGGGAACTCGCTGAGTACCACCCAAAACCAGCTTATGTACCGGGACCTTCAACTCGCAGTGAAGATCATCACCGTCGCGAGTGTAAAAGTCATCGGGCTTTTCGGCAATGACAACCAGCAAGTCGCCACTGGCACCGCCACGAGGGCCACAGTTACCTTCACCTCGGAGGTTCAGATACTGACCTTCACTTACACCAGCCGGAATCTTGACAGAAATTTCTTCGGTTTCCTGTACACGGCCTTCGCCGCGGCAAACAGAGCAGGGCTTTGCGATAGTTTCGCCCATTCCGTTACAAGTGGGGCAGGCGCTTTCGGAAATCATCTGGAAGAAACCGCCCGTTGCACGACGTACACGACCAGAACCGTGGCAAGTCGGGCATTCCTTTACATCGGAACCACCCTTGCCGTTACATTCGGTACAGGGAGTATAGCGCTTCAGGCGAACCTTCTTGGTGCAACCTTCGAAGATTTCCTTGTAGCTAAGAGCTACCTTGATCTGCAAATCGTTTCCGCGGGGAGGGCCTGCCTTACGGCTGCGACCACGACCGCCGCCAAAACCAAACCCACCGCCAAAGATGTCGCCAAACTGGCTGAAGATGTCTTCGAAGCTTCCGAAGCCACCGCCGCCAAATCCGCCACCGCCGAAACCGCCACCAGGAGCATTAAAGCCAAACTGGTCGTAGTTCTTGCGCTTTTCAGGATTGGAAAGAACGTCGTAAGCTTCTGCAGCTTCCTTGAACTTTTCTTCGGCTTCCTTGTCACCCGGGTTCTTGTCCGGATGGTACTTGATGGCAAGCTTCTTATAGGCGTGCTTGATTTCGTCAGCACTTGCGTCCTTACCGACGCCTAGAACTTCGTAATAATCTCTTTTATCTGCCATATAGCTCGCTCCTTCGGAGCTTTGAGGCTTGAGGTCGCACCTTGCGGTGCTTTGAGGTCGGGCTGCGCCCTTTGAGCTAAACAAAGGCGCTTCGCGCGAATCACAGATTTGAGAAAACCTCTTACCTCGAACCTGTAGCCTCGTACCTGTTTATAGCAAAAAGGTGCTCCTGCCTCAAAAAGACAGGAAAACACCATTTGCAAGGCCAGCTCAAAAACTCATTGCTCAAAGCTCATAGCTCAGAGCGAGCTTGCGAGCGACCTCATACCTAATTAGTCAACGACTTCAGCGTCAACAACTTCCGGACCGTCGCCCTTCTTTTCGGACTTGGGCTGTTCAGAAGCACCCGGCTGAGGACCCGGCTGTGCACCAGCGGCACCGGCAGCCTGAGCCATGGAGCTCATCATGTTCTGGAGCTTGTCCATAGCGGCCTTGATTTCTTCCTTGGTACCGTTGTCCTTCTTGTCCTTGATTTCCTGGATAGCAGCTTCAATCTGAGCCTTGGTGTCGGCCGGCAGCTTGTCGCCAACTTCCTTGAGCTGAGCTTCGACCTGGTAAGCCATCTGTTCAGCCTGGTTCTTGATGTCTACCAGTTCGCGCTGTTCCTTGTCCTTGGCAGCGTTTGCTTCGGCGTCCTTCACCATCTTGTTGATTTCGTCTTCGGAGAGGCCACTGGAGGAAGTAATCTTGATGGACTGTTCCTTACCGGTTTCCTTATCCTTAGCGGAAACGTGTACGATACCGTTGGCGTCGATGTCGAAGGTCACTTCGATCTGAGGAACGCCGCGGGGCTTCTTCGGAAGGTCGGTGAGGTCGAACTTACCGAGGGTACGGTTGTCGCGAGCAAATTCA
>JAZLKH010000133.1:0-28161 GCA_045597545.1 Fibrobacter sp.
CACTGCGATGATTTCGTCGTAGACCTTGGTGTTCAAGGTGTCAGGAACGAAACCTGCGCCAATGCCCTGGATCTTGTGAGCACCAGCAACACCCTTGGAAAGCACCGGAGAGGAAGCAGGTTCCACAGCCACAACCTTCACATTGGGATTCTGAGACTTCAGGTATTCGCCAACGCCCGTGACGGTACCACCGGTACCCACACCGGCAACGAAGATATCAACCTTACCGTCGGTGTCTTCCCAGATTTCCGGACCAGTAGAAGCGCGGTGAGTTGCCGGATTTGCCGGGTTCACGAACTGGCCCGGGATAAAGCTGTTAGGAATTTCAGCAGCCAATTCGATGGCGCGGGCGATAGCACCCTTCATACCCTTGGCGCCTTCGGTAAGAACAAGTTCTGCACCATAGGCCTTGATAATCTGGCGACGTTCAACGCTCATGGTTTCGGGCATGACGATGATAATGCGGTAGCCGCGGGCTGCAGCAACGGAAGCAAGGCCAATGCCAGTGTTACCGGAGGTCGGTTCGATAATCACTGCCCCAGGCTTCAGCTTGCCGGACTTTTCTGCGTCATCCAGAATGCCCTTGGCGATACGGTCCTTCACGGAGCCAGCGGGGTTGAAATATTCAAGCTTTGCCAGAACCTTCGCACCGAGATTGTTAGTGGCTTCGATGTGAGTAAGTTCCAGAAGAGGAGTGTGACCAATCAGCTGATCTGCAGAAGTATAAATCTTAGACATATTTGAAATCCTTTTTAAAGTTTTGAGTTTTGAGCTATGAGTTGTGAGTTTTTTTGCGGCGAAGCCGCCTTGTTTTGAGCTCATCGCTCATTACTCAATACTCATAGCTACAGAATGTTACACCTGTGCCAATGCCTGTTCCAGGTCGGCGATGATGTCATCGATGTGTTCGGTACCGATGGAGAGGCGGATGGTGGACGGAGTGATATTCTGTTCCTTGAATTCTTCTTCGTTCAGTTCGGAATGAGTGGTGGTGTACGGATGAATCACCAGGCTCTTCACATCGGCAACGTTTGCCAAGAGGCTAAAGATCTTCAGGCTATCAATGAACTTCCAGGCTTCGGCCTGACCGCCCTTGATTTCGAAAGTAAAGATGGAGGCGCCACCCTTGGGGAAATACTTCTTGAAGTTTTCGTGATCCGGATGGGTCGGGAGGCTGGGATGGCTAACAGAAGCAACCTTCGGATGCTTGGAAAGGAATTCCACAACCTTCTTGGTATTTTCCACATGACGTTCGATACGCAGGGACAAAGTTTCTGTACCCTGAATAAGAGCCCATGCAGCAAACGGGGAAATTGCAGCGCCCTGGTCGCGGAGGAGGATTGCGCGAATGTAGGTCACGAATGCAGCGCCCGGAACAGCGTCGGGGAAGCTTACGCCGTGGTAGCTCACGTTGGGGTTAGCGAAGGTGGGGAACTTGTCAGACTTCCAGTTGGTCTTGCCGGATTCGATGATGATACCGCCGAGAGTTGTACCGTGACCGCCGATGAACTTGGTAGCGGAATGAACAACTACGTCTGCGCCGTGTTCAATGGGGCGGAACAGGAAGGGAGTACCGAAGGTGTTGTCGACGATAACGGCGAGGCCGTGCTTGTGACCCAGTTCGATAAGAGCGTCGATATCGGAAACGTCAGAGTTCGGGTTGCCGAGAGTTTCGAGGTAAAGGATCTTGGAGTTCGGCTTGATGGCAGCTTCCACTTCGGCCAGGTTGTGGGTGTCAACGAAAGAAGTGCTGACGCCGAAAGGTGCCAAGGTGTGCTTCAGCAAGTTGTAGGAGCCACCGTAAATGGTCTTCTGGGCAACCACGTGATCGCCAGCCTGAGCGAGAGCTTCAATGGCATAGGTAATGGCAGCGGCACCAGATGCAACAGCCAGAGCTGCGGAACCACCTTCCAGGGCAGCGATACGCTGTTCGAAAACGCCCTGGGTGGAGTTGGTCAAACGGCCGTAAATGTTACCAGCATCGCGAAGACCGAAACGGTCAGCGGCATGCTGGGAGTTATGGAAAACGTAAGAGGTGGTTGCGTAAATAGGAACTGCGCGAGAATCGGTTGCGGGGTCTGCGGATTCCTGACCAACGTGGAGCTGAAGAGTTTCAAAGTGAAGATTCTGAGACATGATTTAATTCCTTTTTTAGGTGTGAGCTGTGAGCCTTCAGCCCTGAGTTTTTACAATCGCGGCTTCGCCGCATTTTTTTTTAGAATGTCGCAAAGAAGCATTTTTTTTGCGCCGGAGGCGCCTTGCTATGGCTCATTGCTCATTGCTCGTCGCTGACTACTAGCAGCTTCGCATTCGGAATCCGGCTAGACATCGCCGGCCATCTCTCAGATAAGATTTAAAGTTCATTTTTATTTCTCCGTACAAAATTTTTCGACCTGTTTCCTACCATTTTTGTAGGTCTTTCAAACCAACGGCCATAATGTAAAATCATTTTCCTACTTTCCCAATAGGTTTAGTAGGAAAAATTCCAACTTTTTTGAATTTTTACGGCTGGCTATAGACATTTCCTATTACAAGTCAAAAAATCTCTCTATAAATCCTCGTATTTCCTCATTTTTTCTTAAATTACAAGTTATCCAATAAATTGTTAGGAGTAAATATGATCAAAAAGATTCTTCCCCTTACCGCAGCTGCCCTCATGGCCCTCACAGCCTGTTCCGACGACAGCAGTTCCTCCGGCCCGGGCGTTCCCTCTGAAGGATCCGCCCCCACTTGCTCTGCAAAAAAGGTTGCAGACAACGCCGTTGAAATGGTTATCGGCATGCCAGGCATCTCCACCACCACTATGAAGACAACTCTCAATGGTGACAAGGCTACAATGGAAATTTTCACCACTTACAGTTCCAAAATTCCAGCAGAAGCCATCCGCGAAGAATGTGAAGATAACCAGAGGGAAGCAGAAGAGGACCACGATAACGCTACTGTCACCTGCACCGACAGAACCATCAAGATTGTTAGTGAAGAAGAAGCAGGAGAAGTCACCGTAGAAAAGCTCTACGAAAAAGCAGTCGGCGAATGCCAGGTCTTCGAGAAGGCATACGGCGAAGCCTTCGATGACGATGATGACGACGATGACGACATTTTCAACAATAGCGGATCTTCCAATGAAGAACCCACTACCCCCGACATCGGCACACCGCTTCCTGGAGACACTGGTTTAGGCAACCGCCCGGGCAAGGCCACCTGCAAAATCAGCAAGAATTCGGATAGCGAATTCGAAATGACAATCACCGATGCCGATACCGCAACCCTGTACATGTCCATCAAGTACGACGGCACCAACCTGAAAGAACTGGGCACTACGACCTTCAACGAAAACCTGCCCCAGAGTTTCATCGATCAGGAATGTGCTGAAGCCAAGGAAGACGCCCTTGAAGACGCCGACGGAAGTGTCGTGACTTGCGAAGGAAACGTCATCTCCCAAATCCTCGAGACGGAATCCCCGTTCAATCCCATTCCCTTCATGAGCGGCCTGATGGTGGAATACTGTAACGAAATCCAGGAAACCGGAATCATCCCCGACGATGACGAAGATTTCTAAGCAAGTTTCCTCATTTTGTCTATAAGAAAAGCTGGCCATCAAAGGTCGGCTTTTTCATTTGCCAGGGAAGCTGGGCGAATGTGGCGGTCCGATAAATCGGGTTTTGATTTCAAGATTTGTACTATAGCTCATTGACGGGCTCCTTTCACTCTTGTTGGTGCTGCGTCATTTTAGCAAGAAGAGGCCGCCGATGCGGCAACCTCTTTTTTTTGCATGTATGAGGACGAATTACTTCTTCTCCTTATACCCGCACTTAGGACATTCGCCGTTTTCGTCCAGAGCGATTCCGCAGAGGGGGCAGCGCTTTACGGAACAATCAACGGAGAATTCCTGACAGGCTGCGTTCGCGCCGCTGGTGAAGGCAATCTTTGCGATATTCAACTTCATTTTCAAAAGATCGTAAATGATTTTGATCATGCCTTCTACCGTCATGGTTTCCTTCGTCACCACCAGGCGGCAATCCGGGTAAGCGGTGGCCAGTTCCGTCTTGAAGGCAGGTCCCTTCATGATATTCTGAGGATGGCCATTCTTGACGCCCTGCTTTTCGTAGACGTCCAGAATCGCGGGGAGCAGCGGATCGTCTTCGCGCAAGATGAGGGCGTGGTCAAAATTCTGCAGAATGCCCCAGGCAACCTTCTTGATTTCGTTACAGGGGAACACCATGTTCACCCCCTCGTTAACGGAATCCTCCACCTCGATGGTAAGGATGCCCGTATGACCATGAAGGTACTGGGCTTCGCCCTTGAAACCGTAGAAACGGTGGGCATACTGCAAGCTGAATGTGGTATAGCTTCTCATGATTCTCTCCTTGTCCGCATAGCAAACATTGATGATGATACCCGTAGTATATCAATCGGAGAGAATTGCGACAAGGGGGAATTTTTACAATCGTCCCAACAAGCTTGATCCCAAAAGTCTTTGCCGTTTGCAAAATCATCCAGATTTCTTGTGACGATAAAATCGGCGTTTACTTCGGCGGCACTTTCGTCTTGCAGGTATTTTGATTGGAGCTGATTTGACGAGGTGTTTCAATTTCTTAAGGGTGAACTTTCAAGATAAAGGCCGGTTGACGACTGATGTCCGTATTTGAGCCGTGGTAGAGGATCATTGGATTTTGCCCCCATTCTTGCGCGAGTTCGAAGTCCGATTTTTGGGAGATGCTCGTTTAGAACCGCTTTTGGGGTGGATTTTTTGGATTGGGGGAAAATCATCCAGGGGAACGTTTTTTAAACACTTCGCTGATTTTAGCGCCAATTATTCTGCGGATTGACGCGTGGAAGTATAGCTCTTCAGGTACTCCTCCATCTCGCGGATGTAGATGCGGCAGATGGTGCTGAGCATAAAGTTCTTCTTCACCACGTAGCCGATTTCCATGGTGCGGTCGTTTTCGCCGTTGGCATCCTTGAAGGGCACCGCCACGTAATCGGAGCCGTTGATTTCTTCGCTGATGATGCCGGAGCAAAGAGTGTAACCGTTGAGGCCCACCATCAGGTTCAGCATGGTGGCGCGGTCATTGGCCTTGATGGTCCTGTGGTATTCATTTGTACTGAGGATCTCTTCGGCCAGGTAATAGTTGCCCGCGTCGCTCTGCTCAAAGGAGAGGCAAGGATACTGGGAAAGATCTTCCAAGTTCACCGAAGCCTTATTTGCCAGAGGATGGTTCTTCCACATGTAGGCGTAGGCGTGGCAATCGATGAGCTTGTGGAATTCCAGGTCGCGCTCCTTCAACAAGTGCGTAAGGTACTTGCGGTTGAATTCGCTCAAGTACAGAATGCCGATTTCGCTGCGCAGGCCAGCCACATCGTCGATGACTTCCTTGGTCTTGGTTTCGCGAAGGGCAAACTCATAGTCATCGATATTGAACTTTTTCACCATCTCCACAAAGGACTTAACCGCAAAAGAATAGTGCTGCGTAGAGACCGCAAACTTCTTGCGCTTCTGGGCATCCTTGTTGTAACGCTCCTGGATGTTTTCGTAATGATGGTAAAGGTCGTTGGCGTGGGCGATAAACTCCTCGCCCTCGGGGGTCAGAGAAACGCCGCGACTAGAGCGGTTGAAAATGGTGATGCCTATTTCGTCTTCAAGATCGTGGATGGCTGCCGTCAAGGATGGCTGAGAAATAAACAGAGCCTCGGCAGCCTTGTTAAAGGAGCCCACCTTGGCAATGCCGATGGCATATCGTATTTGCTGAAGAGTCATAAGCCGCAAAATCCAATTTTTTATTTTCCTACCAAAAAGATAGTAAAATAATCCGCCGTTATTTCAACGTCCAGCCAAAATCGTTGTGGTATACCATCAAGCGGGTCATGCCACCATCGATGCAGATGTTCTCGCCGGTGATGAACCCTGCCTTTTCGCTACTCAGGAACAGCACCATGTTGGCGATATCCAAGGGATTTCCTACGCGGCCCGCAGGCTGCTGATAGGCGTCCGCCCCATCGTATACCGTATAATTGTTGTCGATCCAGCCTGGCGAAATGGAATTCACCCGTACACGGCCGCCAAGGCTTACCGCCATGGAATGGGTCAGGGCGCTGATGCCGCCCTTGGCCGCAGAGTAGCTTTCGCTTTGAGGCTGACTCATGCGATCGCGGCTGCTGGAAATGTTGATGATGGAGGCACCCTCGCCGAAGTGCTCCTTGAACAACTTGCTCAGGAAAAACGGCGCAATCACGCCTACGCGCTGGGCGTATTCGAAGTCCTCGTAGGAGCACTCATCGATGCCCTTGAACAGCGGAGCCGCGTTGTTCACCAGAACGTCAACGCGTCCAAATTCCGCAATTACCTTGTCCGCGAATCTTTCAAGATCCGCCTTGTCGGCCAGGTTCCCCTTGAAGTATTCATTGTCCTGAATGTCGATTATACAAACGTGAGCGCCCTGTTTCTTGAACTCCTCACAAATGCACTTACCGATGCCCTGGGCACCGCCGGTCACGACAACAACCTTGTCCAAAAAATCCATTTCCTGCGCCATGGTTCGCCGTCCTACAGCCCGCAGTTCCAATTCTTCTCGTCGGGAACAACCCCCTGGGCATCGGGAGCGTTGCGCAGGAACTGCTCCAGCTTTACGCCATCCAGGTAGCCGCGGATAATGCCGTCCAGTTCCTTCCAGACAGGCAGCGTAACGCAGACAGGAGCGCGCTCGCACTGGTTCACATCGTCGTCGAGGCAGGCCACAGGCGCCACCGAGGTTTCCGTCAGCGAAAGAACGTCCCATACGCTGCATTCGGCGGGGTCCACGTTAATCTTGTAGCCGCCGCCCTTGCCGCGGGCGCCCTGCAGCATCTTGCCGCGGACCAGCGTTCCGAGGATTCCCTCCAGGTACTTTTCGGAAATCTTCTGGCGTGCGGAAAGTTCCTGCAGCTTTACGAAGTCGCCCCTGCCGTTCCTGGCAAGGTCGATCATCACTCTCAGAGCGTAACGGCCTTTGGTAGAAATGCGCATAATCAAACCTCTCCTCTTCAATTTAAAAAAGAAAGTCCCCCAAAAGGGAACTTTCCTCTAAAAAATGTAGGAATTATTTACTGTTTCGGTTAGCGCACATTCAAACGCTTCACCAGGTCACCAATCTTAAGTATGTAGGAGCCAGCATTCGGAACTACTAATTCCATATACTCTGAGATTGCACGACCCTGGAATATGACATTCCCTCGTAAATCAAGCAAGATTACCGGAACATCACCCATCACCCCGGAAAGCAGAATTTGTTTTCCAGATACCCCTATAGACAACACAGGAATATTCTGTTCCGGCAAGGCATCCTGCCACAAATCAATGGTATCAAACACTGCCGTGTATACAGTCGGTTCCGTAATTATTCCAACTTCCGGACTCCATCCTGCAAACTTGTACGCATAACGATTAATAGTCTTCTTCGTGGGAGTTTCTCCGATATACTTTGCCGAATCCCCACTGGGAACAGAACTCATCTGCAACGTTTTATCACCATTCCTAAACCATACAATGTACTCCTTACGAGTGCTATCGAATACGGCGGTATACTCCATATCCCCGGTAACCGGAGCAATTTTCGGCGACCAGCCAAGGAACGTAAACGTATGCGTCGGAGTTTCTGACCTTACCGGAGTTGTTCCTTCATATTTCGGAGTAGCTCCGTACTCAACTCGCTGAAGAACTCTGACAGCTTCGTTAACAAACGCAATTTCATAGGTTCGTTTCGTACTGTCAAATACGGCCATATAGGAGACATCACCTGTGACGGTGGAAATCGTCCTATTCCAACCCCTAAAAGTATAAGAATAGGCAACAGTTCTGCTCTTTTTGGGAGCTTCACCGACATACTCAGGCATCTCTCCGTAATTAAGCGTCCCAGTTTGCAATCTGGTAGAACCATTATAGAATGACACCGTATAGCTGCGCAAAGTGCTATCGAATACAGCAGTATAGGTTGCAGATTCCTTTACGACACCAAACGCCTTATTCCATCCCTTAAAGGAGTATGTGTATCCGGCAGTTGACGTTTTTGTCGGCTCAGCGCCTTCATAAACAGGCGTTGCACCATATTCTACGGAATCAGTAAGAATTATCTTGCCGGCGCTTACGAAATAAATTTCATAGCGACGCAGTCCCTCTGCAAACACAGCGCTATAGGATGCGTCACCCGTTACGTTCGTAATTTCAGGAGTCCAGCCAGCAAAGGTATACGCATACTTTTCTGTGGAAGCCTTTGTAGGCGCCAGGCCATCATACACCGGCTTAGTACCATACTTCGCAACGACAGTGCTCAAGACAGCATCTTCCGATTCAAACGTAATCCTATAGGATCGCAGGGTACTGTCAAAGACTGCCTGGTAGTTAGCATTGCCAGCAACACTCTTAACCTGCGGAGTCCAACCCGCAAAGGTATAGTCATACTTCACAGAAGAGGCCTTTTCCGGAGTTTCTCCGCTATATTTCGGAAGGGCTCCATAGGCAATCTTACCCGTTTGAAGAACTTCGTTTCCATTACTGAATGACACAACGTATTCGTTAACAGTGCTATCAAACTGTGCGCTATATGTTGCAGCACCTGTAACGTTCTTAATTTCAGGAGTCCATCCAGAGAAACTGTAAGTGTATTGTTCAGTTGCCGTCTTAGTCGGAACAGCCCCTTCATAAATCGGGAGGGAGCCATACTCAACAGCGCCAGTCTGCATCGTTTTGGATCCATTCACAAAAGTGACTTCGTAAGAACGCAACGTGCTATCAAACACTGCATTATAAGTTTTCACTCCGGTCACAGAGACAATTTTGGAGTCCCAGCCCTTAAACGCATAATCGTACACCACAGAGGAAGCCTTCACCGGGGTCTTACCTTCATACTTCGGAAGTTCACCATATTCAACCAAGGAAGACTGCAAAAGCACGCCTTCGTTTTTGAAAGTAATGGCATAGCTCCGAAGGGCATTATTATACACGGCGTAATAAACATCTTCTCCTGTCACGGCAGAAAGTTCATGATCCCAACCGGTAAACTCGTAATCATAGCCATCCGTAGAGGTTTGAACAGGTGTCTTTCCACTATATTTCGGAGCGGATCCATAGGCAACAGAATCTACCTGCAAAGTGTCAAGTCCATCCATAAAGACAACAAGGTACTTTCGCACGACGCTATCAAAAATGGCCATGTATGTAATATCGCCAATGACTGCGGCTACATCAGGAGACCATCCAGCAAACACGTAGCGATACTGCGCAGTAGAAGCCTTTACAGGAGCAGTTCCTTCATAGACTGGAACAGATCCATACAGTACAGGGGAAGCCTGTATCTGTTCAGACCCATTCATAAACGAGACGGTATAACTGCGAATTGTGCTATCGAACACGGCCGTATATGAGGCCGCACCTGATACAGCAACAATTTCAGGAGTCCAGCCAGCAAAACTGTAGTCAAACTTGACAGAAGATGCCTTGACCGGAGTCGTACCCTTGTAAATCGGAGTGGCATCGTAATCCACCAAACCGGATTGCAAATTGGTAGTTCCATTCTTAAACGTGATTGTATATTTCTTCGTCTGATAAGCAGCAGTAATTGTGGTATTGGAGACAATGGTAACAGACTCACCGGCAACACCAACTTCCACGTCACCATTATACAGCCCAACAAAATCGTAACCTATTCTTTCTGGTACCTCAGGCAAAGTATACGAAGAACCCTTAACAACAATTACGCTATCTACAGTTTCTGCACCAGCATGCACTACTACATATACCATGTCCAGAACCTTTACCGGAACGATAGTTTCTGCAGAGGCAACGTAGTTTGTATCTGCGGGAATAAACACAACGGCATATCCCTCATTCTCAATCGACGGAACCGTATTAGGTTTCACCCATGCAAATGAACCCGAAACATTTGCAGAACCACCCACAAGCTCAGAAGAAGCGAGAGTCTGCCCATTTATTACGGAACTTGCCGTAGGGATGGATCTAATAACAGACTCGGCCTTTTCAATCACAAACGTCTGCGTTGCCGTACCGCTATAATTACCCTTCATCTTTACAGTAACAGAACCCGTGCCCGCGTAAACATTATTTGAATAAGAAACGGAATAATCCTTTTCCGTCAACAAGGTTTCGCCATCATACACGGATATTGCTGGTTTCAATTCCAATCCCGTATAAGTCACGTTTGCAATTTCAGCAATAACCGGTTGAATCTTTGTACCAGTAATTTCATACTCAACGTCCTTGCAGCCTGCATAAGGAGCAAGTCCGCAAATTTTAAGCGTAGCCACACCAACGTCCACATTGTTTACGTAAGTAATCGTGTAGTCCATTTCCCAAGCAAGCGTTTTACCAAACAAAGTCACAGAAGTAACAAGCGGTGTTTTGGGAGTTCCATCATACACAAAATTCTCAAGCGACGTAGTAGTTACAACGGCGTTTGTCATGGAATTTGTGAAAATTCGCAGGAACGGGTATGTATTCTCAAAAATCGTCCAAGTGTCGTCAAAGTCCCAATCTTCAAAAGTTTCTTGAACCTGCATAGCAGCAGTATTCTGTGCAGGGGAGCCACTCACAGTGACAAAGCCATCTTCATCACCTGTTACCAAAAGTGTTTTACAAGCAGAAACATCATAATAGGATTTACTGATGCTCATCGTAGCGCTTGATGCACCAACCATGCAACCCGTGTAAAAAGGATCCTCTTCAGAACCTGTAACTTTACCACTAGAGTAAACTTCCAATAAGGTTCCCTTGCCCAAGCCGACAAGACCTCCAATATAGAAGTTTCCATTCAAATCAGCAGGATCACCTTCAAAACGGCCAACAACATTACCATTGGCATACGATTGAGAAATTTCCGTTCCTTCAAAACGGCCAACCAAGCCACCAACCTTTGTCACACCTTCAACATCACCAACAGCAAAGGACTTGCTGATGGAGCCGCTATACATATAACCAACAAGACCTCCAAGGTTGTCGTTACCGGCACTAGAATTATCTACATCACCCATGACATTTCCTGTTGCATAAGAATAGGTCACATCGGCATAGGCAGAGCCAATCAAGCCACCAACGTTATCATCACCCTTGACATTAGCTCTTGAATAGGAGCTATCCACACTTCCCCTGGCATATCCGGCAAGGCCACCAATCTGAAAGATTCCTGTTACTGAGTCCCCATCATAATGTACGACATCTACCGCACCACCAACATAACCGGCGGCGCCACCTACGGTATTACGACCAGCAACAACGCCCCTTGCAGAAGAGCCTCGCATCCAGCCGCCAACATAACCAGCAAGACCACCAACTGAATCAACACCCGAAACACGCCCCTCAGCCATCGACGTTCCAACGTAATACTTGACATAACCAGCAAGACCACCGACACTATTCGAAGACGCTGTAACATCAGCCTTGGCGCTGGAGCCATAAATTGCAGCTCTCGTATCACCTACGAGACCTCCCACATGACCCATACCACGAACACTGCCTATAAAACTGGAATTATTTACATCGCCATCAATAGATCCAACTAGGCCACCGATCCACGTTTCCAAACCAACAACAGCGCCTTTAGAATACGAATTCGAAATAGAACTATGAGACCAGCCAACAAGACCTCCAACATCCTTTGACCCATTCACATCAAATTGTGCATAAGCGCTATCAACGGAACCATTCAAGCCTCCTGCAAGTCCACCAACTCGATATCCACCAGACACCTGGTTTCCCTGCGCGTGAGAGCCCAATACAGAAGACTCTCCAAAACCTATGGCGCCTCCAACTTGATCATAGCCGCTAACGTCACCTTCAGAATAGGAATGATTTATCCAGCCTACGGTATATCCGACAATTCCGCCAACATAGCTTGAATCAGAAGAAACTTCGCCTATATGATATACCCCATCCATATCTCTGGAATATCCAGCAATACCTCCTACATAGGACTTTGTACCTACAACATCGCACACTGCGTAGGAATCAAATATTCTGTTATATGAAGGAGTCGCTGAAGCCTCGCCAACGAGGCCTCCAACGTACTTAGTTCCTGTTACATTACCCTTAATATGATACGTTGAATCTAGACCACCATAGGCAAATCCAGCCAATCCACCCACATGTTCTGCACCGGTAACTACGCCCATGGAGTAGGATTTTCTTACGGACAGGGCCGTTTTGGTATTTCCGTGATAGGTTCCATTTAAGGTTGTTGTCCCAACATATCCAACCAGGCCACCTACATAATTTGCACCGGACACATCACCTTCAGCAGAAGCATTTGTAAGCACATTGTCACTCTTTCCTACAACTCCACCTACGTAGCTTCCTGTACTAGAAACAACACCCTTATGATATAAAGAGTCTCCTTTACCCACCAGATAACCTACAACGCCGCCAACGTTATCTGAAGAACCATCAACATCACCTTCAGCATAGGACCTGTAGATTTCCTTTCTAAGTTCTCCAACCAAGCCACCAACACGATCCTTTCCCGAGACCTTGGCAATCGCATAGGAATCATTAATGTTTCCATTAGCGTTATAGCCAACCAGGCCACCTACAGCGCCATTTTTAGATTTCACGGTTCCTTCAAAGTGAGAGAAACTCACACCACCGCCATTTCCCATCAAACCACCGACATCAACATCTGTAGCATAGACATGGGTAACAGCATAAGAACTATCCACGGCAGCTCCTAATCCGATGAGGCCGCCAACCCTATACACACCCACTACAGAATCGCCCGTAAAATAAGCAACATCCGTAGTTCCGTTTATCCGACCGACAACACCACCCGTATAATTGCCACCATGAACTGATTTTTCAGCATGCGCATTTCGTATATAACCATAAACATAACCTGCAACACCGCCGGTATAATCCCCGCCATTAACCTCGTTTGCAGAGTTTGCATTCTGTACATTTTCTGCGGCGTAACCAACAACACCGCCGGTATAGCTAATGCCGCTTACTTTTCCCATTGAGTAAGCATCAATAACAGAGCCCTTCACATAACCCGCAACACCGCCGGTATAATCCCCGCCATTAACCTCGTTTGTAGAGTTTGCATTCTGTACATTTTCTGCGGCGTAACCAACAACACCACCGGTATAATTTTTACCGCGAACAACTTCCGTCGAGTAAACATCTAACAAGCGACCAACAGAATAGCCTGCAATACCACCTACATAGTTTGAATCACCTTTTACCGTACCTTTGGTGTGATACGTAGCATCAATAGCCCCGTCAGAATAGCCAACAACGCCACCCACATAATGACGGGTTCCTGAAACAACACCTTCCGTATAGGCCTGAGAAATCATACCAGATCGGCCTGCAAGACCACCAACAAAACTTCTACCGGAAACATTCCCCTTGAAATAAGTTCTGGCACTTGCGGCACCGCTAATAGTTCCAGAGATATAGCCAGCCATGCCACCTACAGAATCCTGGCCTGCAATATTTTCTTGAGCACTGGCCTTCGTAATGGAACCTGTAGAATATCCAACAATGCCACCCACATGATTTTGCCCACTAACCATCACGTTACAATTTACATTGGTCACCGATCCAGATGCCGCCCTACCGATGATCGTACCTACATCATTCCTAGCCACAATACGTCCCGCAAGGATGTCAAGATTTTTCACATTCACATTGGATGTGTACCCAAAAAGTCCTTGACCATCACTAGTCGGTTCATTGATATAGACACCATAGATTACTCGGTTTTTACGACCTGCCAAGCCATCGAATTCGCCCTTGAACGGGTTCGCACTTGTGCCGATAGGGATCCAGGACGTACGAGGCACGCTAGCCCAGGTGCCAGAGGCATAACCCGTCGTATCGTTCAGGAAAATATCCGCCCCAAGCGTAATAGTCTTCCCCTCAAATGAGGATGTTCCCTCGTTAACCAGCTTGGCAAGACCAGCCAATTCCTCCGCCGTAGTCAGATTATAAGCCTGGGCATCCCCGGTGTACCACGAAACATCGGCAGTTCCGTTCCAAATAACTGGAGCAGCAAGGGTGTTCGCCACAAGAAAAAGCGTAGAAAGAATGTACTTTGTCAAAGATGATCGACTTGACATCAGAGGCCTCTTTTGTTTTTTTTCTTACATTTTTACGTAATGTAAAAAAAAAAAACAAAGTCAAGTTTTGATAGAAAATCGTATTAAAAAACGTGATTTTTTGCGCATTTTTTTCAAAAACCATGCTTTTAACGCCTTGAAAAAAGCCCTTTCCCTAACAAACCACAAAAAAAGACAACCACCTCAAGGCAGTTGTCCCCATAGACGTTTTTTGCTCCCCCAAAAAATGGGAGCTAGCTCATTAGGCACTGAGAGTTACTGTTCGCTTACTCGCCCAGGTATTCCACGGCAAAGATCAGGGTGGAGTTTCCTGGGATGGGGCCTGCTCCGCGAGCGCCGTAGCCCAGTCCCGGCGGAACGATCAGAATGCGCTTTTCACCAGGGAGCATGCCCTGCACGCCCAGTTCCCAGCCGCGAATCACACGTCCGCCGCCCAGCGGGAAGGGGAATACCTGGCCGCGATCGCGGGAGCTGTCGAACTTGTAGCCGTTGGTGAGCCAGCCGGTGTAATGAACCTTGGCGGTCTGGCCCTTCTGAGCGGGCTCGCCCTCGCCCTGCTTAATCACAGCGTAGCGCAAGCCTTCGGGGCCGTTTTCGATGGTCAGGGCGGTGGTATCCGGGAAGAAGTCCATGGCTTCGGCGATGGCCTCGTCAATTTCGGAGGAGACCAGTTCCACGCGGAAAATCAGGGTGGAGTTGGAGGGGATCATGGAGTAGGCCGTAGCGCCGTAGCCCATGTTGGGTGCCACGCGGAACCAGCGGACGCCGCCTTCCTTCATGCCTTCGAGGCCTACTTCCCAGCCCTTGATCATCTTGCCTGCGCCAAGCACGACCTGCAGCGGCTTGCCAAGGTCCTTGGAGCTGCCGAACTTGCGGCCAGACAAGAGCCAGCCGGTGTAATGGGTCTTGAGCACGGAGCCGACCACAGCGGGCTTACCGGAGCCCACCTTTTCATCATATACCTTGAGGCCCTTGGCGGCATCCTTCCACTTGAGGCCATCCACGCTCTTGGGGAACACGTCGGGTTCCATGGGCTTTTCTGCGGCCACCAGCTCCACTTCGAAGTACAGGTCGGAATAGGCGGGAATGCCTTCCAGGGAATTTTCCCCATAAGCCAACTGGTAGGGAATGTGAAGTTTGCGAATCTCGCCCACCTTCATGCCGATAAGGCCCCTGTCCCAGCCGGCAATCACCTGGCCCACGCCAATGGTGAATTCCAGGGGTTCGCCCGCGGCATAGGAGTCAGCAAAGGGGTGCGGCCCCTGATCCTCTTCCACCTCGGCGGTGCTATCCACGGCGGCGGAGTCCAAGGCAACGGTAGAATCCTTCCCAACGGAATCCTTAACTGCGGCAGAGTCCACGGGGGTAACCGCGGCAGTCTCCGCGCTGTCATTTTTAGACACAGTTTCAATAGTGGAGCTATCCTGGTAAACAAAGCCCCTGTAATGCACCTTGATCAGCTGCCCCGCGCGAATGGTGTCGCCGACGCCTTCCTTGACCGTTTCGATATCGAACGGAATGGCAAAACAGCCCACGCTCATCAGCAGAACAAGAAAAATCTTTAATTTCGACATATAATCTCCTATCCCACAAAATAGAAAATGCTAGTTTTATAGAGTAAGGGCACCCCCCCAAACGGAATTGAATATGCTATCAATCATCATTGTTATCGCAATTATCGTCCTGTCGCTAATACTTGCCGCCATCGGCGCCTACGTGGTCATCCACAGCTCCGACGAGAAGGACGAGCCCAAGAAGGTCATCGACGTTTCAGGCCAGTATGCCGTGGTAGTGCGCCCCGCACGGGAATCCCTAGAGGCGGTCAAGCCCTCCGAGGCCTCGCTGCGCTCCTGGCTGGAAACCCAGAACATGAGCGCCGAGCAGAGGGAAACCCTGATTGCCCAGTGGAACCAGACCCTGGAAGAAACCATAAGGACCATCGACGAAGGGGACCGCAACGGCACCGCCACCTACCGCATCGTCCTTGGCCCCAAGGGCAAGAACTACTGCAAGTTCGTGAACGAGGACAACTTTATTACCCGCGAGCAGATCCGCAACCACGCGGAGATTCTGCCGCCCTACGTTTTGGGCTGCGACTGTCGGCTCTTGCCCAAGCAGCCCTGGGAAAACCCCAGCAAATCCGGATGGAAGGCCGTGGTGCCCTCCCATGGCAGCAACTACGACATCCCGGATTGGAGGCAGCTTGCGTAAATCCCTACTTTCCGCTCTCTTATTGGCACCGGCCCTGACTCTTGCGGCCGGTTCCGCCATCATCACCCTGGAAATGCCCGTCGGCGCACGCCAGCTGGGCATGGGTGAAGCCGGCGCGGCGCTTGCAGACGACGCCACCGCCATGTACTACAACCCGGCAGGCCTTGCCTTTGGCCCCCTGGCCGACGAGTGGCGCATGTCCTACCCGGCCGACTCCAAGAACGCCCCCTACTTTACCAGCATGGCCGCCCGCGCTAAGAACGGTTTCTTTAGCAAGAGCGAACTCTGGGCGGGTACCGCCGAGGGAATCCAGAAGTTCGACGGAGAACAGTGGATCAACTACCACTCCGTGACCCTGCAGGGCAACGCCAAGATCCGCGACGCCGTCAAGGTTTACGCCGGCACGGAACGCGGCCTGGACGAGTTCGTTCGCCAGGTCAAGGAATTCAACGAGATCAAGACCAAGGACGACGAAAACCACGTGGTGGAAGTGAAGATGCCCTGGAACCTGGTCGTAAAGGACACCATCACCGCCATCCTCTACGAAAGCCGCACCGAGAAGCTCTGGGTGGGTACGCCCAAGGCCCTATTCCGCTTTGACGGCAAGGGCTGGAAGAGCTACGAGGGCGAACTGGGCAGCCACCGCATCACCTCGCTGGTGAGCCAGGGCGCCTCGATCTGGATCGGCGCCGAAGACGGCCTGTTCGTCTACCGCAACGGACAGTTCGAGCAGAAGGGCAAGGTGCTTCCTAGCCAAAAGATCAACGCGCTGGCCTGGTCCGAGAGCCGCAAGGAACTTTTCGTGGCCGCAGACGGCGCGGGCATCGCTCGCCTGGTCCCCAAGAAGTCTGTAAACGACAAGGACCGCTGGAGCCTGTTCACCGAAGAGGACGGCGTCATGGACCTCAAGCCCACGGCACTTGCCATCGACAGCTCGGGCCACGTATGGGCGGCCCACGCGGGCGGCCTTAGCCACTTCAACCTGCGCAAGTGGGAACAGGTGCAGTTCGCTGACAACCATGTGAACAGTATCTCCGTAGACCAGAAGGGCGGCATCTGGATCGCAACAGACAAGGGCGTATGGCGTCACCTGCCGGATTACGCCACAGCTAGCGGCCGCAAGGCCGAACTGGAGCGAGGCGTTTCCGAAGAAGAAGGCAGCGTAAAGAAGGAAGACGAGTGGATCCACTACCACTCCGGCAACGGCCTCTCCGTAAACAAGGTGTGGACAGTACTTCCCCAGGGTAACGACGTGTGGTTCAGCACAGCCAATGGCATGGAGCAGTTCAAGGACGCCGACTACCAGCTCACCGCCTTCTACGAAAAGCTCCTGCCCGTACTGAACATCCCGGACCTGTACCACCTCTACGGCGGCATGACGGTCCCCCTGAACGACTGGGGCACTATCGGATTCTTCGTGAACTTCGTAAGCTTCGGCTCTACCGTCGCCTCCGGTGACATCGACGCCGACGACCTGGTAGCCTACAACAGCTCCGAAATCGTAGGTGGCGTAAGCTACGGCACCCGTTTCCCCAACGACTGGGGTCTGGGCCTTACCATCAAGTTCTTCTACTCCGACCTGAGCTCCGGCGCAGGGGCCGGCGAAGAGGAGGCCACCACCTTCGGTTACGCCTTCGACATCGGCGTACTGAAGAAGAACCTGTTCATTCCCAAGCTGAACTTCGCCGCGGTGCTCGCCAATATCGGTCCCAGCGTCTACTATGTGGACAAGACCATCGAGGATCCCATCCCGCTGACCTGGCGCCTGGGTCTTTCTTACGAAATCTTCTCTCTCGCCGACTACAAGCTGACCGCCGTCGCCGACTATAACCGCGAAGTGGTCTACGACGACGACAAGGGCAATCCGGAACCCTTCTACATCGCCAGCTGGAAATCCCTGGTGAACCCGGAACGGGGCGGTGACGGATTCGTGGAACAGCTCAAGCATTCCGTGATGCAGGGCGTGTTCAACGTAGGTCTGGAATTTATCTACTCCAACACCATCGCGCTCCGCGGCGGTTACCTGTACGACCAGACCGGAAAGCGCAACGAAGTGGACTTCGGCTTTGGCTTTATGCTGTCCGACATGCTGCAGTTCGACTTCGCCACCATCAAGGACGTAGGCGACAACGACGGCGTTCGCGACGGCCAGATGCGCTTCGGGATGCTTTTCAAATTTTAGTAGGTTCGAGACTCGAGGTGCGGGTCGCTAGCTGCAAGATACGAGGCACAAACTTCCAGGACCAAAGTAATCACAAAAAAAGCGGGCCTTCGTGGTCCGCTCTTTTTAGTTACTCAACACGTTCAAAGATTACCAGGGCGCGTTCCTGGGTGCTGTTGGGGATGCTGTAGAAGTGCTTTTCCAGGAGCTTGTAGCCAAAGTCCTCGGGATGCAAGGTCCTGAGCTCGTCGGCCGCGGCGGGCCCCTTCATAAAGAATACGCGACCGCCAACCTTCAGGGAGTTCTGTAGGCGCGGAAAGGTCTTTTCCATGAGCTCGAAGGCGCGGCTGATGACTCCGTCTACGGGAATGGTCATGCTGCGGCTGGTGACCTTGTGGCCAAACACGTCGATGTTTTCGAGGCCCAGCTTTTCGATGACCATGTTCAAAAAGTTGATGCGGTTGGGGCGTGGTTCGCACAAGGTCAGGTTAATCTTTGGGTTCACGATCTTAAGGGGAATTCCCGGAAAGCCTGCGCCGCTGCCCACGTCGATCATGCGGGCGGGCCATTTTTCTACAAAGGCGTTGATCAGGGTGCAGTCGGCGTAGTGTCGCTCCACCATGGTCTCGAAGGCGTTGAGGCGAGTCAAGTCCTGGTCATCGTTGTTGGCGCGCAGCAGCTGATGGAATTCCCAAATCTGCTTTAGCGTATCCTGTTGAAGCTCCACGCCGTAGTAGCGTAGCAGCTTATCGAGGCCAGCCAGCGAAGGCGTTACACGCCTGCCGTTAAACAGGGGAAACTCCGTTCGGGGAGCTTTCATGTGAGGGATAAAATCCTTGCCCAGTGCGTCTGCACCACGGGCGGGCCTTTTTGACCAGTTTGAATTTGCCATGGCACAAAGTTAGAAAACCGAAGAGTTTAAAAATATTTTTACCGTAAAAGCGCGGCAAAAGAGCGACAAAAATCGTGTATATGTATGGAGGCATACCAATGCATATCACGGAACTCATCCTGAAAATTTTCTGGGCGGCGGCGATTATCCTTTGTGCGGACGCCGCGTGGGCCCAGGAGCTGACCGAGGCCCAGGTCTTTGAATGGTGGGACGATGGGATCGTCTCTGGCGAGGAGGCCCAGGAAATGCTGGACCTGCTGCAAGAGGGCAACGTTCACGAGGCGTGCCTGCTGGCCGAAGTCTATGCGCTGGAAAGTTGCAGCGAGGTTAGCGACAGTCAGCTGCTCCGGGAACATAACGCTCGGCAAAGGCAGCTCGTCAAGGAGCTGATAACCGCCGAACGAGAAAGTGTCAGAGCAAGCGAGACCGCCAGCCGAAACAGGACCGCAAACTCGTCTAAATCGCAGGAAGGTGTTTTGAACAAAGTAAAAGGCTACGTCAGCTGGAAGGGGCGCGCCGACTCCCTGGGGCAGCTGGAGAGTCACCACACGGAGCTCCTGGTGGAATTCTACAAATTCTCGCTACGGCTGGGTTCCCAGGAACTGCTCACCTACAGAAGCGGTGGCGCCGAGGCCTACTTCGGCGATATCTCTACGAAGGAGTTTCACAGCTTTATCCCCCTGGACACCTTATGGGGTGCCACGTTACTTTATCCGATATGGATTTTCCGAGGGGGAGTGGCCCTGGATACGGCGGGCAACGTGCAGGGTCTCCTTGGCATCGCCCCCGACAAGAGCGCGTCACTGCAGCTTGCCTACTGGAGAAAGCTTGTCAATTTGGGGAACCTTCGCGAATCCCCGGAGCAGTCCCTGGCGTTACAGACAAAGTTCAAGTCGGAATGGGGGCTTGGGGATGCTGCCGCCTGGTGGATTCCCGGACGGAACACGCCCCTTGTAAAAGTCCAGCTCCAAAACCAGGGAAACTTCGGCCCGGAACCCTTAAGTCGAACTCGCTTCGCCTGGAAAACCACGGCCTACTTCCATGGGGATTCCGTACCCAGTCAGGCTCACCTGACCGCCACCCTCCAAAGACACAAGTTCTGGGGTTCGCAGACCATTGCCGCCTCCCTCGGCGATTCCTGGAAAAGCAAGCTCACCGCCAACGCAAGAGTCATGATTCCCCTGGCCTCCGACTCCACCAAGGCACGTCTAAAGGTTGCCGCCCAGTCCGGCCCCAGGTTCTTAAGGGGAGACCTCTCCGCCACCTGCCTAGAGGCCTCCGAAAACTGCCGAAAGGGCGACTGGAAGCTGAAACTGACCGCACCCTTCGCCCCCCTCGACCAAAGCGCCCCCGGCAACCTCACGGCCACCGCCAGCATCCAGAGCCGCCACACCCGGGACCAGGGCTTTGACACCCCTCGCCTGGAACTTGGCGCTGCCTACCAGCCGTTTCCCCAGAATTTCGCGCGACTTGCGGTACAGTTTCCCAAGGGAAACCCTCAAAAGCACACCCAAATCCGCAGCGAGGTCTCCGTAACCACCCTCGAAAGGCGACTTTCGTGTACACTTTCGGCTACATTTCGCCAAAAAGAAGGGCAAAAATTGCATCCTGTACACGGATTTTTCCAAGGAAAGTGGCGTTTTTAGGAAAAAATAGCCTTTTTAGCGTGACGTTATGCACCGTGTACACTCGGGTAAACAAGAAATGCACGATTTTTTACTTTATTCCCATTAACAAAAAGTAACTTTGTGTGTACCCAAACACTCCCTGACGCCTTTAGGTTCCCTCCTTTACCTGAAGGCGTCGTTTTTTATATTTGGACCATGTTTATTCCCGCTCTCATTGGCGCCATCTTCTTTTTGCCCTCCGTGGCCCTGAACATCGCCCTTGCCCTGGGCGCGCCCCTGGGCATGTACGCCATGAACGGGCGACATCGCGTGGTTCCCGAAGAGATTCGCAGAGCGTTCATCGTTCCCATCATCATGCAGTTCGTGGCGCTGTTCGTGCTGCTGACCGCAGGCTACGTGTTGCCCGCAGCGGTGAGTGAATTGCTCCCCCGCATCATCACGACCATTCTTGCGTTCTTCTTTTCGCTGTACATGACCTTCTACATGGCGACGGTCCTGTTCAGTACCAGCCACAAGGAAAAGACGGTGATGGGATTTTTTGCCGTGGTTACAACCATCTGCTACTGGGCAACCGCCTTCGGGACGCTGAATTATTAGGCGCGGGACTCGAGGTGTTCGAGGCCCCAGTAAAGAGTTTTAAATGATGGACGACAAACAGAAGGAATCGACACGGCAGCCCGAGGGCGAGAAACCGCCGAAGCATAATTACCAGGTGGACCTGGATTACATTATCCGCGGGTTAGAAAAGCGAGGCGAAGTGCCCCACCTGCTTTTGCACGCCTGTTGCGCCCCCTGCAGCAGCTACTGCATCGAATACCTTTCGCAATACTTCAACATCACCGTCTTCTATTACAATCCCAACATCGCCCCCGACGAGGAATACCGCCACCGCGTCGAGGAAATCAAGCGTTTCGTTGCGGAGTTCAAGACGAAGCACCCGGTGACTTTAATCGAAGGTGCCTACGAGCCCAAGAGATTCTACGAGATTGCCCGCGGATTGGAGAAGGAACCCGAAGGTGGAGCCCGTTGCCGCAAGTGTTTCGAGCTGCGCCTCAGTGAATCGGTGCGCCTGGCCAAGGAGCTGAACGCCGACTACGTGACCACCACGCTCACCATCAGCCCCATGAAAAACGCGCAGGTGCTCAACGACGTGGTGCAGGAACAGTGCGATATCTACGGTGTACAGCGTCTGCCCAGCGACTTCAAGAAGAAGGGCGGCTTCAAGCGCTCCACGGAACTCTCCGAGGAATACGGGCTGTACCGCCAGAACTTCTGCGGCTGCGTCTACTCCATGCGCGAGGCCAGGGAGCGCGAAGAGCGGGCCGCGGCAAAAAAACTAGAAGTTTAGCTCAAGGCCACCAAAGCCATACCAGTGAACTCCGCTAAAATCTCCCATGACATTGGTGGCACCCAGACGAATGCCCACACCATTAGCAAACGCATAGCCCACGCTAAAGTGATTGGTGAAAACCGCTGTAGGCAAATAATCGCCCTTAGTCTTTGCATAGGCAAAATTTTCGGCATCATCGTTGAATACATTTTCTGGCCAGTAGACGCTGCCCGAATAAGTCAGGGAGTATGGGCCGCTGTACGCAGAAGCGTAGACGCCCGGCGCAATTAGATTTGAGCCAAAGTTGGAAAAATCTTCGCTGTAACGGTAATAATCGGCATATTCATCCCCCTCCACAACGCCTTCGCGATACTGCCGATTTGCAATTTGCCACCCTAGGGACAACGTAACCCCTGCATCGAAATGTTCCGTATTGATGCCCGCTGCTCCAGCCACATAAAGGGCATTGTCGTAGCCTACGCTAAAACCCCAGGTAAAAAGATCACCCTTGCTCACTACATGGATTGCACCATACCAATAGCCTGAAGTAATATCATAGGCAAGATCAGCAAACCTGTATTCTGAGTCCATACCTTCGGAAAGAACGTTTTCAATCCAACCGGCACGTTCCCTGTCGGTCCCTCCGAATCGGGCGCCACCGCTAAGGCGAACTGCACCCGAGTGAGGCGCCATTTCGCGGCTGGCTCCACGTACTTCTGGAGCGGGCTTCACTTCGACAGCTACGCTCTTCAACAAAAGCTGACGAGAATCGCCTTCAAGGCAGCCACTCAGTACGAATAACATTAAAAATAGGAAAAGACCTTTAACGCACAAACCAATACGCATCTAAACCTTTCAAACCTTGCATTTTGAAATATATAAAAAAACTTTAGAGGCTCAGCTCAAGGCCTCCAAATCCAGACCAAACCATATTTTCAATGCCATCGCCCTGAAGATTGACGGCACCAGCCCGAATCCTCCAACGATTATTCAAACGATAGCTAACCGCAGTGTATATGGTAAAAACCATTGGTACTTTGGAAAGATTTTCATTTTCAAAATCTACATCATACATACTTGCGGAAACATCAAAACCGATAGAGCCAAAATAAAGAGATGTATAAAAGCCCAATAAGGAAGTTCCTGTCAAATGCGACGAGCTTTCGACACCTTGAACCATTGGCACGTGATGGAAATTATAATTGATTCCCTCGAACTCATAACCGCGGTTATTAATCCAAGCGCCTGCGGAAATGCCAACTTCAAAATGTTTTGCGTTCAACCCCAGCGACGTAAAGCCATACACACCACTATTAATGCCTAAGCCTAGACTCCATAGCAAAGGTCCCTTGCCACCCAGAAGAATTTCGGCACTTCCATTTATATGGCTGTATTCAAAATTATACTCAACATTCACCTGATTTAACACATTGTTGTTTTTCATCACGTTACGACATTCGTTGCCACACCAAGCCGACATTTCATTATTGATACCATGAATTTTTTGACTTGAAGAAGGGCCTAAACTCACTCCTCCGAAATAGCGAAACTTATATTTAGCATCAAAATATTCTCCGGCACCGCGCATTTCTGGAGCGGGATTCACTTCCATTTTTGCCTTGGAAAGATACTCAGCGGTAACAAAGCAACCGCTGAGCATAAATGCGGTCATTAAAACGAAAGCAAATGAAACGAGTGAATGCAACTTCATTATTTATTTTCCAGTCATTCACAAACCTAGATTATTTTATATCAAAACGTTTTCGTTTCGTCGTAATATTCTAGGGATTCGTCGAGGAACTCACCATCTGACTGAGGCACTGTTCAAAGGATTTCTGCTCATCAATGACGTAGAATGTTTCCCCTTCATCCCAGGATTCCAAGTAATCTGCATTATCGGTACTACACATTTCCTGCGTCATCAATTCAAACTGAACATATCTACCGGAGCAGGTCATATCACCGGACTTCACCGTCACGGAAACATCATCCCAAAGCCAATAGGCGTGATTCACGGTAATCTCATAGGTATTTCCATTGATAGAAACAACATCGCTGGTATTGGAGTGACTCAGCAAGGAGATTCCATCTTTAAGCTTAGATTCCAAAGTTTCAAACACACCATCGAAATTTATGTTGGAGGATCCATCTACCAGATGATTTTTGATGCCGTAGATTAGTGCCGATTCCATATAATTGAAAGCGGGATTCATATCAAAAGCATAAGTGATGGAATCCTTTTGTATCTTCATATATTCCAATGTACTGGACTCAGTTGACAGATCTACGAGAGAATCTCCTATGTAAGCAACATTTGTTTTTTTCCAGATGCCTTCAACATTTCCTTGAGTGCCCCCCACAAATGTGATGTACTTATTTTCGCCTTTCAACATCATAAGGGTATCCCCGCGGAAAGAAAACGTCAACGTATCTGCATAAGGATTTTCATGTTCCACGCCAAAAGACCACTTGAAGCCATCTCCCTCTTTTTTACAACCACCGCACTTTTCCGGCCCCATGCTTCCGCATTTGTCGGTATTCCAATATCCTGCAGCATACACCTCAGACATTCCATCAGCAGATTTTCCAAGATAATATAAGGGTCTCTTTAAGGATTCATAAGCAGACAAAAATTCTGATTCAAATTCAGAGGCACTTCCCTCTGGAGCAGAACCGCTCTCGACCACAAGCTTATTCATGCAAGATTTAAATTCCCTTTCATTATCGTAAGAATAGTTGCCCACCACATTGTCCTTGCTGGTATGAAGGAATTCATCATTTTCTGCCTTGCACATTTCAGGAGTTACGTTAAATGTTTTGTAAAAGTTCAGGTGGCATTTTGAATCACCTGCAGATACCGTCAAAGCCAAGTACAGATCCACCGTATGAACGGAATCAATATTCACATGATAGGTTACACCATTATAAACAAAGGATTCGCTAGTATTTGTCTGATTGAGAATTTCAACCCCATACTTGCTGGCATCAATGTCATCGCTATAGTAAATAGCGGCTGCCGGGAAACTCGTTAGGGTATCACTCAATCCATCATAGAAGAACCACATAAATTCAGTCTTCATGTAATTAAAGTCCGGATCTTCCCCAATACGAATTTCAATGGAGCCCTTGCTGAAGTTCCAATACATAATCTCTACAGAATGGCCTAGTAAGCGCCAGACTCCCTGAAGTTTTCCGGACTCGCCCCCAACGAAAGTAAGAACAGTAACATTACCATAATAATCCGGTTCATCGTTCAAGGCGGTAAGAGTTAAAGTATCGCCCACAAAGTTGTAACGGAATTCACCGCCATCAGGCTTGGATATATAATTCAAGTCGTCAACCCAACGATAGGTTTCACCCTGCTTGACACAGCCCGATTCCTGAACGAGGCTAATGAAAATTACACCTGTTTTTGTGGTTTCGGAACTTTCCTTCACTTCGTAGGAACCCTGCGCATAAGTGCGGGCCATGGCAAACTCCTTCTGCAGATTTACGCCCGAGTCATCTGTAGTTCCTGCCACAGGCGGATCCGATGTAAAACCGGAACAGCCGCAAAGAACAAGGACCGTCGCAAACACAATCCCAAGAATTTTATTAGGCAAATTACTTCTCATCATTCTCCTCCAGTTTCCGAGTCAGGGGAAACATCTGTAAATTGATTCGATAAACCCGATCGTAGTCCTTGACTTCCGACACGATGGATTCAATTTTCTTGCGGAACTTTGCCATTTCCTTTGCCACACGCTCATAGGCGACGCGGTCCAGACCCATGGTTATTCCCGACAGGTTCCGTTCCGACCCGTCGAATTCATCCAGGGCATCGGCAGCCAGGCGGGCGAACTGCTTTTGCATGGAACGAACAGCCACATTGATGGCGGCCTTGTGATCCGCATTGTCAACAGGATTGATGCCTACATCGGTCTGCTCGTAAGTTTCGCGACCATCATTCTCGATTCGTCGCAGAAGCCCCATCTGGACCATTTGATCCAGAGAATAACGCACATCGGCGGCAGGTACAGAAGGGCACAGCATGCGGGCCATTTCCAAAGGTTTCGCTCCCGGCATGATAGGGGCCAACTCACGTAAGGTGGGATTGATCCAGTTGGAAAAATAGCTGTAGGATTCTCCACCCAGAATGCGAACCTTATTGACATCTGCAATACGCTGCATTTCGGCGTAGGCGGCCTGCTTTTTCTCGACGGATTCAGCATCACAGAATTCCACCATACGGCAGAAATAATCCTGCTGAAAACCGGTCAGCCCCATGGCCTTGGCAACACTTTCCGCACCAGCCCCACGAAGGCGGGTCTTGCCGTCGCAAACCAGCTTTAAGTATCCCGACGATGCAAAACCGGAGAGCTTGGAAAACTCTCTCCACGTAAAAGCGGAAGTTCTCTTACGCTCTTCGTAGAACTCCCGCATATACACGCGATAATCAAGATATTCGACAATGGGTTTCATTAGAACCAGTAACCTATACCTAACTGGAACTTCAACAATTTATAATAAGAACCGTAGGTCTCCGTATAATTTTTCCAGCTTATTACGGAGTTTCCATCCATATCCGTTTCAGTCCAGCTTTCAGAAATGTAATCCTTAAACTTGTCTGCATCGATTAAGTCATTCACGCGGAAAAGCACACGAAAATCAATGAATAGACCATTAGCAAACTGATGCCCGATTCCGGCAACCATACTTACGCCCAAAATTTTGTTGATATCAATCTTTTCCCCATCGCGATTTTTAGCACCACTGCGGCCCTTTTCCTTGGACCAAATTCGCAAATCAAATGACGCACCACCTTCCACAAAAAGAATTTCAGGAATGCGCCATTGCAAAAGCAAGGGCACTTCCAAATGCAGGGCCTGGTAATATTCAAAACCTTCAAAGTGATCAGAGCTTGGATGGCTCTTATTATGGGAGCTTTCATTTTCCTCTATGCGATCAACACAATCGCAACCATAATCTTCTTTCACATACACAAAAATATTTCGATAGTCCAAACCCACGCCGGAATGCAGGTAAAGATTTTCCGTCAAGCCGTACGCCACATCAAAAGACAACGATCCCCAGGGGCCGCCGTTTGAGGGATAATAATCCTCTTTGGAATCCGTGATGACATACATGAGTCCCGCCCCAAAGCGAGTTCCCAATTCCAACTTGTCAAAAATACTTGATGAATTATTGCCCTCGGCCCAAGCCCCCAATGGCATAAGCAAAGCAAATATGAATGCAACAACATTTCGCATAAAAGGTTCTCCTAACCGACTGAAATTTACAGGGACAGGCTTGCCCCACATTCAAAAAATAAATTACGCGGAGAACTGCTGCAATACGTCCAAGAAACAAAAACCGTCTATTTTTGCAAATTTTTAAGCTATTCTGAACATTTTTATGTTTTTACAATTTTCTATAAAACAAGTTGTTTCATGAAAGAACGGAAAAGCCCCGCATTTTTTTGCGAGGCATTTTGCTAAAATCAGCTTTTAAAAATTTCGACTTCCTACAGTTCATCAATCTGCTTCTGCAAATCCTCCGCTTTTGGGAGCAATTTGTATTCTGCAACTCCAATAGGCGACACCATATTTGCCAAGGACCATTCTACCACCGTTTTCTTTTTAGACTTGCAAATCAAAAGGCCAATGGTCGGGTTATCATCCTTCTGCTTCAAAAGATGGTCCGATGCCGCCACATAAAAACCAAGCTGACCGATAAAACTTGGACTAAATTCTTCCACCTTCAACTCAACAACTACATAACGCTTCAAACGGATATGATAAAAAAGCATATCAATAAAGAATGAATCCCCTTCCACAACAAGTTCCACTTGCCGCCCTAC
>JAZLKH010000134.1:0-14280 GCA_045597545.1 Fibrobacter sp.
CTATATCCCCCCCTGGTTCAGAAGCAGCAAGGAATCCGCCCCCGAGCGCATGTTCGGCATCAACATTTCCAATCGTGCAACCGGAGACGGCAGTCTTATCGCAAGTTTCTCTTTGCGCAGACTCTGGAAAAGTTTCGCCGACTACAAAATCGGCAAGAACGGTTTCCTCGTAGCCATAAATACCCAAGGCGAAATTCTGTACCATCCCGATTTGAAGCAGTGGCTTACAGGTACGCATACCATAGCAGAACTTGGACTGGGACAGGTGGATCCCAGGAACTACAACGTGAAAGACGTCCAGTTCGTCAAACTTAGCGATAAGCAACACTATCTGGTCAACTACAACTACGACCCCACCTATGACTTTGGCATATTTGCCTTTCAGCCCAAGAGTGAAATTGATGGACTCATCGCCTCGGTCAAGCAAGGTAGCATCATCATTCTCGTCGCATCCATCATTGTCATTCTAGCCATTGCAGCCTGGATGTTCTTTATGCTAGGCTTGCCCCTAAACCGACTCACCTACCACATCCGAAAAATATCCAATGGCAACATGAATGTGGATCAAATCCATGTCGGTCGCCGCAAGGACGAAATCGGCATGCTGTCCAAGGCGTTCAACGTAATGCACAGTACTATCCAGCGCCAGCTCAAGGAACTGGAAAGTCACCGCAGCATGCTGGAACAGGAAGTTCGCGAACGAACTCAGGAACTGGAGGTGGCAAACAAGAAACTTGACCAGATTTCAAGGACCGACGAACTCACCGGACTTCCCAACCGCCGCGACATGAACGAGACCATCGCTCATGAGATAGACCGCTGCCAGCGTAGCAACAAGCCCTTCTGCTTCATATTCATAGATATCGACCATTTTAAATCCATCAACGACACCTATGGCCACGCCTGTGGCGACGTTGTCTTAAAGTCTGTGGCCCAAACAGTCCGCGGCCTACTTCGCAAGTACGATGTATTTGCCCGTTACGGTGGCGAGGAATTCCTCACGCTGCTACCGGAAACCGACCTGGAAGGAGCCGCGATTGTCGCAGAACGCTTCCGCAACAAAATTCAAATGATGGAAGTTCATTACGCAGACTATACCATCAAAGTTACCGTCACCTTGGGCGTGTCTCGATTTGATCATCGACTCGGAGCCGACCGCAGCATCCAGCTAGCCGACAAGGCCCTGTACCAAGGCAAGGAAGACGGTCGTAACCGTGTCGTCGTGTGGAAACCGGAATGGGTTACCGAAGCCGACTACGAAGCCGCCGCCATCGAAATGAATGGAGCCAAGAAAATCGAAGAAAATAACGGCTAGTATCCTAGTCTCATAAGAACGGGCAGTCCGTCGTGTGCACGGTGGACTGCCGAAGGCAACAAAAAAGCCCGCAACTTCCGTTGCGAGCTTTTTATCGGGATGACTGAATTCGAATCAGCGACCTCTTGAACCCCATTCAAGCGCTCTACCAGGCTGAGCTACATCCCGAGGACTCATTTAAGAGTAGACCAAAGTTAGTTAATATTCAGTTTTTTGCAAGGCACAACTCGCAAAAAATCAAAATTTTTTACTTCCAGTAGCCAATAACCAGTACCTCGGGCGTGGCCTTGGGATACTTTTTGCTGGTAAAGCCCACAATTTTGCGGATGCTTTTCTGCTTTTGTTCCCAGCCTTCACGAGAAAGACCGGTTGTGGAGAGGGTAATCTTCAGGGCAGGAATCTTGCCACCTTCGGAAACCTTGCCGTTTTCATCCACCTTGACCTTCACATTCTTGGCGCTCATGGTGAAATCCTTGGCGGACGCCTCATCCAGGACGAGGTCCGGACGAGCCTTCTTGTCGGTTTCCCAAACATAGAAGGACCATTCACGAGATTCGCCTGGGGCGTAATAGCCGGCGTCAAACATTTTCTCGCTAAAGAACACAGGGGCCTTGACCACTCCTTCGAGAGCTGCGGTATAAGGCTTACCTTCGGTGGTCACCAGAACTACCGTGGGGCTTACGGGGCCCTCCATACCGGCGTAGTCCATGTCAAATTCAACAGACACGGCGCCATTAGCAGGAATAGTAGACGGGAACTTGAAATTGGAGCAACCTGTCCCCTGGCACATCGCCGTTTCCAGGTTAACGGTCTTGCCAGTGAGGTTCGCTCCCTTAAGAACGTAGTGCTTAACGTCGCCCTGGTTCACTTCGCCAATGGGGAAAACTTCGGGGGTAAAGAGAATGGCGCTGGCAGCAAAAGCCTGTGCGGAAAGAGCCATTGCGGCTACAGCAATAATGTGCTTGGAGTTAGCAAAAGATTTGAAATTCATGTTTTAAATATACATATAAAAACCTAGTGAGAGTCGCAGCAAAACTTAAAGCTATATTGTAACACATGAACAACTTTACCTTTTACAGCCCTACAGAATTTGTTTTTGGACGTTCCACAGAATCCCAGGTGGGAGACCTCTGCATAAAGCACGGCGCCAAGCGCGTCATGATTGTCTATGGCGGCGGAAGCGTTGTCCGTTCCGGCCTTTTGGACCGCGTGAAGGGCGCTTTGAAGAACAGCGGAATTGAGTTCGCAGAAATGGGTGGCGTGCAGCCCAACCCTGTCGACGGTAAGGTCCGTGAAGGACTTGAACTGGCCCACAGTTTCAAGCCTGATTTTCTTTTGGCAGTAGGCGGCGGTTCCGTTATCGACACCACCAAGGCCATGGCTGTTGGTTACTACTACGAAGGGGACTTCTGGGACCTTTACGAAATGGTGGACGGCAAGAAAAAGGCTACCGTAAGTCGTGCCCTGCCTCTTGGCGTTATTTTGACCATTCCCGCAGCAGGTAGCGAAGGCTCAGGCAATTCCGTCATTACCAACACCGCTACCCACGTGAAGGTGGGCATCCGCTACCCCATGATTTTGCGACCCAAGTTCGCCGTGATGAATCCGGAACTGACCATGACCTTGCCGGAATGGCAGACTGCCAGTGGCATCAGCGATATGACGGCCCACATTCTGGAACGCTACCTCAGCAACACGCCCGACGTTCAGATCGGCGACCGCCTTGCCGAAGGCATGCTCCTTGCCATCATGGAATGCGCCGAGCGCGTCATCGCCAACCCTCAGGATTACGAAGCCCGCGCCAACATCATGTGGAGCGCTACGGTGGCCCACAACGACACTTGCTCCATCGGACGCGTGGAGGACTGGAACAGCCATGCCATGGAACATGAAATTTCTGCGGAGTATGATGTTACCCATGGCGCGGGATTGGCAGTAATCTTCCCCGCCTTCTTGCAGTATGCCGCCAAGCATAACCCTCATAAGGTTGCCCAACTTGCCCACCGCGTTTTAGGCGTTGCAGACTCTGGTGACGTGGCCGCAGATGCCATGGCCGGCGCCTTGAAACTGAAGACTTGGTTCCACGACAAGCTGCGCATGCCCGTGACTTTCGAACAGCTCGGTATTGCAAATCCCAACCTGGAATTGCTGAACGAAAGACTCCACAAGCTGAAGGGTGAAGTTCTCCACGGGTATATGGATCTGGATGCAGCCGCCACCATGGAAATTTACAAGCTGGCACTGTAACAAACTCAAACTAAGACTGTCGCAAATATTGGACCATGACAACAGCTGAATTAAAGCATCTCATCGCAAACAAGGAACTGTTCATTTTCGATTTGGACGGCACCATGTTCAACAGCCTGGGGGATTTGGCCCCGGCAGTGAATTACGCCTTGAGACAATTCGGCATTACGGAAATTTCAAAGGACAACGTGAGAAGCTGTATCGGCAACGGGTCCAGGAATTTGATTCGCAGGTCCGTGGCGTCAAGCATTATGTACGGCGCAGGCAAGACCGCCGGCGAACCCATCGAAGGCAAGAGCCGCGCGGAGCATTTGGACGTCCGCGACAAGGGAGCCGTCGACGCCATCTTAAGTGCCGCAGGGTTTGACGAAGCCAAGGTGGACGAAGTGCTGAAAACTTACTCCGAATATTACTGGGAGCACTGCACCGAAAATACGGAACCCTACGCAGGCGTTCTGGAATTTATCGACTGGATTTACAGTTCCGCGGACCGCAGCGAGGACTGCGCAACAGGTCGCAAGATCGCAGCCATGCTCACCAACAAGCCCATAAAGCCCGCCAGGAAAATCCTGGAAAAATTCGGGTTAATCGGAGGAACCTCGGACAAGATCGTCACCTACCTTTGCGGGGATACCACGCCGGAACGCAAGCCTGGCCCCGGCGGCATTTGCACCATCTTGAAACAGCTAGGTGTCGCCCCGGAAAAAACCGTGATGATCGGCGACGACACCCCCGATGTCATGGCAGCCAAGAACGCTGGCATCGACAGTATCATCTGCCTAGAGGGTTTCGGTCGCCCAGAAAACCTGTTACCCCTGAAACCCAAATATACCATCGGGCATATCAAGGATTTACTGAAACTAGTTTAAATTTTCTATTTTGCTCGCCGTTAAATCTTTTATATACCCACGCGCATGAAGAAATATTTCCTGGCCACATACGGCTGCCAAATGAACGAGTACGATTCCGCCCTCATCGCCCAGAAGCTGGACATGCGCGGATGCATCGAAACGGACACCCCCGAAGACGCCGACTTTATCATCGTAAACACCTGCTCCGTACGTGAAAAGGCCGAAGATACAGCCATCGCGCGCATTTGTCAGTTCAAGCCCATCAAGGAAGCAAATCCCGACCTCAAGATCGTAATCTGCGGCTGCATGGCCAAGAATCGCGGTCCCGAACTATTAAAGCGCCTTAAATTTGTAAACTACGTGGTAGGCCCGGACCAGTACAAGAAAATCCCCGAGATGCTGTTCGGGGAATTGAACACCCACCACCGCATGTTCCTGGACGAAGACCACGAAGAAAACTACGTAGGAGACTTCGCCAAGATCAAGACGGAGTTCAGCACTTTCGTCACCATCCAGCGCGGCTGCAACAAACGCTGCAGCTACTGCATCGTGCCCTACCTCCGCGGCCCCGAAAAATACCGCGACATGAATGACGTTCTCGAAGAAATCAAGATAGCCGCCGACAAGGGCATCACCGAGGTCACCCTGTTAGGCCAGACGGTGAACGCCTACAAGAACGGCGACAACAACTTCGCAACGCTGCTCACCAAGGTCTCTGAGATCGGCGGCATCAAGCGTATCCGCTTCACCAGCCCCCATCCCAGGCACTACACCAACGAGCTTATCGACGTACTGCTGAACAACCCAAAGGTCTGCCACTACGCCCACATTCCTATCCAGAGCGGTAGCGACGCCATGCTCAAGAAGATGCGCCGCCAGCACAACATGGAACAATACCTGAGCGTCATCGAGCAACTCCGCAGCAAGGACCCCTTCTACGGAATTTCCACCGACGTCATCTGCGGCTTTGTAGGCGAAACCGACGCCGACTTCGAAGACACCCTCAAGGCCTTTGAACTTTGCCAGTTCGACACCGCCTTCATGTTCATCTACAGTCCACGCAAGGGCACGGAATCCTACAACGAAACCGAAATCCTCACCGCAGAGGAAAAGCTGGCCCGCCACACCCGCCTGGTGGAACTCCAGAACGCTATCACCCTGAAGCGCAACGAAATGATGCTGGGCCGCACCGAAACTCTTCTGGTAGAACGAGGATCCTCTCGCGACGAGACGGAACTCATGGGCAAGACCGACAACTTCAAAAAAGTCATCTTCAAGCCAAAGGGCATTGTGCACCCCGGTGACTACGTCAAGGTGAAGCTGGACGACATCCGAGGCTGGACCATCCGCGGAACCATGGAGGATTAAGCATGAAGTCGCAAACACTTGCCGCCATTCTTTTATCCGGTTTTCTGGGAATTTGTTCGTACGCTCAGAACGAGCCCGCAACAGCAAACGCCTCCGCCAGTGCCCTCTCCAGCGCACAAAAGTCCTACGTCGCCGGAAACTGGAAAGAGGCCGCCACCGCCTATGCCGCAGCCTGCCCCAAGGAACCTCAAGAAAAGCAGGCCGAGTGCTGGCTGTGGAATGTTCTCGCCCTGTCGCAGACAGGCGATGCCAAGTTATTCAAGGAAGCAGGCAAGCGACTGGACAGCCTAATTCAGGTGGTCAACCCCCAGCAGTCCCTGTATTCCGACTTGCTCATGACAAGTGCCCAGTTCCGCCTGTACTTGGGCAAATACGACAAGGCCGCGGAAGCCCTAATCCAGGCCATCGAAACGGCACACCCCCACCAGTACGTGGTTTTGCAAAAGGTTTGCCAGGCGGTAAAGTCCAAGCATCATTCCGAAAATCTAATGGAACGCTGCGAAAGTCTGAGCAACCCCAAGCCCGTAACCGACACCGTTGTTGAAAAGAAGGCCGAACCGACGGCGGCGGTCGCCCCGGTATCATCGTCGGTACAGTCATCGGCATCCATGGCAAGCCCCGCTCCGGTCGAGGAACAAAAAATTCCCGCCGCCGAACAGAAAACTGCCGCGACACAGCCTCAACCGCCTGCGGAAGAGTTCTGGGTTCTTCAGCTAGGCGCCTTTGGCGTCAAGGACAACGCCACCCTGCTGGTAAGCACCTTGAAAAAGCGCAAGATCCAGGCAAACATCGTCGAACAGCCTCGTGGCGAAAAAATTCTTTACCTAGTGCAATCCGGGCGTTTTTCCAGCAAAGAAGAGGCGGTGGACTTCGGCGCGAAGCAGCTTGCCCCCCTGAAAGTGGAGTTCCAGCCCCTTTTGAGGAAATAATTTTACATAAAAACGAAGTTTTTTTTTCAATTTTCTCTACAAAAAAGCAAAAACTGTTCTATATTTGAGTTAACCCCTAGCCGGGGTGGTGAAATTGGTAGACGCGCCGGACTCAAAATCCGGTAGAGGTGACTCTGTGAGGGTTCGATTCCCTCCCCCGGCATTAAAGGAAGAAGGAATTTTTTCAATGATGAATTGGCGTAAAACAATTGCAGCGATGCTTCTTTGCGGATCCTTCGCGTTTGCCCAATTTGACGACGATTCCTCTTCTGACGAATCCTTCGGCGGTGACTCTACTGAAGAAGTCGCTGACGAGTCCGTCGGCGAAGCAACCGCATCCGACGACGAATGGAAAGGCTTTGATTACGAAGAACTTGGCCTTACCCAATGGGAATTCCAGCAGGCAAAGCAAGAGGGTATTTCTCGCGACAAGCTGACGAGGCTTGTTGAGCTTGGTGTTCGTCCTTCCGAATATAACCAGAAGCCCTGGGAAAAGCTTGGCGTTTCTGAAGAGGAGTGGCTGGATCAGCGCTCCGGCGGATTTGAAGACGCTGACATCGACCGTTCCTATCGCAACCGTTCCGGTGACCAGGGTTCCGCTTATCTGTCTCTTCTTCTCCCCTCCTACTATCAGTGGAAGACCGACAAGACTCAGAAAGCCATTTGGATGGACGTTGCGGAAGTGGTTTCCCTTGGTGCAACAATTTACCTCTGGTCCACAGACAAGTCTTACTGGTGGTATGGTCTTCTGCCCTTGATCGGCACACATATCTGGTCTTTCGCTGATGCATTCTTCAGCACCCAGTGGGACAGCAACCCCGATGCAAACCGTTTCAGCTACGGCATCCTTCCCTCTCCGACTCGTGAAAACGAAGGTGTTGGCGTTACCGGTTTCTTCAACGTAAAGTTCTAAGCGCGCCAAATGCAGCTGGAATTACTTAAAAGTAAAATTCACCGCGCAACAGTTACGGATGCGAACCTCAACTACGAAGGTTCCATTACCATCGCCCGCGATTTGATGGATGCCGCAGGCATTCTCCCCTTCGAAAAAGTCGGCGTCCTGGATGTGAACAACGGATCCCGCCTCGACACCTACGTTATCGAAGGCCCAGCGAATTCTGGGGTCATTTGCCTCAATGGCGCCGCAGCCCGCCTAGTGCAGCCCGGCGACCTGGTAATTATCGTCGCCTATGCAACCATGAGCGAAGAGGAAGCCCGAGCCTGGAAGCCTACTGTTATCCACGTCAACGGCAAGAACGAAATCATCTAACATCAGGCGTTTGGCAGTGGCCGACGCCTTTTTCTATATTCTGGCCATGGGATTTTTTGCGCTGTTCGTCCTCGCCCTCCTTACGACCGCATCTTTTGCCGAAACGCCAAAAGATTCTGCAATGGCGTTGCCCGAGCAAGCCAAGGAGGACACCGTTTACGTCGTGGTTGACGAAGGCATTCCCTGGAACAGAGAGCACTTCGACCCGGAACGTTTGATCCGCAAGGAAACGGCGGATCCCGCCTTGAGCGTAGCCTACACCTACTCCGTAAACTTCACCGGCGGCAGCTTCGGAACGTTCGCCCACCAGAGCCTAATGGCCCACCTGGCCTACGAGTTCACCCCAAACCTGCACCTTTACGCCAACATGGGCATCTGGATGCCGCTATACTCCCACTACAAGTTTGGAACGCCTATCGCCAAGGAAGATGTGCGGCAGGGAAACGTCCAGGTGGTGATTCCCGATGTTACCCTGGAATACAGACCCACGGACAACACCAGCCTGCGACTAATGATCGTAAATGAGCGGGACGCCTGCAAGGCATACGGCCATCGCAGATATTACAGCGGTTATTGCAGTCCGTGGAGATATTAGTCCCTATACATCCCGTCCTTACCTTTTCTATCTTTGGTGACAATGCGACTTATTTTATGCCTAATCTGCAGCCTGGTTATCTGGGGTTGCCAAGAAGAAAAGGAAACTCCCAAGGTTCAGGAAGTTCTTCGGACCTATTCGGGGAGTGTCAAGTTGCTGAACAGTTGCGGTATGCAGGGCGCAGCCACTAAAATGCGCGTTTACCTCAGAGAGCACGGTTTTGACGTTCAGGAAATTGGCAACGATATCGTACAGAACTACGAGGAAACCGTCCTCGTGCTGAGAAATCCCGAGTGGGAAGGCGCCCAGGCTCTGGCCAAGACGCTGAAAACGGAAAATGTACTTGTGGTTTCCAGCAAAATGGCTACCGTAGACGCAGCCGTTTACATCGGAAAAGACTTTGAACAAATAGTAAACCCCGAATAGGGAGAATAAAAAATGACAACGAATAAACAAGATTTGCCCGAGAGCATCCAGCTGGGCGCAAGCATTCTCTTTGAGCTCCGCGCACAGGAAGTTCAACTCATCGACCTCCGCGGCATCAAGGACGTTACCGACTTTTTCCTTGTGGCAACCTGCGAAAGCGAAGCACAGATGCAGGCAATTCTCAACGAGCTCCACAAGGAATTCAAGGCCCACAAGCTCTCCAACCTTGGTGTGGAATACAAGGAAGGCGTTCGCTGGGCAGTGTTCGACGCAGGCATGGACCTGATGGTACACCTGTTCGAAGAAGAAAAGCGCGCGGAAATTTCCCTGGACCGTCTCTACGCCGACGGCAAGATTGAAGATCTGAACGAAGCTGACTTCGTCCGCGAAGCCGCAAAGAAGTCTGGAGACGACAATGAACTCGTTTGAGCAAGAAATCGCAAATGCTTTGGCCGCTACCGGTTCCTTCGAAGCAGAAGCAGCCCTCAAGCTTATCTCCGTGCCGCCTGATACTACTCACGGCAACTTTACCATTCCCTGCTTCTCCCTTGCAAAGACCATGCGCAAGGCTCCGAAGATCATCGCCGAGGAATTGGCAGCCCAGGTAAAGCTCCCCTCCGGCCTCTCCAAGGTGGAAGCGGTCAACGGCTACCTGAACTTCTTCATCGACCGCGGATTCCTCGCCAAGTCCACCCTTGACGAAATTGCGGCCAAGGGCTTGGAGTACGGCCACGCCGGCACAAACGGCAAGACCGTCTGCATCGACTTCAGCTCCCCCAACATCGGCAAGGCACTGGCATTCCACCACCTGCGTTCCACCATGATCGGCAACAGCCTTAGCCGCATCTACAAGGCCGCCGGTTGGAAGGTTGAACGAATCAACCACCTGGGCGACTGGGGCACCGCCTTCGGCAAGCTCATCGTGATGTATCTGCGCGAAAAGCTTCCCACCGACCAGGCCACATTGGATGCCCTCACCGTCAAGGAGCTGAACATCCTCTACGCAGCCTTCTCCAAGGCTAGCAAGGAAGAGCCGGGTCTTGAAGACGAAGCCCGCGCAGCATTTACCAAGTTGGAACAGGGCGATGAATTCTACCGCACCCTGTGGACCGCCTTCCGCGCCGCCACCCTTAAGGAACTGATGCGCATCTACGATATGATGGGCGTCGGCTTCGACCACTACACTGGCGAATCCTTCTTCGAAGACAAGATTCCCGCCATTCTCGACGAACTTCGCGAAAAGAATCTGATGGTGAAGTCCAACGAGCTGGACGTAGTGATGCTGGATGAATTTGACCTGAACCCCTGCCTTATCCGCAAGAGCGACGGTTCCACCTTGTACGCCACCCGCGACCTGGCCGCGGCCAACTACCGCATGAAGGAATACAACTTCGACAAGTGCCTTTATGTTGTGGACCTGGGCCAGGCTCTGCACTTCAAGCAGGTGTTCCACGTACTGAAGAAGATGGGCCGCGAATGGTACACCAACATGTACCACATTCCCTTCGGCGTGATCCTGCAGCTGGTAGACGGCAAGTGGGAAAAGGGCAAGACCCGTACCGGTACCGCAAGCCTTTTGCGCGACGTTATCGATGCCGCCCAGAAGAAGATTCTGGAATTCATCGTCGCCAAGAATCCGGAACTGGAAAACAAGGAACTCATCGCACGTCAGATCGGCATTAGCGCTCTTACCTTCAACGACCTGAAGAACAGCCGCTTAAAGGATGTCCGCTTCGACTGGGATGCCGTCATGAGCTTCGAAGGTGACACCGGCCCTTACGTCCAGAACGCCCATGTGCGTCTCTGCAGCATTATGCGCAAGGCCGGCTACACCGTTAACTTATCTGAAGTTGACATGAGCCAGCTCACCGACGATGCAGCCTACAGCCTCATCAACATTCTCTCCAAGAAGGGCGACAAGATTCTTGCCGCCTGCAAGGACGATGAACCCAGCGTCTTGGCACAGTACGCTCTGGAAATTGCCGAGGCCGCACACAAGTTCATCCACGAGGATCGCGTTCTCGGATCTGCCGAAGAAAAGTCCCGTCTGTTCCTGGTACAGTCCACTCAGATTGTTCTGGAAAATGTACTGGACCTCCTGGGCCTCTTCCCCATCCGTTCTATGTAAATTCGTGAAAAAGCCGGGTCATCCCCGACACCCCCGTCAAGCGAGGGCGCGAGCGGGGACAAGCGCCCGGCATGACATCTAAAAAAAGAACCGCGACCAAATCGCGGTTCTTTTTTTCTCATAGCAACCGTAGGTTGCGAGCTCATGGCTCATCGCTCTATACTAGTCACCGTTGATGCAGCGGACGGAATAGGCGTTGTTCTTTCCGTTGGAAGGAACCAGCTGGCGAACCATCTGGTCACTCATGCGACCCATGGACCAAAGCCAGATCGTTTCGTTACGACCATTCTGAGCGGACCAGAAACCGGCATACTCACCCATGTCTTCGTAACGTACGGTAGACTTGCCGACGACCTTGCGATAACCCGACGAAAAGACGGAGAAACCGTATTCATCGGTACCGCCGCCGCCCTGCCAACCCGTAGTGGCCTTCATCTTGCTGGCGAACTTTTCACACTTATCCACGCCGTCATAGCACTTGGTAAGTCCAGTAAGCAAGTCCATCCATTCGCGGTCACGGGGCAAGTGCCAGCCAGAGGGACAGGCTTTGCGAGCACCTTCCAAGTCGTACAGGCGACCGCTACGGGCGCAATAGGAATCCTTGTCCTCGTAGCACCAGGAATGTCCATCTACATCGTAGTTCACGTTCTGGGCAAACCATTCGCGGCCTTCTACCTTGATGGTGCGATAAACCTGGCCATCGCGGGGATCCTTGAACATACCGGAAATTTCGCGAAGGGAAGCGCGGTGTTCCTGTTCGGCCCTACGGAATTCCACAACCTGTTCGCGACGGTACTTTTCACGGCCTTCCAACTCGGAAGCCCAGGCGGCCTGAGCCCTTTCATTGGTAAACTTGATCTTAAGGTCGCCTACTGCGTAAAGGTCGTCGCCACAGGCCAGGTCCACACCAGCGATATTGATGATGTATTCCACTTCGGTCTTACCGGACTTGAACTTACGCGGTTTGTCGAAGTAGGAAATCCAAGCTTCCTTGGTCACGTTGCACGTATTGTAGAAATTTTCCTTTTCGATCTTATCCGCAGGAACTGTCATATTTCCCGCGACGGAAAAGGCGAACAAGCCATCATTGACTTTAAAGGATACGGGCTGCACACTCTTGTAGTGCGTATACTTACCCAGGCGGATGTTGCCCTCGATTTTAGCAGCAGCGTAATCACCTTCACCTTCGGCCTTGTAAATGGCATCCCAGGTTTTCGGGGGTGCGGCAAATGCCTGGACCAGCGAAAGTCCAAGGACAGCGACGAGAGAGAGTTTGAAGTTCATTTTGTACTCTTGTTTTTGACTTAAAACTTGACTCCCTAAAGGTAGCTTTTTTTACTCCGTCCAAAAGTATTTTTTTATAAACTAATCTTCATTTTGTTGTTGTATTCGCAAGGGGCTCAAAAGGGCCGTTTTCTGCACATAGACCTTTTTTGTATACGCGTATTTTTTCTAGTTTTCATAGTATGGCTATTACTCGTTATATTCTGCAGATTCATTGCCCCGACCAAAAGGGCCTTATCGCCGGAACTACTCAAGTCCTCGCCAAGGCTGGCGCCAACATCGTAGACTTGCAGCAGCATACCGCCAAAGACATCGAAACATTCTTCCTTCGCGCTGTTTTTGAAGCGGACTCCGAAAATATCGAAGAAGTTCGCAAGCACTTGCAGTCCCTGGAAGGTCACCTCCAGCTGAACTGGAAACTGTTCGACACATCAAAGACCGAACGCGTGGCCATTTTCGTATCCAAGACCGACCACTGCCTCTACGACCTTTTGCTCAAGCACCGCGACGGCGACCTGCCCTGTGAATTCAGTTGCATCGTAGGTAACCACACCGACCTTGCTGCCGTAGGCGGCTCTTTCGGCGTACCTTTCTACTACGTTCCCAGCAACCCGGACAAGAACATCCCCGAAAACCGTTTCCGCGAAATCATCGCCGAAACCAAGACCGACACCGTCGTTCTCGCCCGCTACATGCAGATTCTCTCCGCAGCCTTTACCGAGGAATTCAAGTACCGCGTCATCAACATCCACCACGGTTTCCTCCCCGCCTTCAAGGGTGCAAAGCCCTATCACCAGGCCTGGAACAAGGGCGTTAAGATTATCGGCGCCACGGCCCATTTCGCCACCGAAGACCTGGACCAGGGTCCCATTATCGCCCAAGACATCCAGCGCGTCCCCGAAACCGCAAGCATCGACGAGCTTGTGGAACTGGGCAAGGATATCGAAAAGCGCACCCTGTCCGCAGCCCTCAAGTTGTGGCTGGAACACCGCGTATTCGTATACGCAGGCAGAACCTTTATTCTCTAGGAGACAACCATGTCCGAAGAAAATCAGAACGTTAATTCCGAAACCGAAGTCAAGCCGACTGCACAGCAGATGGAACAGGCTGCACCGGAGGAATCCACCCAGGAAGTCAAGCCCGTAGCAGAACCCGCCCCCCAGCCGGAACCGACTCCCACACAGCCCCAGGTCATTATCCAGAAGGAACGCGGCTTTGCCCACTACGTAGGCTTTGCCTTGCTTTGCGTCGTCTGCATCGCCTTCTTCTTTATCCCCGGCATCGCCGTCACCTTCGGCGTAAGCCGACTGGTCGCCCTGGGTGGCGCCGCCGCCTGGATCTTCAGTGCCATCCTGAGCCTTGTCATGTGGCTCGTCTTCAAGATGAAGATCAAGGGATTCAAGAAGTCCTTCTACGCCTACATCGCCCTTTGCGTTGTAGTTTTGGCAGGTCTCATCGCAGGTGAAGTTCTAACCGAGAACTACAACCTGTTCTCCAACATTCTTGCGCTCCTGACCGGCGGCGCTGCTTAAGATAAGGATTTTTGAAATGACCAAGACAGATACCTTTGTACACTTCCTCGTGGAATCCGGCGCCCTGAAATTTGGCGACTTCGTCACCAAGAGCGGACGCAACACTCCGTACTTCATCAATACCGGAGAATTCCGCACCGGAGCCTCCCTGTCCAAGCTGGCAGAATTCTACGCCGCCGCATTTGTGGAATACTTCGACGGCAAGGCCACCAACCTCTACGGTCCCGCCTACAAGGGCATTCCCCTGTGCGCCGCCACCGCCATGAAGCTCTCCGACGTGTACGCCAAGAACCTGACCTTCACCTACAACCGCAAGGAAGCGAAGGACCACGGCG
>JAZLKH010000135.1:0-35936 GCA_045597545.1 Fibrobacter sp.
CCGGTCGGGAAGCCTGCACCGCCACGGCCACGCAGGTTAGAGCGCTGCACGTAGTCGATGAGCTCGAACTGGCTCATGTTGAACAAGCGTTCGGAAATATTTTCGTAGCCACCCAGCTTCTTGTAGACTTCGATGTCCTGGGCGCCCTTGCCAAAGTTTTCAGTACAAACCTTTACGCATTCTGCCATAATTAACCTACCTTCTCTTCCACCGGGGCCGGCTTCTGAGTTGTAACGGCAACAGCGGAGGGCTTAGCCACGCGTTCGCCGGAGGTTGCAATCATACGGTATTCGTCACCGGCCTTACCGGCGGCGTCCACAAAAGCCTTGTCCTTGACGCCGGGTTCACCAACGGCGACCCATTCGGAGCCAGACTTCTTTTCCACGACCAGCTTGGTGAATTCCGGAGCGCCCTTCCAAGTGAGGGTTGCACCGGCTTCGTCCGCTTCGGCCTTCACATTCAGAACCGGAGAAGGAGGAGCGTAGTCGGCAACCTGGGGCTTGGCAGTTGCGCCCGGAGCGCCCGGATGACCGCAGTGGCCCTTAACCACGCCGCCCAGCACATCGTGCTTGGGAACGTTATTGGCGTGAGCCTTGCACCAGTCGATAATGCGATCGATGCTAGCTTCGGTCAGAGTAGTACCGCGCTTCATCTTCAGTTCGCCATTCACTACGTCGGTAGCGAAGTCGTCGTTCACCAGCATCATGGGGCCATTGCCGCAGGAGCCCAGGCATTCAACCTGGAGGATGGTGAACATGCCATCGGGAGTGGTTTCGCCGGACTTGATGCCCAGCTTATTTTCCACGTACTTGATCAGGGGCTGTGCACCCTTGATGGCGCAGCTGATGTTGCGGCAGAACTGCAACAGGAACTTGCCCTTGGGAGCGTGGTTATACATGGTATAGAAAGTGGCAACACCAAGAGCGTGAGCCGGAGCGCACCCGCACACGTTTGCAGCCCAGCGGATACCTTCGGTGGGAACCCAACCGAACACGCCCTGAACGAGCCAAAGCACTTCGAGGAGCGCACCCTGACCTTCAGGGTAGCGGCTAAGCAAGTCAGCGCAGCGTTCCTTGATTTCAGGAGTGCTGAGCTTGTCCAGCACTTCCTTGGGAGACGGCTGGGGCTGTGCCTTGTGCACGTGGCCAAAAGTTTCTGCCGGATCCGGGAGAGCTGCGATGGGTTCTGCCGGACGGTCAAACTTCAAGTTGTTATTGGCGACAAATTGAACTGCGCCTTTGATATGTTCTCTCATCGGTCAAGTTCTCCTGCAATCATGTTGAGGCCAGGTAAGGTAGCCATGGAGTCTGCCAAGGTGAGGCCTTCTACCAGTTCGTTGAATGCGGACACGTGGGCGAAGCTGGGAGAACGCACCTTGATGCGGTACGGGTGGCCGGAGCCATCGGCTACGATGGTAAAGCCAAGTTCGCCATTGGCGCATTCGGAGCCACAGTAGTATTCGCCCTCGGGAACGCGGATGCCTTCGTACACGCTCTTGAAGCGACCGATAAGGCTTTCCATATCCTGATAGGCAAGCTTGTGGGCGGGAACGCGGATACGGGGATCCACGATGTCGACCGGGCCCGGAGCAAGACGCTTGAGAGCCTGACGGACGATCTTAACAGATTCTTCGATTTCGGCGAGACGAACCTGGAGACGGTCGTTGGCGTCACCGTTGGTGCCAACCACAACTTCCCAGTCGTAGGTTTCGTAGTCGTAGTAGGGTTCGTCCTTACGCAGGTCGCTTGCGACGCCGGTGGCGCGCAGGCAGGGGCCTGTCCAGCCGTAGCTGATGGCGCGTTCGGCAGAGATCTTGCCGATGCCCACGGTACGGTCCAGGAAGATGCGGTTACGGTCCAGGCAGGCGTGGAGGTCTACGAGAGCCTTTTCCACAGAGACGCAGGCGGCGAGGACATCGTTTTCGAAACCGTCGTAGGAGTCGCGGTACATACCGCCGATACGGGCGTAGCTGTTGGTAAGGCGAGCGCCTGTCAGCTTTTCCCAAATCAGCATGATTTCTTCACGAGGATTGAAGGCGTACATGAACGGAGTGGTACCGCCCAAGTCCTGGAAGGCAGCAGCGACGCAGATGAAGTGGTCGTTGATGCGGCTTAATTCGTTCACAATCACGCGGAGCACCTTGGCGCGTTCCGGGATTTCGATCTGGAACATGTTTTCTACGGCACGGACGAACGCAATGTTGTTCATCATGGCGGAGCAGTAGTTAAGACGGTCGGTGTACGGCAGAGCCTGCTGCCAGGTACCGCGTTCCACCATCTTTTCGAAGCCACGGTGCATAAAGCCGATTTCGTGGACGCCGGCAACGATGGTTTCGCCATCGAGAACGGCGAGGAGACGTACGCAGTGGTGGGTTGCCGGATGGGTGGGGCCCACGTTCAGGGACATCAAGTTCAGCTTTTCGCCATTCGGATCTAATACGATCATTGTTTGATACTCCCTTCAAGAAATTCTTCGTCAACGGGATCGATTTCTTCGGAACGTTCGATCACCTTGTAGCCCTTGGCTTCCAGGCGCTTTTCTAGTTCGGGAAGCAGGTAGTCGCTGGTAGACAACCACTGGCGCTTCTGGGCAGGATAGTCCTTGCGCAGCGGATGTCCAACGAATTCAACGTGGTTCAAAATACGGCGCAGGTCGTTGTGGCCTTCGAACACGATACCGAACTGGTCGTAGACTTCGCGTTCCAGCCAATCGGCGCTGGCGTACAAATCGGTAATGGACGGCACCTTGAGGTCGGCCTCGCTGACCAGCACCTTAAGACGGATCCTCTTGCCGGGGTTTGCCATGCTCTTGAGAGAGTAGGAAACGGCGAAGCGAGGACCTTCGTGATTGGGGTATGTCAGGTAGTCGATGCCGGCGCAGTCCAGCAGCATGTCGAACTTCACGGCGCAGTCGTTCTTGAGGAATTCCACGGCGGCGTGGAGGTTTTCCTTGGCGATGACGACGCATGCGTCCCACTTGGCGAGGGGTTCGCACTTACCGGCGAACTTCTCTTCCAGGAGGGAGACGATCTTTTCTACAGATTCCATTCTTACTCCTTCCAGAACTGGGCTTTCTTGATAATTTCGTCTTTCTTTTCAGCGGCAATTTCCTTGGCTTCTGCAATCTTTGCATGAGCCAGGTCCATTGCGTTAGCCTTTGCCTCGGCGGTCTTAGCCTTGATCATCTCAAGCTGGTCCTTGACGCGTTCGGCACGCTGTTTCATGTAGGATTCGTCCTTGATCTTCTTCTGCAGGTCGAACATGGCGTCGAAGAAGGCTTCGGGGCGGCTGGGGCAACCACCGATATAAACGTCTACCGGAATGATGTGGTCGATACCCGGTACGGTGCAGTAGCAGTCGTAGAAACCACCGGAGCTAGCACAGGCGCCCATGGCGATCCCCCACTTGGGTTCGCCCATCTGCCCGTACATGCGCTGGAGGACCGGAGCCTGCTTGTAGGTAATGGTACCGGACACCAGCAGGACGTCGGACTGACGCGGGGTAAAGCGCACGTATTCGGAACCGATACGGGACAAGTCGTAACGACCCACTTCGGTACTCATGAATTCGATTGCACAACAAGCCGTACCGTAGGGGAACGGCCACAGAGAGTTCGTACGACCCCAGTTGACGATAAAGTCAAGGGAGGACGTAATGAAATTCGGCTTTTCTGCCTCATTTTTCATAGGGGTTACCTCATTAAAAACCGAGGCGAAAGATAGAATAATGAATAGTCGAATAAGGCGCTCACACTCCCCGGCTGCCCCCTATTACACCCTTTGTAATAAGAATAAAACATTAGACAGGGCTAATAAATTTTTACCGACGAGGCCACTGATTTTGAGCTAACTATTTGACAGTCAAGACTCTAGCACGGCAAAATGTAACTAAAAATATACAAACCTTGAAACTCATGTAAACTTTTCTAAATTTTTAAACGGTTTTGGCATGAGGATGTATGGATTTTAGTCTTTGCAGCAACATATATAGGGAATTCAGGGAAAAGATTCTGGGCATTTCGCTGACCAGCAGCGATTCCCTGGAAAAGCTACAGGAAATCATCGCCCCGTTGGCAGACGCCCTCGGCTTTGGACACCTGGAGTATTCCCTGCACACCCCAGGTGCCATGGGCAGCAGCGGCGTCATCACCTTGTACAGCGAGGACGAATGCCAGCAGAGCTACCCCTTCGTAGAGACTTTCAAGACGAACGACGGTGGCATCGCCAGTTACAAGGTCTGCCCCAAGAACAAGTTGCAGTTTTCCGTAGACGAGGTCCAGGGCATCAAGCTGCTCCTGTGGGACATCAACATGCTGGCGGGAACCGCCCGACTGGAGACACTGCTGCAGAAGGCCGCCGTCACCGACGCCCTGACCGGGGCGGAAAACCAGGCGGGACTCACCCACTTCGCCGGTCGCCTCGTAGCCCTGAAGATGCTGGGCAATTACGCAAGCCTGTTCGTGAACCTGAAGAACTTCAGGTACGTAAACAAGGCCATCGGCGCCCAGGCCGGGGACTTCGCCCTAAAGATCTACGTTTCCAAGGTGCAGAACTTCCTGGGCAACGACGAGATCATCGCCCGCATGGGTGGCGACAACTTCGTGATCCTGGTAAAGAAGGAGAAGGTGGAGGAATTCATCGACAAGTTCTCCAGCCTTTCCGTTTCGCTGAGCCTTGGCCCGAAGCCCGTTTCCTTTAGCGTACAGAGCCGCATCGGCGTGTTCATGGCGGGCGAAAAGGACTCCATCAACGAGTTGCTGAACAATCCCGCCATCGCCCTGGGGGTCGCAAGGGCAGCAAAGAACACCGACGTGGTTCACTTCTCCAAGGAGATGCTGATCCACGCCATGCACCAGCGCGAAATTTCCAGCGAATTCGGCAAGTCCCTGGAGAACAGGGAATTCGTCGTGTACTACCAGCCCAAGGTGAACCTGCAGACCAAGCAGCTCTGCGGTGCCGAGGCACTCTCCCGCTGGATCCGCCACAAGACCATTGTTCCGCCCATGGACTTCGTACCCATCCTGGAAAGGGAAGGTTCCATCTGCCGACTGGACTTCTACGTCTTCGAGACCGTGTGCATGGACATTCGACAGTGGCTGGACAAGGGGATCGAGCCGGTACGCATCTCGGTGAACTTCTCAAAGCAGCACCTGCGCGAAGACCACCTGGCCGAACGCATCCTTAGCGTGATGGAGCAGTACGACATCGCCTGCAAGTACATCGAGGTGGAGCTCACCGAAGTCTCGGATTACGACGACTGCGCCGCCATGCAGGAATTCGTAAGCACCATGCGACAAAAGGGCATCGCCGTTTCCATTGACGACTTCGGCACCGGCTACTCCACCCTGAACGTCCTTAAGGACTACGACGTCAGCGTCATCAAATTGGACAAGTCCCTACTGGACAACATCGGCAATTCCAAGTTCAACGATGAGATCGTGGTGAAGAACGTGGTAAACCTGGCCAAGGAGATGAACAAGGAAGTTATCGCCGAGGGCGTGGAGAGCGAGGTCCAGGCCAAGTTCCTGCAGGACATCAACTGCAATTCCGTGCAGGGATTCCTTTTTGACAAGCCCCTTAAGCACGACGAATTCGAAAAGCGCCTCACCGGAGAAATCGTCTACTAGCGGCGCAGCCAGGAGCCGAGGCGCATAGGCCAGGGCATATAGCCGAAAATTCAGGAAAATCGTCGTATTTACAGAACCCACCGAGGGAATGTTCCATGGGTTCTGTAATTTTTTGATCAGACAAACAAAAATCATCCAAAACAAGCCCCATTTTTTGGAATTTGCCTGGAAAATGTGGTCAAAACGCTCAAATCGGGCTCGCCGCGTCTGTCGTTTACATACAAATTAAGTGTTTTTTACAGAACCAGCTCAACTTATTTCGAGGCGGGTTCTTGAAATTTGCATCTTTTCCTGTTTTTCAGTGAAGAAGGAATGTTTTTTCAGGAGATCCAGCAGCATTTTTATATATTTCATAAAATGAAGAAACTCGTTCACGACAAGGCGAAATGCCTAAAATGCGCCGGCTGCGTAGGGGTTTGCCCCAAGATGGCCCTGGATATGTACGGTCTGGATTTGCAGATCGATCACGACAAGTGCATCCGCTGCGGAATTTGCACCCGCACCTGCCCCGTAGGCGCCTTAAGCATCCAGGAGGTGAACGATGCTCAGTAACGAATATGACGTAGTGGTGATTGGCGCAGGCCCAGGCGGTTCCGTAGCCGCACGCAACCTGGCCAAGGCCGGCCGCAAGGTTCTGCTGCTGGAAAAGCGCGAGCGCATCGGCTATCCGGTACGCTGCGGCGAGGCCAGCACCACCCTTGCCGACTTGCAGACTTACGGTCCCATCGACGACAGCTGCATCGAAAGCATCATCAACGGCCTGTACATTTACGGCCCAAACGGTGTAGACATCGAAGTGCCCAAGCCAAGCACGGGCATCATGCTGAACCGCGAGAAGTTCGACCCGTGGCTTGCCAAGCTGGCCGCCGATGACGGCGCAGAACTGGTAACTGGCGCCCGCGCCGAATGGGTCAGCGACGTAGAGGGCGACTCCAAGGATGGTTTCCGCAACGTTCGCGTCGTACTGGGCAAGGGTAACGGCGACGGTTCCGTCACCGCCGAGACCACTCAGGAAATCCGCGCCAAGATGGTGATCGCCGCCGATGGCGTTGAAAGCCGCATTGGCCGCATGGTGGGCCTGGACTGCGGGCAGAAGCCCTCCACCACTTGCACCGGCGTAGACATCCAGGTGCAGGGAATGCTTACGAAGCCAGACTACCTGACCTTCTGGCAGGGCCACGACTTCATCAACGACGGCTACATCTGGAGCTTTCCGAAACAGAAGAGCAACGTGACGAACTTTGGCGCTGGCTTTCTGATTCCGTCGAAGAATGGAGCAAGCATTCTGGAAGTCACCATGGACTGGCTGGAAAAGCTGTTCCCAGGGGCCAAGGTCAACTACACCGTCGGCGGAGTGATTCCCGTAAGCAGCACGTTGAAGGACTATACGATGGACCGCTTTGCCCTCGTTGGCGACGCCGCCCATCACACGAACCCATTGACTGGTGGCGGCGTTGCCGCGGCCATGAGGGCCGGACGGTTCTGCGCGCAGACCGTGAACGAGGGCCTTGCCGCAGGTAACCTTGGCAAGCCGTTCCTGAAGACCTACGAGAAGCGCTGCTACGACCACTTTGGCAAGATGCACGACTTCGAGTTCAAGTTCCGCAAGTTCCTGCTGAACATGAACCGAGAAGACCAGATCGGCCTCTACAAGGTTCTGCAGGGTTTCGCACTCAGCGGCTACAAGAAGAGCGCCTTCCTCAAGACTCCGATTCAGACGACGAAGTACCTGATCAAGTTCGCCAGGTTCAAGGGATAAGATTTTGTTTTTGCAGATTAAGAAGGAATGCAAATGAAACGGATTGGTTTCACATTAATCGAAGTCATGGTGGTGATTGTGGTTCTAGGAATCCTAGCTGCCGTGGGAGTTCCTAAGCTGTTCGGCGCTATCGCAAAAGCAAAAGCAAGCGAAATTCCCGCCGCCTACGGAACTTACGTTCATCTGCAAGAAGGATTCATGGGCAACTACCCCGCCCTGGGCAGCTGGAAAGTAATCGGCTACGAAGCGCCACACTCCAACAGCTTTTGCTACAACCAAGGTTCCATAGTAGACACCTTGAGCTTTGATAACGTAGGAACCGGAGTCGTTGGCTGGGGAGCCTCGAACAAAGAAAACCTCAACGAATGCCTCTCCGGTGGATGGTGGGTAATCGCCATTTCGGGAGCCTCCGCACAAAAAGCCAATTTCAACAAGCAGGTAAGCAACGGGGAATGCGGTGCCCTTACCAGTAGCTGGGACGTAGCCAACATCAGTGTCGAAGGAGGCTGCAATGGTCACCTTGGAGCTAGCGCTTCTACCGAAGAAAAAAAGGATTCGCAGGATACCCCGGAATCAACTGAATCAGAAGGATCTTCAAATAACAAAAACTGCACTTCTAAAAGCTATGACGAATGTTATCAAGAATGCTATTCAAACCATCTGAATCAAAACGGAGCCAACGCGAACGGTTCAGCCCATAGTTGCCAAAATCGTTGTTCTAATCAGTGTAAATAAACGAGTCCCTTACTAGAAAAACACCGACATTTCAAGTCGGTGTTTTTTTTACTTTAAGTCTATTCAAAACAGTTGATCCACTTTCGTCTTCGCAAGCACGCGGTTATAGATAATGCGCTTGCCAAGAACGCCATCCGCCGCACACACATGATCCGTAGGCGGTTTCAACAGCGACGTCACCAAATGCGCGGCAACCGTCTCCGCGTGAACCGGCCTAAAGAAACTGGGCAGAAACTCCGGATGTTTGCCAAAAAGTTTCTGCATCAGGTCTTCGCCAAGGCGCTTTTCATTACGCTTGCCCAACAGCAAGGACGGGCGTACCAGGGTCAGCGCCTCGAAGTTCATCATGGTGAGGCCCTCTTCCAGCATACCCTTGAGTCTGTTGTAGAAAAAAGGCGAATGGGAATCTGCTCCCTGGGCGCTAACGCACAGGAAATGCCTTACCCCCGCCTTCTTGGCGATGGCGGCACACGTCAACGGAAGGCGAACGTCTATCTGCTCCTGAGCCTTTTTGCTCCCAGCCTTTCTGATGGTCGTACCCAGACAACAAACCACGGCATCACACCCCAGGAAACCAGCCAGCAATTTTCGGTGACCTTCATCCTCAGGGGCAAGCGCGGTAAAATCGACAATTTCAAAGTCAAGCTTTGACGATCCCTGCAAAATCCCCATAGCGGCAAAATCCGGGGAGACGCCTTCACCTGGCAACTTGCGAACAGGACAGTACACCCGAACCACCTGTTCTAGGCGGGTCAGCAGACGAACAACATTTTTTCCTATTAGCCCCGAGGAACCAAGAACTGCTACTTTCATGGCAAAAGCTATTCGGCAATTTCCTTGGAAGGAATCATCCACCCAACGGTATCACCCTTTGTAGGAAGAACTGTGACGACCCCGTTGGCATCGACGATAACAGCTACGCCAGAAAGATAGTTCACCCATCTGAAAGGAGCTTCGTAAACCTTCAGGTTGATGGTTCTGTTAGAGGCGTAGGCAATCAAGGGTTCCACCAGCATGTCATGAGAAGCAAGGATGCTGACTCGGTTCCAGGCGGACATGTTGGCTACGATAACTTCATTGACGAACTGATTTGCACGTGCAATCATGTCCGGGTAGAAATAGGGTTCCACCTTCTGTTCAAGGGTACTCGTGAAGGGAACGCCATAGGCATACTTGGCGATGAACTTGGGGTTGCCACCACTACGGGAAACGGCAGCATCCAAGGTATCGGAGGGGACCGTCAAGAAATAACCCCCGTTGATACCATCCCAGGTGACCACTTCGGCAGTTTCGCCACGGCCTTGAGCAATGTATTCGCAAGTCGTGCGTGTACGGATAAAGTCTGTGGACGCATAGTAGAAGGGCTCATCGCCTCCGATTCGCTCTCCGAGGGTTGTCGCCATCTGGATACCGATGGGAGTCAACAGGGATTCCGTTCCGGTACTCTTCTGACGCTTGGAATGGCGGATGACAAAGGCAACCTTGCTTGTGGCGGGAACGGCCTTGTAGACATCAGCCATATCGTAGAATCCATCCTCGTCGGTAGAAAGCACAAGGCCCGTAACCGTAGGATCAAAGACGATTGCACCGGAAACTTCACCGGAGACTGGCGGAACAACATCGCCGACCTGGGGACCATCACCTTGAACCGCTTCGGAAGAAGAGGATATTTCTGTGTTGATTTCCCCACCGGTCACCTCGCCATTGGAAACCGGGGGAACTCCTTCGCTAGAAGAAGACAGCGTAGGCTCTGCGGGGCTGGGCTGGGCCGGAGAGGTACTGGAATCATCGCCACAGGCGGCGAAGAAACTGGTGGCGGAAACGCACAGGGCCATGGCCACAATGGATTTCACGTTCTTGATTGCGCTAAAATTTTTCGACATTCTTGGTCCCTTTTGATAATCACCCCCTTAATCTAACTTTTTCTTTTTACAACGCTCGTAAAATCTTTTTTTGGGGTCCCTTAGTTGTGTGAATTACATCATAATAATGGCTTTTGACGGTCCTGTTATATTGTAAAATTCCGTAAAAATTTCTAAACTTACATCGCAAAATTTTCAGTGTGTTTATCTGGAAGAATTTTAACCACAAACCCATAGGAAATCTTATGGCAAAGACTACTAAGAAAGCAGCTCCGGTGCTCGGTACCGATGCGGAAGCATTCCGCAAGGCCTTTACCGACCACATCAACCACACCCTCGCCCGCAGCATGGATACTGTGACCGACCACGAAAAGTTCCTGGCCGTGGCTTACGCAGTACGCGACCGTCTGGTGGACCGCTGGATCAAGACTCAGGAAACCTACTACGAAAAGGACGTAAAGCGCGTCTATTACCTGTCCCTGGAATTTTTGATTGGCCGTACCCTCGGCAACTCCGTCCTGAACCTGGACGTTGAAAACGCAGTTCAGGAAGCCCTGGACGATGTTGGCATGACTTTGGACGAACTCCGCGAACAGGAAGTGGATGCAGGCCTCGGTAACGGTGGTCTCGGTCGCTTGGCCGCTTGCTTCCTGGACTCTATGGCTACCCTGGAACTCCCGGCTATGGGTATGGGTATCCGCTACGAATACGGTATGTTCAGCCAGAAAATCGTGAACGGCGAACAGGAAGAACAGCCGGATAACTGGCTGCGCCTCCCCAACCCGTGGGAAATTGCCCGTCCGGCAAACGCAATCAAGGTTCCTTTCTACGGCTACGTTGTAAGCTGGACCGACGAAAAGGGCAAGCTCCACAACCGTTGGGAAACCAAGGACTTCGTTCTGGCCCTCCCCTACGATACCCCGATTCCGGGTTACAAGAACAACACCGTGAACAACCTGCGCCTCTGGAGCGCCAAATCTACCGACGACTTCGGTCTGTCCTACTTCAACAACGGTGACTACATCGCCGCTGTGCAGGACATGGAACTTTCCGAAACTATTTCCAAGGTTCTCTACCCCAACGACTCTTCCATGAACGGTAAGGAACTGCGCTTGAAGCAGCAGTACTTCCTGTGCTCTGCATCTCTGCAGGACATCATCAAGCGTTTCAAGAAGACCCACGGCAACGACTGGAAGGTCTTCTCTGACAAGGTGGCTATCCAGCTGAACGACACCCATCCGGCAATCTCCATCGCCGAAATGATGCGCATTCTTCTCGACGAAGAAAACCTGGAATGGGACGAAGCATGGGAAATCGTTTGCAAGACCTTCGCTTACACAAACCACACCTTGATGCCCGAAGCTCTTGAAAAGTGGCCGGTCAGCTTGTTCGAAAAGCTCCTCCCCCGTCACCTCCAGATCATCTACGAAATCAACGCACGCTTCCTCCGCATGGTTTCCATGAAGTGGCCTGGCGACAACGCTCGCCTTGCCCGCATGAGCCTCATCGAAGAAGGTGGCTGCAAGATGATCCGCATGGCATACCTCTCCATCGTAGGTTCCTACGCTGTGAACGGTGTGGCAGCTCTGCACTCCGACCTTCTGAAGACCACCCTGTTCAAGGACTTCTACGAACTGTGGCCTGAAAAGTTCAACAACAAGACCAACGGTGTCACTCCTCGTCGCTGGGTCCGCAAGGCTAACCCGGCTATGTCCGAACTCATCAACTCCAAGATCGGTGAATCCTGGGTCAAGGATCTGGACGATCTGAAGAAGCTTGAAAAGTTCGCCAAGGATGCCAAGTTCCAGAAGGCATTCATGGACGTGAAGAAGCAGAACAAGGAACGTCTGGCCAAGTACCTGAAGGAAACTCAGGGCGTCGACCTCGACACCAACATGTTCTTCGACGTTCAGGTCAAGCGTATTCACGAATACAAGCGCCAGCTGTTGAACATCCTCCACGCTATCCACCTGTACATCCAGCTGAAGGACGGCAAGGAAATCATGCCGCGTACCATCATGATCGGTGGTAAGTCCGCTCCTGGTTACTGGATGGCAAAGCAGATCATCCGCCTTGCAAACGCAGTTGCAGCCATCATCGACGCAGACCCGATTTGCAAGGGCAAGCTGAAGATGGTCTTCCTGGAAAACTACCGCGTTTCCTTCGCAGAAAAGATCATCCCGGCAGCAGACCTGTCTGAACAGATCTCCACTGCAGGTACCGAAGCTTCTGGTACCGGTAACATGAAGTTCGCATTGAACGGCGCACTCACCATCGGTACTCTCGATGGCGGAAACGTTGAAATGAAGGAAGAAGTGGGCGACGAAAACATCTTCATCTTCGGTCTCACCGTTGAAGAAGTTACCGACCTGCTTGCCAAGGGCTACCGTCCTCGCGACTTCTACGAAAAGGATGACGACCTGCGTCGCGTGATCGACCTGATCGGTTCTGGCTTCTTCAGCCCGGATCGTCCGGAGCTGTTCAAGCACATTGCCGACAAGCTCCTGACCCACGATCCGTACATGCTCTGCGCAGACTTCCGTAGCTACGTCGACATGCAGAAGACCGTTGCAGAAGCTTACCAGGACAAGAAGCACTGGGCAGAAATGGCTATCCTGAACGTGGCTCGCATGGGCAAGTTCAGCTCTGACCGTACCATCGACCAGTACGCCAAGGAAATCTGGAACGCCAAGGCCTGCAGCATCAAGCTGTAATAGTAATGAGCTATCAGCGATGAGCCATGAGCGAAAGAATCGCGCCGTAGGCGCCTGACTTAAGCTCGAAACTCATTGCTCACAGTTCGCTACTAAAAGTCCCGCGGTTATGCCCCGGGCTTTTTTTGTCAAACAAAGAACCTAGTCAAATTCGAGACTTAAGGCAGCGTGGCAAGTTCCACTACCTGAGCCGCAATGCGGGCGGCGCGAAGCCCCCAATCGTTGCAGGCGCCGACCAGCAGCTTCAAGAAGAACTTGTGTTCGTTCTCCAAGGAATCGGGGATATGGGCGATATCGCCGCTGGGCAGGTAGCGCGCCAGGCTGACTTCGTAGCTGGAATCGCCGAAGTCCACGGAGATCGTGCGAATGTCACGAGTGCTGTTGCGGTCGGCGACAAAGTCCGCGGTAATTCCTGCGAAGGGGCCGCGGGCGACTTTCAGAGTCATTTCCGCACGGTCCGCCGATTTTTCGACAAAGCCTTTTTCTGCGCCCGGCGTTATATTATTTTGTCTGTAACACACAATTTCGACGTCATCGTAGCTGAACATGGTAAGGAACATGCTCAAGTCATGAACCAGAATATCCAGGGAAACGCTCACATCGCGGCAACGTTCCGTGTAGCCATGCTCACGGCGAAATTCTAGGCGGACAGGACTTGCCACAGGCGCCGACTGTTGCTGCAAACCGCTACGCAAAACAGCTCGCGCCCTGAGCTCCGCCATAAAGTGCTTTCGGAAGTTCAGGAAGATGGGATTGAAGCATTCCGACTGGGCCACAAATAGAACGGCCCCATTGCGCTCCGCAAGCCGCACCAGTTCCCAGGCCTGTTCCGCGGTTATGGCCAAGGGTTTTTCTACAAAGACGGCGATGCCTCGCTCCAGGAAAAACCTGGCGTATTCGTAGTGGGACGTGGCAGGGGATGCAATTACGGCAAAGTCCACGTCAGCCAAGGCGTTTGAACTGGAGTGACTAGAGGCAGATTCGACCTTCTTAACCCATTCCCCGGCATCAACATCCAGCACCTGAGCAAAACTTACGCCACAGGCTTCGAAGCGCCCCTGGTGGCGTTTGCCCATGGTGCCGTTCCCGATGAGAATGGCTCGGTACCCGGATCGACTGTGGAATGACCTTCGCTCCATGATTCACAAAATAGAAATTTCACATCGTTGAAAATCGGCTTGCCTTGATTTATATTTGAAGCGGTTAAAGAAGGATTCCTATGGAAATCAAGAAGACTAACGTTGCCCGAATTCTGGACCGCCAGAAAATTTCCTATGAACTGATTCCCTACGTGGTGGATGAAAACGACCTCGGCGCCCAGCACGTGGCGGATTCCCTGGGCGAAGACATCAACCAGGTTTTCAAGACCATCCTAGTGCACGGCGACAAGATCGGCTACCTGATGTGCGTCGTTCCCGGCAACCTGGAAGTGGACCTGAAGGGTGCCGCCAAGGTAAGCGGCAACAAGAAAATCGAGACGGTTCCCCTGAAGGACTTGACACCCCTCACCGGCTACATCCGCGGCGGTTGCTCCCCTCTTGGCTTGAAGAAGAACTTTCCCATTTTCATGCACGAGACCTGCAACAACTTCGAGTACATCTACGTGAGCGCTGGCGAACGGGGCTTGCAGCTGAAGATCGCTCCGGCAGACCTGATCAAGGCCTGCCGCGCCACCGTGGGCAGCATCGCCCGCATTCCGCCCGAGGCTCCCCAGGACTAGCCCAGGACCTTGTCCAGGTTTTTCAGCAATTCCAGGTACTCCGCCATGACCTCGGCGTGGCGTTCCCTGACGTAGTCAAAACGGCCTTCCTTGCAGGCGAGCTCCAAGTCCTTGGCACGGCCAGACAAGTTCTTTGCACCGATAGTCAATGAAGTGCTCTTGAGGGCGTGTACCGTAATTCTGTAATTTTCGAAATCGGATGCGGCAAAGAACTTCTCCAGGTCGCCATCCTTGCGCCCGGTGCGGTATTCGTTGAGCATCTCGAAGTAGAAACCCTCGTCATTCATGCAGTAGCCAAGGCCAGTGGGAACATCCAGGAATGTCAAGGCAGCCAGGGAGCCGCCGACAGCGGGACTTGCAGACGACGTTTCATCGGCAGGGAGCGTAGGCTGGGTTTCGGCAGGGGCAATCGGCGTCGCCGCGGCGGACGTCCTTGGAACGTCCTTCTGCACGAATGAAATCAGGTTCTTCGGCAGGTATTTGAGCAGTGCATCCTGCAGGGCCATTTCGTTAATTGGCTTTGTAAGGTACCCCGTAAATCCCATATCCAAGTACTGATTCTTGGCGCCGACAATGGCGTTGGCCGTAAGCATAAAGATGGGCGTATCCTTATTGGGGTTATTCCCAAGGAACTTGAAGATCTGTATTGTCTCCACACCGTCCATCACAGGCATCATGTGATCCAGGAAAATCATGTCGTAGCGCTTGCGCTTGATCTTTTCCAGAGCCTCGGCACCGTTGCTGGCGTCATCGATTTGCATTCTGGTTTCCTTGAGCAGGCCCTTGAATACTCGCAGGTTCATGACCACATCATCAACCACCAGAATCTGTGCCTCGGGGGCGACAAAGCGCTTTACGGCAACATCCTGGGCACCGGCATGCTGTTTAAAACGCTCGTTGAAGTCTCCCATGGGCGAATCATTCTTCACCTTCTGCGGCAAGGTCATGGTAAACGTAGTCCCCTCGCCATACTCGCTTTCCACAGAAATCTTGCCACCCATAAGAGTTATCAGATGCCTGGTAAGGTTCAGGCCCAGGCCCGTACCTTCGATATTGCGGTTACGCTTTTCCTCAAGGCGCTGGAAGGACTGGAACAGCTTATCCATATCCTCGGGCTTAATGCCGATGCCCGTATCCTTGACCTTAACCACCAGGGTAACCTGTTCCGGGATACCGCTGTTTCCTGCAAATTTCACATCTTCGTAAGAAACGGACAAGGTAATGGAACCCTTGTTGGTGTACTTCACCGCATTGGACAGCAGATTATTAATGACCTGGCGCACTCGAACTTCGTCACCGACAAGCTCACAAGGCGTAGACGGAACCACGTCCACGTTAAACTTTAGGGACTTATCCTCGGCACGCATGGCAAAGAGGTTATGACAGTCGTTCAAAACGGAGAAAAGGCTGTAATCTACGGGAACCACCTTCATCTTGCCGGATTCGATCTTTGAAATATCCAGGATGTCGTTGATGATGGAAAGCAGGGTTCGACCGGCGCTTTGAATGTTGCGGGCGTATTCCCTCAGGGTTTCATCCTTGCATTCCTTGAGGAGCATGGCATCCATACCCAGGATGCCGTTGATGGGCGTTCTGATTTCATGGCTCATGTTGGCAAGGAACAGGCTCTTCGCCTTGTTGGCGTTTTCGGCCTGTAGCTTGGCCTTGCGCAATTCCTCGTTTTCGTGGGCCTTGCGTTCCGTAAGAATCAGATATATGAAACCAATGGAGAACAGAACTATGAGCAGGCCGAACACCCACAGAATCAAGAAGGCGATGTCATTGATTTCGTTGGCCGCCACGGAAGCAGGCACAATTCCGACCAGGGACATACCCGGCAACTTGAGGTCCGCAATGAAATAGTAGACGTCCTTGCCATCCACCGTTTCGAAAACCGTTGCCGCGATTGAAATGTTCAGCAAGTTCTTAAGCTTAGCGTAAATAGGCGCATAGGTGGATTCGTTCCAATAGACATCACTAGCCAGGGAGTCGTTCACCGAGCCGATGATTACATTTCCATCCATATCGCGGACGGAGGCGTAGCCCCTGCCCTCAAAGCTGTTGATGCCGAAACGATCCACGATATCCTGTTCGTCGTAGAACTTGTACAGAACGTACTTTACATTGCGTCCGCGGTAGACCGGCACTGAGAAAAGAAGCCCATTGTTCTTGGAATAGCTTACGTACGCAGATCCGCGGAAGGACTGGGGAATTCCCTTGAATTCGATGGCGTTTACCACATCGGCCTTGGTACCGAACAAGGTTTGTCCATCCAGGGCCAGCAAACCATAGGTGCCGTCATTTTCGTTGCTCTGGTAGGCCTCGAGAATTCGCTGAGTCTGCCCATTGTCAAAGGACATCTCGGCAGAGATTCCCTTTAGGTGATCCAGCTGGACGTTCAACTTTTCACCAACCATCTCGCCGTATGTAGCGGCCTGTTGGGACATCTGCCTTGTTGCATAGTCCTGAAACAGCACTCCCAGCTTTTCTCGCATCAGGGCTCCAACCAGGAGCAATACCGCCACGAAAGCCAATAGACCGACAAGTAGACGAATGCTAAAATTATTCTTCATAGATTACCACACCATCTACAAACCAGTCCATGTTGCTACGGAGTTCCGCATCGCTAACGGCCTCGTTCTTGTCGCAGCGGCGCTGGCCCTTGTTATCCCAGATGTCCCCTACGAAAACGTCGGAGCCATTTTTCATTTCGTAAATGGTCTCCTGAATCCTGACCTTCACAGAATCAGGTACAGCTGGCGAATAGAAAGACAACCCTACGGCATTTTTTTCGATGCCAGTCCAGTAGGCCATGTTATCCTTGTTCTTCTGCTGCAAGAAATCCTGTATAAATTCACGATAGACCATGGACCAGTCTGTCATCACCGTAGTCAAGTGCAGGTCGGAACCCTTAAGGCGAGAATCGTTGTAGCCGATGTAGGGAACGCCGCGAGCCTCAGCCTCCCTAGGTACATTTTCCTGATTCTGGTGGTAGGTCAAAACATCCACGTGGACACTGTCGACAAGGGTGGCGGCATGGGACTTTTCAACAGCTGCGTCATCCCAGGAATTCGTCCACATCACATAGACTTGAGCCTTGGGGTTTACCTTGCGAACCCCTAAAGTAAAAGCGTTTATTCCGCGATTGACCTCGCTGTTGCTCATAGCGGCGACGTAACCTATGCGATTGGACTTCGTGGTCATTCCGGCAAGAATACCAGAAAGATAACGTCCCTGGTACATGCGCGAGAAATAAGCCTTGAAATTCTTTAGTTTAAACTCCGCGGAGCAGCAATAGAAAAAGATGTCCGGATGTTTTTTCATGGTAGACTTTGACGTAATGGCGTAATTGTAGCTACTAAGAATCACTATGCGAACGCCCTTCGCCGCCATGACATCTACGATGGAATCGATGGCCAGAGAATCCTTGTCGTGAACATTTTCGACCAGGTAGATTTCTGCATTCAGGCTATCGCAGGCAGACTTAACGCCATTGTAGTGGACACTGTTCCAACCGGGTTCATCGACGCTTCCGGGCATGATAACGCCCACAATGGACTTCTGCTGAATCTCGCCTGTTCCCACGCTACGAATAGAGAATATGATAAGGCAAAGAACTGCCAGCAGGGCAAGAGCCACGGCTATTGCGAAAACTTTTTTCTTATTCATCCACTACAACTCCCTTAACGTACCAGTTGAAGTTATTGAGCATGTCCTCGTCGGTCATGCTTTCACCGGCAAGAACGCGAACTTCGCCCTTGTTGTCTTCGATGGGACCGTAAAATACGTCAAACATACCGCTCTTCAGACGAGCCATTTCCGCGTCCACTGCCGCCTGGGCACCCTCCACAACGTGCTTGGTGAAGGGGGCCAAGCCAAGAATTCCACTTTCGACGCCTTCCCAGTAATGCTTGCTTTCGAACTTGTTCTGCAGTACTTCCAGAATACGGGCCGTATAGAAGGCGTCCCAGTTCCAAATCGGCGCGGTCAAGAAACGCTTGGGATACAGTTCGCTGTTATCCACATTATAACCGATAATCCACAAGCCCTTTTCCTCGGCCAGTTCATAGGCGCTAAGCGCATCCAGCCCCACCGTAATCAGATCAACGTTGTGGTTATCCAGCAAAGCCTGAGCGGCATTTCGCGTCTTCTCTTCGTCAATCCAGGTATTGCACCATTTTACAAAGACCTTGGCATCGGGATTCACCTTGTGAACGCCCAGGGTGAAGGCGTTGATATGGCGAATTTCCTCGGGGATTTCAAACGAGGCGACGTAGGCGATTTCATTGGTCTTTGTCTGCATGCCGGCAACAATTCCCGACAGGTAGCGCATCTGGTAAATTCTGCCGAAGTACGTAGACAGGTTGGGAGCCTGCGTTACACCTGTAGCATGGAAGAACTTGACATCGGGATGCTTGGCGGCGGCCTTGAGCGCAAACGGTCCAAAGCCAAAGGAGTTGGCGATAATCATCTTTGCGCCCTTGGCAATGATATCATCCATAATCATGACGATGGAGTCATTTTCAGAAACCAGTTCCCGATAGTCAATTTCCAGGTTCAGCTTTTCCGCGGACTTCCTCAAACCCTCAAAGTGGGCCTGCCCCCAGCTGTGGTCATTCCGAACGCCATTCATCACCAATCCAACGCGGGTCTTGGATCGAGTTACATTGGTATCCCTCACCTGGACCTTGGTCATGAACAGGCCGACAAATATGGCAACGAAAATCACTACGGAAATTGCAACAACCTTCTTCATTTTCCCTCCTACTTCAAAGCCCGCTCAACTTTTTGCAGCAAGTCGGCATAGGCACTCATACACGCCTTGTGATTTGCATGGACAAAGGCAAAGTTATTTTCCTTACAGGCGAATTCCAGCGCCTTGGCCGATTCAGACAATTCGGTCGCGCCGATGGTTAGCGATGTACTCTTCAGAGCGTGAACGGATACGCGGTAATTGCTGAAGTCCTCCGCCATGAAGAAGCCCTCGATTTCGGCAAGGCGGTTGTTCTTCAGGTACTCACGGACCATGTCCAGGTAGAAACCTTCATCGTTCATGCAGTAGCCCATGCCCTTGGCAACATCCAAGCAATCCAACTTTTCCAGAGGCGACTTCTTTTGAACCACGGCGGGCTCCGCGGCGGCGCTCGATATGGACGCCACCGACGCCGTTTCCTGTTCCAATGAACCACCCTCGCGAATCAGGTTGGAGGGCAGGAACTTCTTCAGGACATTTTTCAGTTCTCCTTCGCGAACCGGCTTCGTAATGTAATCCGTAAAGCCCTCGTTCATGTACATTTCCTTGGCGCCCATGATGGCGTTGGCCGTAAGCATGATCACCGGCACCTGTCCCTTGTCGTAACCCGGTATCTTTTTCAAGGCACGGAAGGTTTCGATACCATCCATTTCGGGCATCATGTGATCCAGCAAAACCAGGTCAAAATGTTTTTCTGCGGCAAGGTCCAGTGCAAACTTTCCAGACATGGCCATCTCCACCTGAATCTTGGTGTCCTTCAGAAGACCGCGAACTACCTTGAGGTTCATGTCCACGTCGTCCACCACAAGAACTCTTGCCTCGGGAGCCTCAAACTTCTGAACGGAATCGTTATTCATGGCCACGTAGCTCTTGTAGCGTTCGCTGAAGTTTCCGATAGGTTCCGCATTCACCACGGATTGCGGGATCGTCACTTCGAAGGTGGAACCCTTACCGTATTCGCTTTCCACCTTGATGGTACCGCCCATCATATCCACAAGGCTCTTCACCAGGTTCAGGCCAAGGCCCGAGCCCTCGATATTCCTGTTGCGATTTTCATCAAGGCGCTGGAAGGTCTTGAACAGTTTCTTGAAATCTTCGGGCTTGATACCGATGCCCGTGTCAGATACCTTGACATGCAGTTCGATACGGGCCTTCTCATTTTTCATTGCACCAGAAACCTGCATGTAACCCACGTCTACGGTCACGGATCCACAAGGAGTGTACTTGATGGCATTGGAAAGCAGGTTGTTGATTATCTGACGTAAGCGGACTTCGTCACCGTAAAGCATGGACGGCAGCTTGGAATCCACGTTCATGGAAAAGCTAAGATTCTTGGCACCCGCGCGAGGAGACGCGATACTGTAGCAGTCGTTAAGGATGGAGAACAGCTCAAAGGTATCGTTCACCAACTGCATCTTGCCCGATTCAATCTTTGAAATATCGAGAATATCGTTCACCAGGGCCAGCAAGGCATGGCTTGCACTCTGCACATTCTGTGCATACTCCCTGATGTGGGAGTCGTTACACTCCTTGAGCAGCATGGTGTTCATGCCGATGATGCCGTTAATGGGAGTGCGAATTTCGTGGCTCATGTTGGCTAGGAACGTGCTCTTAGCCCGGCTGGAATTCAAGGCCCGAACACGGTTACGGTAGCTGGACGTACAGAACACGAAGACTATCACAAAAAGAATCAGGGAAATAAGCACGTTGCGGGCCATGGTGCGCTGAATTTTTTTGTAGAAGGTCTTTTCATCCACCACCTTGACCACATACCAAACGTCCTGAACGGTATTCACGAAAACAATCTTCTTTTCGTTTCTCGAATTGAAGAACTCAAAGGTGCCATCGCCCACCAGCAAGGTTTTCCTTACAAGGGCTTCGCGGTCCGTTCCAAAGTGGTCCAGCATCAGATAGTTCGCCAGGCGCTGGGTTGAATCGGTATGGGCGACCACATTTCCATCTACGTCCACCACCATGGTGAGTTCCGTACCATCGGCCTCATTCTTTTCGACAAAATCGAAGACCGCATCCATGAACATGTCTATGGCGACGACGCTACGCTTGTCGGATAGACGCTGCGCCAGAGAAAGAACCGTACGGCCTGTCTGGGAATCCAGGTAGGGCGACACTAAAGCCACCTTGCCGCGTGCCTTGTAGGCTTCCTGGTACCAGGGGCGCTTGGTAGGTACGTAATCAGAATCCGGAACCCAGCCAACGCCATCCAAGTATTCCCCGTTGATATACCCGTACAGGCCGGTGAACGCAGAATCGATGTTCAGCTTATACTTGTTGGACTGGTAAACCAGCAAGTCCTCCAATTCCCGTTTCGGCACATTCTTGCTAATCAGGTACTCGATGTTCTGGCAGGTTGTCTCCAAGGTGCGCTTCGAATTCACCAGGTAGCCATTGGTCTTCTCGGCGGTTTCAGCCACGGAATTCTTGCCAATCTGAAGCAAATCCTCCTTGGCCATGTTAGAGAAAGAGTTGAAGGTAATGGTAAGGATTACCACAATGGCAATAAACGTCAACACCAAGGAGACGATGTAGAATAACCACATCCTCGTCTTAGTCGTTTTCAAGCTGAATTCGCGTTTCATCTAGGTTACATCAACTTATGGTTATTTGGACTCGCCGTCTTCGCACATTTTATAGTTCACGTCGGCATCAATCAGTTCCAGCATGCGATCGGCAAAGAAAGGGTCGAACTGAGTTCCCTTGCACTTCTCGATTTCGCTGCGGACCGCATCCTGGGGGAGCGCCGCACGATAACTGCGATGGGATGTCATGGCGTCATAGGAGTCTGCCACGGCAATGATTCTTGCGATTTCGGGAATATCATAACCCTTGAGACCCTCGGGATAGCCACAGCCATCAAAACGTTCGTGATGGTAATGGGCGCCGACCTCAATGTTCGGCATTTCGGAAATGTTCTTGAGAATGCCCACGCCAATGCTTGGGTGCTGCTTGATGGCGTTGAATTCCTCGTCGGTCAGGCGACTGGTCTTGTTGATAATCTGGTCGGGGATACCGATTTTGCCGATGTCATGGAGAAGGGCGACGAAATAGATCTCGTTCTGCTCCTCGAGGCTCTTGCCTGCCCGCTGAGCTATGGCCTTGGAATACTTGGCAACGCGAAGAGAGTGACCGTTGGTGTAGCGATCCTTGGCGTCAATGGTACTGGCCAGGGTCTTTACCACCTGCAGGGAGAGAATCTCCTGACGGCGACGGCTTTCCTGCAACTCCGAGGTACGCTTTTCCACTTCCTTTTCCAAATTGTTCTGCAAGCGTTTAAGGGCAAGAATTCGCTTTACGCGTTCAAGAACAACCTCGGGAACGAAGGGCTTTTGAATGTAGTCCAAGGCACCCGCGCGGAACACCTGGATTTCCGTTTCACGATCATTATCGGCGGTAAGGAACACCACGGGCAGGTCCTTGCACTTTTCCATCTTACGGATTTCGGCAAGGAGTTCGATACCGTTCATTCCCGGCATGTGGAAATCCAGAAGAACCAGGGCAGGAAGTTGCCTGTCAAGGAATGCAAAGGCTTCCTTGTAAGAAGGGGCGCACTCCACGTTGAAGGTCTTGCCCAACACATGCTGAGCAAACTTCAGGTTCATAGTGTCGTCGTCAACGACGAGGATGGAATCCTTTTCAGGCTCATCGGAAGGATGCAGAACGGACTTGATGCGGTTCATGAACTCGGCCGGGAACAGGGGCTTGGAGATGAAGGCGTCAACCCGAAGTCGCCTGGAGACCTCATCATACTTGCTCTGCTCGCAGGATGTCAGGAAAATCACCTTGGCATTCGCGATATCCTTGTCGGCGCGAATCCTCTCCAAGGTCTCGATGCCATTCATCCCGGGCATTTCGATGTCAAGAAGAACCAGGTCGATACCGCCTACGGTCTTAAGCAATTCGATGCAGGCTTCACCGGAATTCACCGTCTGAACCGCAAGGGAATTCTGAGTCAAAATGAACTCAGCCAACTTCAACGACATCATGTCGTCATCGACGACTAAAACGTTTGTTTTCAAATCACCGCTCATAAAACCAAACTTTCCTCATTCTACCAACGGAAATGAAATGTAATAAAAATATATGTTCAAGAATGTTTTTTCATACCTTACGAAACACCCAAATGCCACACGCAAAGAAACGTCGTTCAAAATCGTCACACCCCCCTTTTTTGCTATTCTTTCTTGAAAAGGACGATGACGAAGGAAATGCTAGGATGAATTTGCACCCATTGCGGTCTTTCGCAAGCCGTTTTTCCTACTGCTGAATGTTGCCGTTGGCGGTCAATGGTCCGGCTTCGACATTGACGACTCCCTGTTCCCCAACGAAAAGGTGGTGGATTACATCCGAGTTTATAAATAGATTTAATCGGTGGGTGGGCGCAAACAAGAGCCTTTTTAGCAAAACAGGGTACTAAACAGAAGAAAGTACAATGTTTAGTACCCCATATTTAGAACAAAGTATCCTTTTTATAGAGAAAGAGGGGAACCAATTCAATAAAACAGGACATTTAGTACCCGATAAAAAGATATTTTTTCTCATTTTTCGGTCATCTCGCCACAAACAAAGTAACAAATGGGATACTAAACAACCCCAAGAAGGCAATTTAGTACCCTAATTTCGATCAAAATCCGGCACACAAACCGCCGTAGCTGCCGCAAGTTCAAGCCTGACATGGTCAGCGACGAGGAACTGGAAGCCATCCTCCGTGCAGGAACTTTCGCACCCTCCGGAAAGAACCAGCAGTCTTCCATCATCATCGCCGTTACCAACAAGGAACTCCGCGATCAGATTGCAGAAGAAAATCGCAAGATCGGCGGCTGGCCCGAAGGTTTCGACCCGTTCTACGGCGCCCCCGTCATTTTGATTGTCATTGCAGATAAAGACGCAAACAATGCCAGCGGCACCTACATCAATGACGGAAGCCTTGTGATGGGAAACCTGATGAACACCGCAGCATCCAGGGCAACTACGAAGGCATCGGTCACGTGGCCCTGGGCTACCGCCAAACCGAAGTCCCCAAGGCTCTCGCCCGCAAGGAAAACTACGTCTACTACATTCGCTAGTATCCGTAATTTTTTCGCTTACGAATCACAAAGAAGGCGGCCAATGCAAAGGTCGCCATTTCTGTACCCCAAATGGCAAACCAGATGCCGTTAATGCCAAACAGCAGGGGAAGCAGAAGCACGCAGGCCGCCTCGAAAACAATGGAACGGCTGGTGGAAATTACCGCAGACACAAAGCCGTTGTTCAGCGCAGTAAACAGGGACGACGCAAAAATGTTGAATCCCGAAAGCACAAAGCAGAAGCAAACAATGCGGAAAGCCTTTACCGTCATATCGCAAAGCGCCTCGTCGTAGCCCACGAAAATTCTTGAAAGGGGAACCGCCAAAAGCTGAGCCAGCGCAAGCAAGCCAACACCGGACACGCCCATAATGACCATGCAACGTTTGAAAAGATTCTTCAATTCAACCTGATTGCGGGCGCCAAAGTGATAAGAAATCACGGGAGCCACCCCGTTGCAATAGCCGATCAAAAGCGCAAAGAAGATAAAGTTCACATACATAATGACGCTGAAGGCCGCCACACCATTTTCACCAACAAATCGCAGCAATTGGTAATTGTACAGCAACGTCACCACAGAGGAAGCAATGCCCGAAAGCATTTCGGAACACCCGTTGAAAGAAGCCTTCAAGAGAGCGTGAGGCCTCCAGGAAGTTCTGCCCAGGTGCAACGTACTGGAATTTTTACGGGCGAAATAGAACAGCGGAATAACACCGCCCACCAAAAAGCCAATGTCCGTAGCTAGGGCTGCACCGAACAGCCCCATTCCTAGAACCCCAATGAGCGCCCAGTCCAAAACCATGTTGGCAACGCCTGCGCCAACAGTTACGTAAAAGCCCAACTGCGGCTTTTCTGCGGTAATGAACAGGGACTGGAACAACATCTGCATCATAAAGGCAGGGAGCCCAACCAAGCAAACCTTCCCGTAGAAAACGCTATCCGCAAGAAGGCCACCTTCGGCGCCAAGCAACTTCATAATAGGCTCCATCAAGAACCAGGTGGCCCCCAGCAGGACAAATCCCAACGCAATAACCACATAGACAATCAGAGAGAAATATTCGTTTGCCCGCTTTAAACGACCACGACCTTGCGCCGCCGCTATTAAGGCACTTCCGCCAGTACCGAACATCATACCCAGCGAAGCCAACATCATAATCACGGGCCATGCCATATTCACAGCAGCCAAAGGTTGCTTACCTGCAAAATTGGATACAAAGTAACCGTCCACCACGCTGTAGATGGAAGTAAATACCATCATGGCAATGGAAGGCAGCGTAAAGCGCAAAAGCCTGGAATAATCATAGTGATCGGACAACTGGATTGGCATGACGACCAAATGTAGAAACAAATATTTACTAATGAAAAGGAACAACTTTGTTTATATTTACGAAACGTGGAGAGTGTATAGTCAAACGGTTTGGAACTTCCTTGCATTCAAACACGAACAAAACCAACGCATCTACAAAGGCGTCCATCTGTTCTTCTTTGCTTCCCTCAAGAACGCCTGTCATGGCAAAGGCGAACCGCCCCTTGAAAACCTGATTCACCAGAAACGTTCTTCAGTTTACATTATTTTTCGCCAAAAGTCGTTAAAAAGCAGAGTTTTGGCGAAAAACATCCAGAAAGTTCAACACATCATGGAAATTTCAGGTCAAACTTGAAAATTCCACAACACATTAGTTATGTTCTTGGGCACGAGTGTGGCAGAATAAAAAAGTCAAATGTCATCTTTTGTCAAGCGATTGTTTTTATTTTTACGTCCATGAAACAAGGCTTTAAGGCTATAGACGCTCAAAAATTGATGGGAAAGGCACCCGCTTTTTCCCGAATTTCTGCAACCCTACAAGCCAAGGAAGAATCCTACCTTGATAAAATCACGGCTTGCGTCCAGAATTTACGAAAAGAAGCCGCAATAAAGGTTCTGGAAGGGATTCCCATCGAAGAGCTGTTGCGGGCCGTGCCTCGCCTAAAAGTCAAGACCTTACGAGAAATGGGCCTTACCAACTACGCCCAAGTTTACGACTCTACAGACCAGGAGCTGGACCGATTCTACCCAGTCAGTATAGAGACAGCCCGTTTAATGAAGGATGAGGTCCAGAACATTGTTTCCAAGGCCATGGAAACAGTCAAGATTAAGATCGACAGCGAAAGAAAGGATCATTTATCCACAAATCTTGTTCAGGCTCTATATGTTTACCGCAAGGCTTTGCCCACTGTCAAGAAATGCATTACCGCGGTTGATGGCAAGGCAGACTATATAGCCTCCGCCCTGCAAGACCTGGAGCCAGCCACACACGCGATCAAGTTTTTCTTCAGGAATAAGACTGTTAAAGAGGCCGCTGCAGCAGCATACGAAGGTCTTTTCGAAATTCTTGAAGGCAGCATTTGGAAGAACATAACCCAGCAGCAGACCGCAATCAACAAGATAGAAGTAGCGTTGGCAAGAGACGCCTGGCTTGACTTCGAAAAAAATTCTGTCGAATACTACACTCTGCTAGAAAAACTCTTTCCTGACGAATTCCAGAAAGAAAACGAAATTTACGGACTTCCAACGGAAATTTCCCAGGAAATTCAGCAAGAACAGCCTACGCTTGAAGGCATGAAATGCGCTTTGCGTCGTTACCAGGAATGGGGAGTCAAGTACATCCTTCATCAAGGCAAGGTTCTTCTCGGCGATGAAATGGGCCTTGGCAAGACAGTTCAGGCAATCGCTGCCATGATAGCCTTGCGCAACGGCGGAGCAACACACTTTCTTGTCGTATGTCCCGCCAGCGTGCTTACAAACTGGTGTCGAGAAATTGAGACACGAAGTAATCTCAAATACATCAAGATTCACGGTTCCAATCGATTAACGGACATCGAAAAATGGAAAGCGGAAGGCGGTGTTGCAGTTACGACTTACGAAACCACAAACTTTTTCTCGCTAGAACCTGCAGAAGCCTATTCAATGCTGGTCGTAGATGAAGTTCACTACATCAAAAACCCAGGTGCAAAACGCTCCATAAACGTCCGCAGACTATGCGAACACACAGAACGACTCTTGTTCATGACGGGTACGGCTCTAGAAAACCGAGTAAAAGAGATGCTATCTCTTATAGGAATTCTACGTCCGGCCATTGCGCAAAAGGCAGCGGATGTTGCTGCCATGGCTGTAGCTCCCCAGTTTTTGCAACTTATTGCCCCCGTGTACTACAGACGCAAAAGAGAGCAGGTCCTGTCTGAATTGCCCGAGCTAATAGAAAGCGAAGAATGGTGCGACATGGGCGAGCAGGAGCGAGACATTTACGAAAGTGCAATCCTTGACGGAAAAATACAAAAAGCGCGTCAGATGTCGTTTAACAGTCCAAATTCTGAGGATGCATGCAAGATCAGTCGCCTTAAGGAACTTGTCGAAGAGGCTGAACTTGAAAATCGAAAGGTGCTGGTATTTTCCTACTTCCTCAACACAATTGCAGTTATATGCAATGTTCTTGGCGACCGGTGCGTAAGCCCAATTACGGGCGCAGTCTCTCCAAAGCAACGCCAGGATATTATCGATGAATTCAGCAAGGCTCCTGCAGGAACAGTTCTTGTATCTCAGATTACCGCTGGCGGCGTAGGCTTGAATATACAGGCTGCAAGCATGGTTATACTATGCGAGCCACAATACAAGCCGTCTTCAGAAACTCAAGCCATCTCTAGAGCATTCCGTATGGGCCAGGTTCGCAACGTGCTTGTATATCGCCTATTATGTTCCGACTCCATCGACGAACGAATTACGGCCTTACTTAAATACAAACAGTCCCTATTTGACGCCTTCGCAGACAAATCCGTTTCCGGAGAGCAAAGCCTGGAACTGGACTCCAAAATGGTCAACAACATTCTTGAAGAAGAAATCAAGCATATTAAAGAAAAACGCGCTCTTCCCAAGGAACGCGAGTTGCTCAAGGAAGCATTTCACAACAGCGAAAAAACGCGTATTGAACAAAAAAAATCGAAACGCCCACCCCTGCCTGGAGAATTGGATGACGAAGAGTTTGTGGCTCCTTCGAAGGAATTCCTCAGCACCACATTTGACTTGTATAACAACCTGTATTTTGATGGCGAGTTGCCCGACATTGAAGTCTCCTACGGCAACATCGGAACAGCTGTAGGGCAATACATTCCAAACGAGCCCCGCAGCATCATCATAAACAGCATCTATAAGCTAAAATACTATCAATACCGCAATGTACTCGTGCACGAAATGTGCCATTACCTTACAGACCTTAAAGGATGTGGAACTGGCGCAGGAGATGGTCACAGCAAGGAGTGGGTTGCCCTAGCAGAAAAGTTAAACAGGAACTTCCCGGAACTACAGATAACTCTATTCTGTGATGAGAAACTGGTTTTTAATTAAAGATGATTTGGAACAGTTAAACGCTTCTCGTCGTTGAATCAATTCACGCAAATAAACAATCCGAAGTAAGTTTCACTGGCAGCGATTCCGTGTACTGATTTTTCTTCACGGGACTTGCCGTAATGAGCGTCTTGAATATGCCCTTGCGAGTTCCCGTTTCATTGGCGAATGCGGCAAAGCGACGTTCAATTTTTTGGAACTCAACTTCACTAAGGCTATAATCCGTTTCCGAATACTTTATTTCGCACAAGTTAATCATTCCATCGGCACGGTCAATAATCAAGTCGATCTGGGCGCGATTTTCAGCATCCTTACTACGCCAGGAATACTGCTGTGTGGAGATTCCAGCAATCTTGAGAGCCGCCTTTATCTGTTCCACATGAAGCAGGCAGACCTTTTCAAAAGCTGTACCCAGCCAAGAGTTCACAACAGGCGTGTTGATGTGATTCTCCCAATAACGAGTGTCGCCCTTCGCCTTGCCTTCAAAATACAGATGGAACAATGTAAACGGATCTACGAGCTGATAGATTCCCCCGTTTTCCTTAACCACCTTCTTTTCCCTAATCATGAACTTGCGAACGAAGCCACACTCTTCCAAATTCTGAAGTTGCTCCGAAAGTGTTCCGCCTTTTTCGCTTTTCGTTTCTGCAATGATTTCCTTGCGAGTCAAGCCTTCCTTTTTCCGGGCAAGAATTTCTACAAGGCGCATGTAAGGTTCGGCAGAACTGAACAATGTTTTGAAAAGGCGTTTGTATTCGCGGCGCATCTCGCCGTTTTCTGCAAAGTAAAGACGGTCGATGTTTTGTGCAAGACTTTCGGATTCGTCAAACAAGCTAAGATAATAGGCCACTCCACTGGTAAACATATAAGTTTGCAAAACCAGCAGTCTGGACCATGCAAAATTTCTTGACTGTAAATACTCAGCGGTCTCCTGAAGAGTAAACGGTTTCAGTTTAATTTCATGGGTAATCCGGTTATGCAGCCCGCCCTTGCTGTCGATCAGGTTCTTGACCATCCATGATGTTGCGGAACCGCAAACAATCAGTTTGAAATTATCCTGGTTAGATGCCCAGCTGTTCCAAAAATGTCCAAGTGCCTTGACAAAGCCCGAGCCCTGCGTATCTAGACTAGGAATTTCATCAATGAAAACGATACATGGCTCACCAGAAGAAACCTTGCGCATTAAAAACTTGCGAAGCACCGTGAAAGCAGCCATCCAGTTTTCAGGTCGTTCTTTGCATTCAAACCCGAACAAATCCAGCGCATCCACAAAAGCGCCCATCTGTTCTTCCTTGCTTCCGTCAAGAACGCCTGTCATGGCAAAGGTAAAACGCCCCTTGAAAACCTGATTCACCAGGAACGTTTTGCCCACTCGACGTCGTCCATAGAGGGCAATAAACTCGGCGTTTGCAGAGGCAACATAGCGTTCCAGTAGTTCAATTTCAGCAGTTCTTCCAATAAGACTCATGACTATAATTTACATTAATTTTCGCCAAAAGTCATTAAAAAGTAGAGTTTCGGCGAAAAATAAATGTGCTTTTCGCCAAAAGTCGTTTAAAAATGGAGTTTTGGCGAAAAGCATTTCATTTTCAATGCGAATTCGACTACAATTTCAAAAATTCCCAGTTAGGCTCTAACGCCGGGCGGTGCAAAAACGTTTGATTCCAGGCATTTGCTGTTAAACGTCCCCAATGGCGCCAGGTTGTTGTATATACATACGCCATACTGATGATAATCCCCATCAAATTTAATCCTGTTGCGAACAAGTTCAGCAACAACGAATGACTCTATCTCATCTAAATTCGCAGGACTTTCTACAGCAAAGTCTTCCTTAACAGGCTTTTTCCAATACAAGATTTTCATAGAACTTTCAACCCTTTATACTTCAAACCAGTTTTCCAGTTTCAGCAAACTGATTTTCTGAAGAGGCTGAAAATCTTTTGTATTACGAGTCACAAGAATCATGTTGTTGGCAAGCGCCGTAGCTGCAATTTGCGAATCGCAAACAGGGCGGGGCGGACCCATCTTTTGCATTGTCGCAAGAATTTCACCGCACACTACCGAAGCACTTCGATCGTAGGGAATGATAGAGAACCTTCTCTTGACGACCTCCAAAAATCCTCTAATCTGGTCTTTTCGTTTTCCTTCGGGCAAAAGTTCCAAACCCATTTGCAATTCCTGAAGCGTAACAGCAGAGATGGCGCAAAAACGTTCCTTACGTTTCATCTGTGCCATAACATTTTCATCTGGATCCAGTTTTGAAAATTCAGAAACAATATTTGCATCAAGCAAGTACAAGCAATCCATCATTATCCCCAAATTTTTGAAACCTTTTTGATATTGGGCAGTTCCCGAGACTTTCTGCTCAGTACTTTGGAGACGCCATCGTCAACCACATCAAAGTCACGGCGCCATTCATCTAACTCGTCCGCAAAAGATTTTCCAAGCAAAGCGCTAATTAGGGAGCCGCGCTGAGCTTCAGAAAGATCCGCCAAAACATCGTCAAGGGATGCTGTTTGCGAAGCGTCATACACAGCGTTCCCCTCAGCAACTACCGATGCTCCAGAAAATTCCGACCGAGTCCCTTGTCGGGAATAAGTAGAAGCATTGGCCATGACAACGCCTCCTTCACATTCAGTAAATGTCACATAGGAACCTTCCTGAAGCCCAAGTTTTTTTCGAACTTCCACAGGTATGGTAATTTGACCTTTTGAGGTTATTTTAGCTGACAACATTTACACCCCTTACAATTCCTTACTTTCCTTACCAATATACATTAATACAAGAACAAAGCAAGGGGGCAAGTGTGACATCACTCTCTTTTGCTAGATTTGATAAAAGAGGATTTTATGGCCATATATCAATTTGTTGCAGAATTAAAAAATTTCAAGCCTCGCATGTGGAGGCGATTTGTCGTTACCGACGACATGAAGCTTTCCCACTTCGCATACGCAGTCATGTATATGTTCGGATGCCAGGCAAGCCACTTGTTCGCCTTGTCTGCAAAAAAGGAATCCTCTGAAGATGACTCCTGCGCTCAGGCGCCCCAAAACATTATTGACATCCGCAACCTACTGAACAACAAGATCAACGAGAAAGACAAGCGGGAACTCCTCCAAGACATATTCAAGAAAAGCGCCAGTTCTTTTGTAGGCAACGAAATCACTTACCAGATTCCAAGTGAAGACTTTGTCAACGAAAGCGAGGACATCCGAAAATTCAAGGTCGAAGATGTTTTCAAGAAAGTCAAGGACAACGCACGTCTGGAATACGATTTTGGCGACGGCTGGGAATTCAAAATTTCCTTAGAGAAAATTCTTGAAGACGATGCCTTTGAAAAAGAAGACCTCCCCTTAGTTCTAAAGGGAAAAGTCCGAGGCATCATCGAAGACTGCGGCGGCCCCTGGTTTTTACAAGACCTTGTGGAAAAATTCCAAAAATCAGAAGACCCGAACTACTGCGGTGATGGTCTGTCGGAAGACGAAGAAGACTGGTACGGCGAAGACCTGGAAGAAATTCTCTATTTTGATGTTGACGAAGTGAACGGCGGCTTACTTGAAGGAATTGAAGATCAAGAGTGCAGTTTTGAATCTGATTTTTAGATAGAGTTCTTCGCAAGAATTTCTAGAAACTCCCGAGGAGTTACAACAAAAGGAACTCCAGGAAAATGTTTTGTATTCCCAGTTACGAGTGACGCATCCCTATCACGGCAGGCAAGAGCAACATCATAGAACACAATGTCTTTTGGATCAGGAAGTTCAACACCGCTTTGGGGAGCATCAACGTTTATACAAAGATTCTTGATGTTTTCTAAAGTTTCATCAACAGCCTTTTTATCAAGTTCAAACTTCGGTCTAGAAAGGACCTCTCTATATTCTGCAAGAATTGCATCATTAACAAGCAATTGCACTTTCCCGGCAAAGAGTTCGTGCATCACCAACATCACCGGAGATAAAGGATTCTTCGTCAGCAAAGATGACACAATAACATTAGTGTCAATAACAGCATAAACCAAGGCAACCTCCGCTGTTGTTATTTTCCTGCGCGGTAGGCAGCAATTTCGGCCTCAATTTCTTCTTCACTCATCCCTGCGGCAGCCCCCTGCTGAGCTTGATTGCGCAATTCCATAAACGCGCTCCAGCCCCTATTCGCGGAATAGGTGGCGCGAGGTTCGCGAACTTCAAAGGGAATCGCCTTTTCAGCCACAGCTCGCTTTAAGAAAACGCGGATTGCTGTGGGAAGGTCCATCCCCATCTTGTCAAAAAGATCCGCGGCCTCGTTTTTGAGGTCTTCATCCATACGAATTTGTAGCACTGTAGTCGCCATAAAACGCCTCTCATCGAAAATTCAATACATTACAAATATAACACAAACCATTACACAGAGCAAGGTTTATATTTACACATCATTTTCGTAGTTATATTCTTTCCTATTGAACTTGTTGTAAGTTTCCTCAAACATTTCAAGATTCTTGATTTCAAAATCAACGTACTCATGGTCATTGGGGATATCCCAGCCATGAAAGCACAATTTTTGACTTCCGAGAATATGGTAGAATTCATTTATCCAGTAGTTTTTCATCTGATAGACAATGGTCTTTCTCGTGTAGCGTTTATTCCTAAATTTCAAAACGATTCGTTCAACGCGTTTGCCTTGAAACATTTTATCAATTTCTTTCCAGTTCATGGGAAATTCCTTTTTTGAGTGATTTTATTTGCAATAAAGATAATTTTAGTTGAATGTCATATTCTGTCTTTTGAATGGATTTATATTTAGGGGGAAGAAGATTTTAAACACAGAATGCCTATGAAATTTTTCATCTTGTTATTGATAATCGCCAGTTCCTCCTTTGCTCGCCATCACCATTGGGGAGGTGGCAGTACAATAAACATCAACAGTCACAACAAAACATACTACGAAGATGTTAATATATATGCGGAACAGCGTTCTGAAGAAAGAATTGAGGCTGATTTACTAGATGAACGAGTAGAATACTACGAGAATCGCTTTAGTACAGATCGGGCAACAGCCCTGGCCCTGATAGATTTATCGGCAATAAAGAAAAAAACTATTCTTCAAGTTTATGAGAATTACTACAAGGAAATGTGTCCATCAAACATTCTTTCTTATGCAGAAATGGATTACAAGACCATAGCTATGCTCAAAGAAATCGGCTTTAAACAAAACGGCACAAGTTGGTTTTTCGATGGTGAAAAAGTTTCCGTCGGTAAACCTCGTTTGGGCGCAACAAATAAAAAAAATATTCCCGATGATTTATATTTTAAGGTTTCTGCAAAGACAACCGACTCCAATTCCATCTTGATTAAAATCAAAACAAATCTTGCAGACAATAATTATCTAACAGTATTTTTCTACGACGAAAAAGACACAACACTAAAACACACCATCGATTCCGTTTATGTAAGAGACGGAACTATTGAAATCGAAATTTTCTCGCCAAGAATTAGCAAAGGAAATTACATCATAGACATTGAAGACGATTTAGGGCCGGGAATCAGAAACGCAAAGTTACCGAACAAAGTTCAGGCTTGCGGACGATATACACGCCTAAATCCCTTATTTAATGACAGAACGAGAGTTCATGCGAAAAAAATGAAGGCACTGAGCCTAGAAAAAGACATCTTCGTCAAAAACATCCAAACAAATTCCTTCCGAAAGAGCGAAAGAGAAAAGCCTCTAGCGAGTTTTGGGAGTTTTATAGATTCCAGGGAAATAGAAATCACGGACTCCACAAAAATTCTTTTCGGTTTGTTTACAAAGACCATCACCAAAACGGTGAAAGATTCAAAAAAATACAAGACCGTAAAGATTGGCGACCAGGTTTGGATGGCTGAAAACTTAAATTATGCATCAAAAGGCAGCCGTTGCTATGACGATTTGCAAAGCAATTGCGATAAGTATGGGAGATTATATTCCTGGGAAGACTCCAAAAACGCCTGTCCTGACGGATGGCACCTGCCAAGTATTGACGAATTTAAAACGCTAAAAGAAACAGTCACCCACTTGGACGAAACAAGATTCAAGACAGGCTTAAACGCTAGCGCACTTCTAAGATCTAAAACTGAATGGATCCACCGAAATGGTATTGATGACTACGGCTTTAATGTTTTGCCAACAGGCTTCTTCGATGGCAAACCTTCTCCAGAATACCAAGAATACAACAGGATGGGGGAAATGGCTATTTTTTGGAGTTCCACACCAATCAACGATTGGCAGACAAGAGCTTTCGTGTTTAGCGAAACTAGACGGCCTGATTACAACGCGGACAATCTCATAAACGTATCCAGCAATGCGGATTTCAACTCAATTAGATGCATAAAAGACTTCTAGTGAGAGACAGCATCTGAGAATACGCTATCTTCCAAACAGATCCGAATGGGAGCCCGTTGCAGTCGGAGACAGCATCGATCAAAAGCCCCCTTGACCATCACCTTGTAATAAAGATATTTTAGTTGAATGTCATATTTTGTCTTTTAAATGGATTTATATTTATCGTAAACGCATTTTTATCCGTGATTTTTTGCCTGTATCGCGGAAAAGGAGTTGACTCATGAATAGTTTTAAATTACATTATAGCGACAATGTAATTCAAACGAGGTCCGTTTTGGCTAATGCAGTTCTTCAAATTCGTACCGACGCCGAAGTCAAGGCGAAGTGCGACTCTTTGTTCAAGGACCTGGGCATTACCATTTCCGACGCAGTCAATATGTTCCTGCGCCAGTGCTTGATCCACGAGGGAATCCCCATGGAAATCAAGAGACCTCGCCCCAACGCAGATACCCTGCAGGCTCTCGCCGAGGCAAAGCAATTGGAAGCAGACCCAAACAAGAAGGTCTACGCCAATTTCGATGAACTTCTCGGCGAGGTAAAGCAGGATGTATAATCTCGTTGCAACCAATCGTTTCAAGAAAGACTTAAAACTCGCTATCAAGCGCAATCTGGACATAGGTCTTTTAAAGCAGGTCACAGACTTGCTCCAAGCAGGGCAACCTTTACCTGAGCAATATCGAGACCATGCATTGACGGGAGTTTTCGAAGGTTGTCGAGAATGCCATATCAAGCCAGATTGGTTACTGATTTATAAGGTTTCTGACCAGGAATTAATCCTTTACCTGACAAGAACCGGGTCACACTCCGATTTGTTTGGGAAATAGGATTTGCCACGGCGCTCTCCAAATTCTATGTTTGGCCTCACCGTCAGATGTCGTATTTCTGCGGAACCGGGCAAGAACTGCCCAAAAAAGGAAATTATTATGTCTCAAATCAACCTCACCATGCCCGATGGCAGCG
>JAZLKH010000136.1:0-7712 GCA_045597545.1 Fibrobacter sp.
AAGTCCCAGGGCACTGACCCCACCAAGAGCGCTACCTGGAAGGACTGCGAAAAGCAGCTGGACTACATCGCCGACCTTGGCTTCGATACCGTTTATCTGGTGCCTATTCATCCCATTGGCGTCACCAACCGTAAGGGTGCCAACAACGCTCTCCACGCCAAGACCGACAAGAAGGGCAAGCCCCTGGAACCGGGATGCCCCTACGCCGTAGGTAACAAGTTCGGCGGCCATTACGCTACTGACCCTGAACTGGGCTCCATGAAGGACTTTGAACACTTTGCCAAGGCCGCCCGCACCAAGGGCCTTCGCCTTGCTCTGGACATCGCCCTCAACTGCTCTCCGGACCATCCTTACGTAAAGGAACATCCGGAATGGTTCTACCACGAACCCGATGGCTCCATCAAGTTTGCTGAAAACCCGCCCAAGAAGTACGAAGACATTTATCCCTTCGACTACTACAACAAGAACTACAAGGAACTGTGGCAGGAAATCGAAAACATCATCCTGTTCTGGGCCGACAAGGGCGTGGAAATCTTCCGTATCGATAACCCCCACACCAAGCCCTTCCCCTTCTGGGAATGGCTCATCGCCGACGTGAAGGAAAAGCGCCCTGAACTGGTGTTCCTGGCAGAAGCCTTCACCCGCCCCAAGATGATGCATCGTCTGGCCAAGGCTGGCTTCGACATGAGCTACACCTACTTCGCATGGCGTAGCGCCAAGTGGGAATTCGAACAGTACCTGAAGGAACTGACACAGTCCGACGCCAAGGAATACATGCGCGGTATTTTCTTCCCCACCACACCGGATATCTTCCCCAAGTATCTGGCCTACAAGGGTGCAAATGCCTTCAAGCAGCGTTACTTCCTGGCTGGTACCCTTTCTAGCCTTACCGGTATGTACAACGGTTTCGAACTCTGCGAAAATATTCCGTCTCCCATCAAGGAAGAACTGCAGGATTCTGAAAAGTACCAGTACAAGGTTCACAACTGGGCTGGCCCCGGCATCCAGGACTTCGTCCGCCGTGTGAACACCGCCCGCCTGGAACATCCGGCTCTCCAGGAATACGACAACCTGGACTTCCACTACTGCGCCAACGACCAGCTCATGGTTTATTCCAAGAAGACTGGCGATGACGTTCTCCTGTTCGTCTGCAACATGGACATGGACAACGCCCAGGAAGGCATGGTGGAACTGGACATGGCAAAGCTTGGCCTCGACAACGACAGCTTCTTCTTCCTGAAGGACCTGATCACCGACGAATCCTTCGTCTGGCGCGGTAACAAGAACTTTGTCCGCCTGGATCCGAGCAAGGCTCCTGGTCACCTCCTGGTTCTTAAAAAGATCTAAGGTGAGTGTCGCGGAAATAAGCTTGCTTATTTCCATGACCGAGCCGTAATCTTTAGCGCTCGTAGAGCGCCAGCGCATCTAATCTACGCTATACTTCGTTGCTCAAGCTCTCACGTATGTTTTATACGCTACGAGCTTTCGCGCCTTGTCTAGCTTGATTATCTACGCTTAAGAAAATGTTGCGCATCTAATCTGCGCTCCAGAAATATCAAAGTTCATCAAAAACGTCGGCGGAAACGTCGGCGTATTTTTATTATTCTCTCTATGACTCGTGAACTTGTTGTCAATGGTATTTATCGTCATTTCAAGAATCTCTACTACTGCGTAGAGTCTGTGGCCAAGCATTCCGAAACGGAAGAAGACTATGTAGTCTATCGCAAGATGTATGGCGATAAGGGCCGCTGGATTCGCGAAAAGCAAATGTTCCTGAGTGAAGTGGACCGGGAGAAGTATCCTGGTGTTCCTCAGCGATATCGTTTTGAATTTTTGCGGTTACAGTCGGAACGAATTTTCCTGCGCCCTTGGGATGACGCTGATGCGGAACGCCTTTTTGAACTTGCCTCAGACCCGGACATCGGTCGTCGTGCCGGCTGGAAACCTCACGAGTCGGCGGAAGAAAGCTTAAGCATTATCCAGAATGTCTTTAGAAACGACAGCACCTGGGCTATTGTGCTTAAGGAATCCGGCGATGTCATTGGCGCCATGGGCTACGGCCCATCCTGCGACTGTGGGCTACCTGCCGAAGGCGACGAACCTACCGTAGGCTATTGGATTGGCAAGCCTTACTGGAATCAGGGCTACTGTACAGAAGCGCTGCGGCTTATGCTGGATTACATGGGCGAACAGAACCAGCATAGAAGCGTTATCAGCGGACACTTTGCCGATAATCCCGCTTCGGGCCGCGTCATGGAAAAATGCGGTTTTGTGGCTACTGGCGAGGAACGTTTTTGCCCTGAACTGTTCGGTGACGAGAAACGCCCTGTACGAGTGCTACGATTGAAATTTTAGATTATTGAAAAAAAATCCGGCTTGTAACAAACTCTTTTTTTAGAAATTGCAATTATATTAAGAGTGTTAATTATTGAATCTCGTGCCTCAAACCTCGAACCTGGATCCTGTATGCTCGACATTTACTCCCTTGCAAAAAATCCTTTGGTATTTCAAAAACCACGTACCATTACGTCGGCTTACATTGACGTGTCCGGCAAGATGGGCGTCGCCCAGACTGTGCTCATGGTCCAGGATAACTTCACCGAAAACTTCGGCAAGATAAAACAGGACAATTTCTTTGTGAAGGAGAAGGGCGGTTACTGGGTGATTACCAAGGCGCTCTTCAAGTTCTTCAAACGCCCCTTCTGGGGCGATAAGGTAGTGACCACCTCCTTTCCGTCAAACAACGCGTTAATTCGCACCAACGAAAATACTGCCATTACCACACCAGATGGTGAACCTATCGTGTTTGCAGTACAGGAAGCCTGCTGCCTGGATATGGAAAAGCATCGCCCCATGAAACTTTCTGCAGTGGATTTCCCCACAGACGGTTTTCCTGAAAAACTGATGGACAAGAAATTCACCAAGTTTGACGTGAAACCTGAAGACTACGTGGAAGTGTACCAGCAACGTGTCTTGCCGCAGCACCTGGACATGTCCCACCACATGAACAACATCGAGTACGTAAAGCTTTCCATGAATGTCTTTTCGTCGGCGGACTGGGAACTTTGCATTCCCTCTGAAATGGAGGTTCACTTTGTCGGAGAATCTTTGGAAGGCATGCTGCTTAAAATTTTCCGAGCTGATTACAAGGGTGCCACCTATATGAAAATCGAAGACGAGACGGGTCGTCAGGTCTTCGAAATGAAAATCAAGATGAAGTGATGATGCGCGATTCTTGTTGCGCTATGCAAACTCCCTAAAGAACTCCGGACGGTGAAAGTCCGGTTTTTCTGTTTCTATGGGGAAGGCGCTTAAGTAGTGGGAAACCTTCGCCTTGTCGGCACACTTGTACAGGTTGCCGCGAAGGGTGCAACCGTCAAAGCTCTTTAGACCGAAAAGGGTTGCGGGAATTTGCACGGTCATTCCCCAGCAAATGAGGTTCCCGGCGACGCTTGCCAGCTGCTTTGTGCGAAGTACCTTGTCCAGGTCGCCTTGCTCAAGTGGCTCGCGGCTGTTGCGGTCTGGGCCGTGGGCTGCCAGCAGATAGCCTCGGCTGGTAGTCTCGAAGTTGAAGTACTCATCGGGGTTCGTTGGATTCTGAAGGAAAATTTCTACGCAGGAGTCTTCCCAGCTGCGGCCATTGTCTTCGCGGACTTCTGCGCGAAAACAGTCGGCGGGCTCCTCTACGGTGAAGTTGACGGTAAAATAATCTCGAGTGATTTCCACGTCGGCCAGCACGGAGGGGAGGGCCTTTCCCTGATTTTGGATCCAGTTCATGTTTGCGCTTAAAATCATACTATAAAAATAGCAATTGATGACTAAGATGAGGACTGCGCTCAAGCGAGCTTGGACAAGGCCGAGATGAGCAACAGCAATCGGAGTTTAATCAGTGATTAAACTCCGATTAATCACTGATTAATTAATCGCTTTTAATCGGTTCCCTAAAATGAAAACGCCTTTTTTGAACGAAAAACGAAACTGCCGTTGTTGGCATGGCTTTTGCATTACAGCCTCGTCATTAGCGAAGTCCTGCAATGGTGCGGGATGGCAATGAACATTACAGATAAAATAGGAGGCCGTTATGGCAGAAACTAAAAATGAACAGCCGAGGACAACCCAGTTCGATTGTCTTGCTGTAACCAATGTTCAGGTGTTTCCTTTTAAGGAAGGTCCCAGTCTGGGCCACATCAAGGGTCTTGCATCCATCGTCCTCAACGATCAGATGGTGATTCGTGGCCTTCGCGTCATGGATGGCGAGAATGGCTTGTTTGTTGGTTATCCTACCGATCCTTTCTACAAGGGAGAAGACTTCCGCTCCATTTGCTTTCCTATGGTGCGCCAGTTGCGTGAACACATTGAAAACTGCGTATTGGAAAAGTATCAGGCCGCAATGGCCTAGGCTGGTTTACCTTGTTTAAAAGAATCCGCTCTTACTGCTTGTTTGGTATAAAGGCTGTGCCTGTGAACGTGGAAGTAGACGCCTCGCAGGGGCTTCCTGGTTTTACTTTGGTTGGATTGCCGGATAATGCGGTAAGGGAGTCTAGGGAGCGTGTTGTGTCAGCCATTCGCTCCATAGGCAAGGTGGTGACAGGTTTCCGCACAACGGTGAACCTGTCACCCGCGGATTTGCGAAAGGAAGGTAGCGCATTGGATTTGCCTCTTGCCATTGGCTTGCTGGTGGCTACGGAGGAAATAGAAGTCAAGGATTTGAATAAACTTGTTTTTGTGGGGGAACTTTCCCTGGACGGCTTGCTGAAACCTGTTCGAGGGGTTCTTTCTATTGCCATGGACTTGGCACTGGATTCTAGCAGTGTGCTTGTGATCCCGAGAGCCAATGAACGAGAGGCGAGCCTTGTGGAAGGGCTTCGCTATGTCTGTGCGGACTCCCTGAATGAATGCGTCGATGTGTTGCAGGGTGGTGCTGTCGCTTGTGCCAAGAGGGCGGCTGGACTGAAATCGGTCACCTTGGCTCCTGGGATGGGCGACGTTCCCGATTTCAAGAATGTGGTGGGAATGTCTGAGGTAAAGCGCGCCTTGGAGGTCGCCGCTGCCGGAGCCCACAATTTTTTGCTGGTGGGGTCCCCTGGTGCGGGCAAGACTCTTTGCGCTAAGTGTCTTCCTGGAATTTTGCCTGCCATGAGCGAAACTGAAATTTTGGAGACGACGCGGATTCACTCCTGTGCGTGTACCCTTGGCGAATGGGATGACTTTAAGCCGGTGTTGTCACGGCCTATTCGAATGCCCCACCATTCGGCCTCCATGGCGTCACTTGTTGGCGGAGGCTCTAGGCTTAGGCCAGGGGAGGCCAGCCTGGCTCACAATGGTCTGTTGTTCCTGGACGAACTCCCCGAGTTTAATCGGAGTGTGCTTGAGGCCTTGCGTGAACCCATGGAGGAAGGTTGCATTACGGTGAGCCGGGCTAGCGGATCGGTGACGTGGCCCGCCCGCTTTATGATGGGGGCAGCCATGAATCCTTGCCCCTGTGGATTTTCTATGGACCCTAGGCGAAGTTGCTCCTGTTTGCCCGAGGCCCGTAAACGCTATCAGGAACGGATTTCCGGGCCGCTGCTGGACCGTATCGATATTCAGGTGAGTGTCCCTCCGGTTGATCCGTCTATGTTCTCCCAGGGGGAATCGTCAGAGTCGTCGGAGGAAATACGTAAGCGAGTCTGCCAGGCGAGGGAAATCCAACGTAATCGATTCAAGGGTACGCATTATAAGGCCAACTCAGACATGTCCTCGGCTGCAGCCAAGGAATCCTGTAAAATGAATGACGCAGCGGAACGTTTTGCCATTTCCGCTGCGGATAAGATGAATTTAAGTGCCCGAGGTTACTATCGCCTGCTTAAGGTGGCTAGAACCATCGCCGATTTGCGAAACGTTGAATCCGTCGATGTTTTCGACCTGTCGGAGGCGCTTCGCTACAGATCGTTTCGCTCGTGACAGAACCCTGCTACTTTCGGCTTATCTTGATGGTGGATTCGGCGCCTGCGCTATTGGGTATGGCTAGGGGCTTGCGAACGGAAACTTCCACGGCTTCCGCCTTGGGGTAGTGCTCCAGCACGTACTTGGCTGATTCAACCACAAGAGTCTCTTCTAACTGGAAACAAGAAAGGCGGATGAACCCTTTGAGTTCTTCCGCCAATTTTGCATAGTCTATAGTTTGGGTCAGGTCCTCGTTGAGGGCTGCCAGGGTAAAATCCAACCAGACGGAAACGTTCAGTACAATGGGTTGTTCGTTCTCGCGTTCATGGGGAAGAGTCCCGATGATGCAGTCGAACTGGAGGTCTTGGATGGAAATTTTACCCGTGCTGACTACCATACGAAGAGTACGACTGCACCTGCGATGGAGAGACCTGCGACACCGAACCAAATGTTACGTGCGGAGGTGTAGGAATCCTGGGTCTTCTTGTTTTCGTCCATACGGCGCTGCAAGTCCTTTACGGTCCAGCCGTTTTGGGAACCGGCCTTTTCGCTCATTGCTACTTCGCAAGCTGCGTCACCACCGCAAACGGAGATGATGCTGGAATTGAGCTCATCAAGGTCATCATAAGCGTCCTTGGCCTTGTTGGCATCCATGTGCTGGAGAACGCCCATCACGATGCTGGTCACTGCCAGGGCGGAAAGACCCACTGCGCTCCAGAAGCGGACTTCGTCAGCGATACCGAAACGGTCGCCCACATCGGCAGCTGCATCATTTGCTGCATAGTCGCGGGAGTCAGCGGAGGTGTTGTCTACCGGAGCGTTGGTTCTGTACTTGGACAGGTCTTCGTCATCTTCGCAATCATCGTCGTCGTCATCGCAGTACTCGTCGTCGCTAGAGGACTGGGGAGCTGCTGCGGCGACGGGTTCCTCGACAGGAGCGTCGCCCTTCAGCTGGACGGGCATGCCGTCGATAAAGGCGATTGCAGAGGTAAGGCCCGGGGCAAAGATGGACTTGCCGTCGAAGTAAACTTTTTCTTCGTCCTCGCCGGCGGCCATGCCACGACGCTTGTAAACCTTGGCGGTTACCAGCTTGGAGTAGTCGACGCCATCGGCGGTAAGTGCGGTCATGGAGCTCAAATCACCTGCGGCACCTTGGTAAAGCTGGTAGGTGGCTTCGCCATCGCCAAAGGGATCCACGAACTTCTGGCGGACAACCAAACGGCCATCCTGAAGGCTTTCGACTTCATCAGCCGGAGCGACCTTCAGTTCGCCACCGAATTCTGCGGTGATGTATTCGTCGGGGGTTCCGGCGTCTTTTGCTTCAAACTCATTAATGTCGTATGCACCGGCGAAGGCGGATACGACAGAAAGGCAGAGTGCCAATAAAATTGAACGTTTCATCTTAATACTCCAAAGTACTAGTTTCAAGGAAATATATAAAAAAATGTGAAAGGTATCTCCAAAAAATACGGTGTAAGGACTAAATATGGTGCGTTTGTCTAAACAAACGCGGGAAGTTGTAACTTGTTGTTCTTCAATGGGTTACACGATTTCTCGTCTTGGGGTGGCGGTTCGGCCGATGCCGCTTTGGGGGTTAAACGCCTGCGCATGTGGCTTTTTTTAGGGGGTTTAGCTATATTTCCACCCGTAAATTTTAACTCTAACCAGAAGGTGCTAATCATGGCAAAGCTTTCTATTGAAGATCTCGAACTCGCTGGCAAGCGCGTGTTCATCCGTGTCGACTTCAACGTTCCGCAGGACAAGGTCACTGGTGAAATCACCAACAC
>JAZLKH010000137.1:0-11178 GCA_045597545.1 Fibrobacter sp.
GCTTGCAGAGGGAAATGATGTCCTTAAGGGCATCCTGAACTTTCTTTGCCATTTTTATATCCTTTTTCGGCCGAACCTGAACTTTGCAGGCATATCCTTTGGCCGGACTAGGAACCTACCTGGATGATAGGCCCTGACGGAGGCTTAATATAGTAAAAAAGGTTCGAGGTACGAGGTTCGAGGTACGAGGAAAGGAAACTGAGGAAAGTGGCTAAAATGCTTACGATAGTGACAAACAGGTTAAAAAAACTTATCTTTTCCTCTACTATTATGAATTTCAAGACACTCATTACACTCAGTGCCCTTCCCCTGGCTATTTTCGCCCAGGAAAGTAATGCGGTGTCCAATGAAGTCATCATAGAAGAAAAGCTTGCTGTCACCGAAAGCGAATTTTCAGGGGACTCCACCATCGACGCCGCCGATGCAGGCAACGTTGCGGACACAGCCTCTACGGATTCCGCAGCAGAAGCCGCCGTAGATGCAGCCAATGCAGAAAAAGTGGCGGAGAACATCGCCAGTGACATGGAACAGCAGATGGCCGCCGAAGAAATCGTCGAGCCGGCAACCGTGGCCGCCACAGACGCCACCATCGCATCAGCAGAAGGTGCCGAAGCTGACAGCACCGATGCTGAAGACGGGGCAGAAATGAGCCAGGAGGAAGCCGATGCCGAGCTGGCCGCTGCCTCCTCCGATTCTACCGGCACAGTCGAAGCCGATAGCGTCATCAAGGATTTGCAGTTGGACATGACCACGGCATTCGTACCCACCTTCAGCCGGCGAATTTCCAGCCCCTACGGAGTTCGCACCTACCGCATGCACCGCGGTGTAGACTTGGGCCTTTGCCAAGGCGAAGACCGCACCATTCTGGCACCGTTTCCGGGCAAGGTCATCAAGGTTCGCAACCAGGGACGCCGCAAGGGCTACGGCAAGTACGTGGTTATGGAACACGATAACGGCCTTGTGACCACCTACGCCCACCTGGCCAACTGGAAAGTAAAGGTCGGAGATGTTTTGCAAGCCGGAGATACTATCGGTATCGGCGGAAACACAGGTCGTTCCTTTGGAGCACACCTGCACTTTGAAATCAAGTACCACGGCATGCCCGTTGACCCCAATCTTCTTTTTAACTTTGCAGAAGGCACATTCCGCGAACCTACGACAACGATCCAAGTTGCCCAATTGCAGCAAGTCGAAGCCGAAAACCAGAGGGAACTTTCCAAGCACCGCTACTACAAGGTGCGCCGCGGAGACTGCCTGGGCAAAATCGCCCGCAAGTACGGCATCAGCATCACACGCCTAAAGCAGCTGAACCACATCAAGGGCAACATGATTCGCCCCGGCCAGATACTCAAGTGTTCCTAGCGATCAGCAAAAATTCGCCAACCTCAACTTAACGCTGCTTGACAATCTTGTCGTAGGCCTTGAAAATGGCGGCATGGCTTAAAACGCCGATGACCTCGCCCTGGTGATTCTTTACGCAAAGCTCGTTCATGGAAGTATGGGTAAAGACGTTCAGCGCGGAATGCAAATCCAGTGATTCCATAAGCATGGGCGCCTTTACAGTACAGTCCGAAATCAGCAAGTGCTGAATCAGGTCCGGCGACGAGATATAGGCGTTCTTCACAATGGACATGTCCAGCAAGCCGATGTAAATTCCGGTTTGCTCGTGGCCTAGAGAAAGTCCCGCCGGAGTTCTGGAAGTGCCTGCATATACCGGATAGACGTAATCCACCTCGATATCCTTAAGCACGTCGCTCAAGGAATCCTCGGCGCGCAGAGTCCTCATTTCGCAGTGTTCAATGACCTCCCCCACCGTGGTAATGCGAAGGATATCCTGGTCCATGTCGCCGCGGTGGGCCGGAGAGGCAAACTTGTTCTGCACCTGGCTCTTGTAAATGCTCCAAGGCCTGGAGAAGGCGATATGCATCACCGAGGCGATCAAAAGCGCCGGCAGCAGACTGTAACTTCCGGTCATTTCGCAGACCATGACCACCCCGGCGATGGGCGCCTTGGCTGCTCCTGCAAAGAAAGCCGCCATGCCCACCAGAATGAACATTTCCGGGGCACGGATGGCACCTGGCATCACCAGTTCACAAATGCCCGCAAACATGGCTCCCAGCACACCACCAATGAACAGCGACGGTCCGAACACTCCACCAGATCCGCCGGAACCCACCGTAAAGGCCGTAGCGATAATCTTGGCCAGGGCGATAGCCAGCAGCAGAATAACGCCCCAAAGCGTATGCGGCAACAGATCCTTCATCACCTCGCCGATAAATTCGAAACCACCGCCAGCCACTTCCGGGTACGCGAGGATAATCACCGAAATGAACGCACCGCCGATGGCAGGCTTAAGCCAGTTGGGAATCTTCCACTTGGCAAATCGCGTCTCCGATTCGTTGTAGCAGCGAACGTACAGGTAAGAGAACGGGAAGCAGAGAACTCCCAGCGCTGCGCACGCCAACAGTTCAACGCCGTTGGTAAAGGGGAACACCGGAACGCCTACGATGGCAGGCCCCGTCCCCACAAAGGCGATGTAAACCGTAAAGGCCACCACCGAAGATACGATGGACGTTGCAAATGCGTTGGACTCGAAGTCCTCGCGGTAAAGAACCTCAACAGAAGTCAGCGCACCGGCCAAGGGAGCCTTGAAAATGGCTCCGAGCCCAGCGGCCGTCCCCGCCAAGGTGAACTGCCCCCTCAGCGACTGCGGCATCCTAAAAATTCGGCTGATGGTCGAAGCCACGCCGGAACCTATCTGCGAAACAGGCCCCTCGTAGCCGGCGCTACCGCCCGTTGCCAAAGTAATGATGCTGGTCAAAAACTTCACCGGGGCCACACGAGTGCGGATCTGCCCCCCATGATAATGGAAGGACTTGATCATGTTGTCGGTGCCCTGCCCCGCCGTTTCGGGAGCATCCGCCAGCTTGTAGATAATCAGGCCCACCACCAGGCCGCCGAACATGGGAACCAGGGAGAAACTCCACCAGGGGAGCGCATTTTCACCGGACCACGGCCTATGCACCAAGTCGCTGGCAAATTCCAGACCGAAATGGAAAGCCACCGCAACAAGGCCAGTCACAAAACCGATAACGGCCGCCAAGAGAATCTTTGGCATGTACCCGTTAATGACCAGCAGCCTGTTGAATTGTTGTCTGATTTGCGGCATTCGAGTCGCCAATTTAGCAAAATCCGAGCATCACGCAAAAACAGTTTCCTGCCAACCGCCTACAATGTCGTCATCAGCCAGATAGAGCACAGGACAAACAAAATTACTGAACCAACCCCTAGGCACTTCCACTTCAGGGAAGCATCATCCTTGAACACTCCAAACCCCACAAAGGGGATAACGGAAAGCAATACCGGCACGATGTAGCGAAAATCGGAGCTACAGGCAAAAGGAGCCTTGACCCTCAGATAAATCATGGCCGCAAGGAAGAACGCCACCTGCAGCAAAAGGAGAACATGCAACTTGCCAATCCGCGTCTTTACAAAGCCGACGACGGCAACTACGGCAAGCACAAGAAACAGGAAAGACATCACAGTCGCCAAGTTGCGGCCAGTTAAGGAATTATTCAGAGTGGCTTCTCCGAACATGGAGGTCTTGGCCAAAAAATTCATCATGTATTGGCGGCCACCCCCATCGCTCCAGCTGGACGTATAGGGCACCGTCAGGAATTCCTTGAGATCAAAGTACAGCAGATTCGGAGTCGCGGACCCCACCCGTATAGAAGAATTGAGGGAATTCAAGTTGCCAACAAGGCTGGAATCCCCCAGCAATTTTACCAGGGCGACGCACACCGCGAATACCGCAAATACCGCTAACGAAACTGCTTCGCTTTTGGTGGGCTTAAGAGCTTGCCTTGGGAAGTAGCCAAGAACGAACGCCGAGCAGAATACCAGAGCCGTGACAACTCCTGTGCTCTTTGTCCAAAAGGCCAACGCCACCATCAGCAAAGCCAATACCAGGTAACGCCCCTGGTGCTCCACAATGTACTTGACCGCGGCGAACAGACAAAGCACGTGGGCCAAAAAAAACAGCTGATCGTTCCCTAGCCGGGGAGCTGTCATGAAAAGCACCGGCCAAAAGAACCACAGCAGGCACGAAAGGGTCAAGGCACCACCGCTCAGCAACAGGGATAAAATCTTGGCTCCCAGGACCAGGACCATTATGGAGAAACCGAAACTCACCCATTGCAGCGCCCTAGGGGGGAACAAGTTGCATTTTTCGGCAGCAATCCAGACCGGAGCGTTCAGCGCATAGTATACGGGTGGATGGTAGCAGGACCAGCAATCCCTATCCTTGGGAATGGAACCCTTCTCGGCAATGAACTTCACATAGGCCACGTGGCCCTCACAGTCATAGGAGCGGGTCATGTAGTTCGTGCCGCTGGTGTAAGCGCTATGCAGGCCCACGGCCACCAGAAGCATCAACATCAGGTGAAGTGGAAGAACCTTGAACCGGTACAGCACCGTCCCCAGCAGAGCCAAAAGAAGCAGCGTGTTCACCACATACAGAACATCCTGGACCACATTCCTTTTCAGCATCAGGTCAAAGCCGCCGGGCCCTCCCCCATTGTGCAAGAAAAACTGGTAATGCCCCGGTTCCGCCGAAAAGTCAAACCCCTTGCTGTAGCTGCAAAGCCCCTGGACACCAGCCAAAGACTTGGGGCGACCGTCAACGAAAACGGAATCCACGCAGTCATCGGGAATGATTCTCATGGAAACGCTCTGGAATCGCGACACCATGTCGAACTCCACAGAGAACACCTCTCCGTTACCGAAGTTTTCCTTTACGGGATATGTCTTGTCTTCGATAAAACCATGACGTACCAGACGAAAGTGCTGAACCTGGGTATTGAACGCGTTGAACACGACGATTCCAGTAACCAGCAGAGCAAGCAGCACTAATCCCGGCAAATGGCGTATGATTTTTTTCATGGGGCAAATATACGCAGTTTGGCTAAAAAATTCAACGTTTCATGGAGCCAAAATAACCTTTGGACAATGCATTTACTTTCGACGACCGCCTATATAATACGCCCAGTATCATATACAAATTAGAGAAAACTTGTCCCTCGGTAAGGAGCAGGTACTTGAAGAACAACAAAGGTTTAAATACGGCTAAAAACCATAAGGCTATCACAGGCTCAAAGGAATGATATAACTCTCAATAATCCAAGGTGAAACATCCATTTTTTCATATAAACTCCTCTCTTAAATAAATTTAACCACCCTTTGGTTATTACTTTTTTAAAAAATAAACTAAATAAAAAAAACTGATTGTTTAATTTTTCATAACTGCATTAACCATATGATTCATACTGAATCATTTTCTACTACTCCAGCAAAAAAGAACCCCGCGCATTTTAATGCACGAGGTTCTACTGTGGACCCTATCGGCCAAAGGCCTCCAGGATGCCCCTTTATGTTTCAAGAGAACGGTTCAAGATCAAATAGTGCAACGCACCACTATATTATCTTTCGTCTCTCGACTATTAGCTCACCAGCATCATGGAGAACACCATCACGAACAAGGCGACGGTTTCACCCACGCCGAGCACCATCAGGTAGTTCACCAGGCCCTTGCCGGTTTCGCCAAGGGCATTGCAGGCGTCTGCGGCAGACTTGCCAACGTACCAGGCAGAAGCCATCATGCCGATACCACCGAAGATACCTACGCCGAGATAAGCGGCCCAGTTTTCGGGAGCGGCCTGAGACTTGTTCAGGATGTACATCATCAAGAGCATGCCGTAAATGGTCTGTGCAATCGGAGCACCCACAAAGATCAGAAGCGTAAAGAGCGCGTTCTTACCCTTGAGATACGCCTTTTTCCAGGCTCCGATAGCGGCCATGCCGGCCGAACCGCAGCCAAGGGCGGAACCCATCGCAGCAAGGCCCAAGGCCGCCACTGCGCCGAGCTTCGCCAGCGTCAAAAGTTGAGCGTTATCCATAAAAGTTACCTCTCAGTTACCTTTTGGATTAAAGCACCATCATGGAGAACACGAGCACGAACAATGCAACGGTTTCGACGATACCGAGGACCATGAGGTAGTTCACCATGCCCTTGCCGGTTTCACCGAGAGCATCGCAAGCCACAGCACCGGCCTTGCCCTGATACCAGGCAGAGCACATCATGCCAAGGCCACCGAAGATACCTGCACCGAGGCAGCCACCCCAGTTGGTAAAGCCAGTTTCTGCAACCTTGCTCAAGATGAAGTTCATGAGAAGCATGCCGTAAATGGTCTGGGAAATCGGGGCACCTACGAACACCAGCAGAGTAAAGAGAGCACTCTTGCCCTGTGCATAAGCCTTCTTCCAGATGGTAATTGCAGACATACCTGCAGTACCGCAACCAAGGGCAGAGCCCATAGCCGCAATGCCAAGAGCAGCAGCAGCGCCCATCTTAGCGAGAGTCACCATTGTATTCGGTTCCATTTTTTTATCCTCATTAATTAGCGGGAGTTATCCCTTGGTTTAATTTTTTTGCTTGGCGAAGGGGGCGAACTGGAAGCCGCTCCATTCAAGGTTCAAGCCATTTGAAAATTCGAGTGTGTTAAGACGTACTGCATGAACTGCCACACCCATGACGGCAAGGGCGATATTCAAGCCGTGTACGAAGAGCAAGATGATGGCTGCACCAAAGATGCCCACGGCGGAGCCGAAGAGCGGAGAGAGCATGCCATTGAACGCCTCGGCGATGGCTGCACCAGACATACCCACAGCAAACAAGCGGATATAGCTGATCACATCGGTAAAGCTGTTCACAATATCCAGCACAAGCATGGGAATGCTGATGAAGTCCTGCTTGAGGCGGCTAGGCGGCACAGTAAACAGGAGCAGCAGCACCACTTCCACGATGAACATCGGAATCACGAAGCCCGGCATTTCCATACCCAGCACCATGTTGCAGGCCAGGAAGAACATTACCCAGGAACCCATGAGCCAGCCCACCTGAGCCATGAAGGTGGAATCCTTGCGCTTGAGGCGCACAACCACGTTCCAGGCGTGAGCGATGCTCAAGTGAACCACGGCGATGCAGAAGCAGAACAGCTGAATATGCTGCATCTGGCTTGCACCCATGCCCTTGGGCATAAAGCTCTGGGGCAAGAAGGTAAGACCTTCGCAGAACTGCTTGTAAACTTCAAAGCGTGCGGGGTCGGTAGGTGCGGTACTGCGAATCCAGTACAGCAGGTTACGGACACCTTCCGGCAGGAAGTCGTAGTGGGCGATGTCCAAATAGGCGCTCCATCCGGCAATTTCCGGGCTGAAGCCCAGGAAGCTTGCGTTGATGACCCCCCACACGATGGTGGCGGCACTCATCAGGTATACGAAATGGAAGCCAGCGGAGCTTGCATTAGGCATCTTCTTGCGAGCAACCAGGGCCAGAATCAGGAACAGGATACCATAAGCGGTATCGCCCACGATCATGGCGAAGAATATGCTGAAGAAGCAAAGGAACACGCTGCTGACGTCCACTTCCTTGTAACCCGGGGAAATGCCGATGATGTCGTACAGGCACTGCATGGGCTTGGTCAACTTGTTGTAGCCAAGGAGAGTGGGTACGTTGTCATCGTCGGTAGGATCGTCAACCATGAGGCCCCAGCCGTGGTCCTTGGCTGCACGCTGAAGGTCAGCGATGCGAGGAGCCGGGCAGAAGCCCTGGATTGCAGCTACATTCTTGTCTGCGAGCATGCCAGCGGCGGTTTCCACCATCTTGTAGTCGTCGGTGACTTCGTCCAGGTGGTCCTTGATCTCCCCGCGGAGGGAGGCAAGTTCACCCAGGCGCTTTTCGACGCGGGCAAGAGTTTCCTTGGCGCTAGCATCCATAGTACGATACTCAGCCAGGGACTTGGTAGGCATGCTAATTTCCACGTAGCTACCCTTGACTGTCACAGGGGCATCTCCCCTGCTGAACACGGCAAAGTAGGTACCGTTGTCGTCGGAACCGAATTCCTTGATGGAGCCTTCCCCATCAGTGTCAAAGGATTCCTTCTTGACATCGGCTACGTAAAGCTTTACAAAGACGCCCTTCTTTTCCAGGTCGGCCACAGTAGCAGGGTCTAGGTTACCGAACTTGGAGAGCTTGGCCAGTTCTTCACCAGCCTGATCCTTGTCCAGTTCAGCCTGCTTGGCCTCGGCCATGAGCTGCTGTACTTCTTCGACCAGGGAAACACCGGTGATACCCGCATCAGCCTTGGCCGGGGTCACACCCTTGGGAGTCTTGTCGGGAACATTTTCCAAAGCCTTCTGCACTCGGTTCACTTCACCCTTGGCGGCGTTAAGACTTGCACCTGCCGCAGCCTGCAGCGGAGTCACATGGAGGATTTCCATGGAGCGTAGGGCTTCGAGGGATTCGTTCACAGCAGAAGCAACCGTAAGGATTGTCACCTTTTTCATAGGAGTAATCATGCGGCGGCCTCCTTTGCAGCAGCATCTTGAGCGGCGGCCTTGGCAGAGGACTTGCCCTTGGCAATCTTGGAGCGTGCAACGCCCGAAGTCTGCTGGTCACCCAGGAAGATGTTGATTGTACGGATATGTTCCTTGGCTTCCGGAATCTTCACCTTTTCGAAAAGGTTCACGCGCTGGCTTGTGGTGCGAAGTTCCATGGAAAGCAATTCGTACTGCTTTTCCAGGACACGGCGTTCCAGGCGCAGGGAAATCAAGCCCTGCAGAGAACGGATACCATCATCCAGCCAAACCGGCGTAGTAAAGAAATCCGGAATGGAAATGTTGAAGTCCACCCCATCGTATGTAGGAATGCGGACACCGGCGATGTTACCTTCGCCCTCTCGCACTTCCTTCACCGACAGGTACTTGGACCAATCGATAGGTTCGGCATAGAGCGAAATCCAGGAGGCCATGCCCTTACGGAGCACGTCTTCCTCGTCGCGCTTTGCCATCACCCTCTCCTGGAGCGTGCGCATTTCCATCTGCAGCTGCTGCTTCTTTAAGAGCAGCGTCGGCAGATAGCGCTGGTAGCGCTTCAATGCGTCGCGTTCCGCCTTGAGGGCGTTTTTAGTTAACTTGACTTTCGCCATGAATTACCCCTTCTTGGGCCAATACTGACTAATCATCTTGGAAGGAATACCGGTTTCTTCAGGTTCGAAGCAGTCGGCAAGAATGGTCCAGCCGAGGTCCAAAGCCTGTTCCAGCGGAATGTTCACGGAAAGATCCATCATTTCCTTTTCGAAACGCTGGCCGTACTTCAAGAGTTTCTGGTCCCAGTTACTCATGTTGAAGCCCATGGACTGCTTTTCCAAGGTTTCCTTGTAAGAAGCGTAGAGCTGAATCATGGTATTCATAATGGTACGGTGGTCGCTGCGGGTCTTGCCGTTCACCTGCTGCTTCAAACGAGACAGAGAACCGAACGGTTCAATACGACCCTTACGCAGATAGAACTGACCTTCGGTAATGTAACCGGTGTTGTCCGGAACCGGGTGGGTCACGTCATCGCCAGGCATGGTGGTAACGGCAAGGATGGTAATGGAACCAGCGGAGTCGAAGTCCACAGCCTTTTCGTAACGGCTAGCGAGGGAAGAGTAAAGGTCGCCGGGATAGCCACGGTTAGAAGGAATCTGTTCCATGGTAATGGCGATTTCCTTCATGGCGTCGGCAAAGTTGGTCATATCGGTAAGGAGAACGAGAACGTTCTTGCCTTCGGTTGCGAACTTTTCGGCAACGGCAAGGGATGCATCGGGAACCAGCAAGCATTCCACGATGGGGTCGGATGCGGTGTGCATGAACATCTCGGTACGGCTAAGGGCACCATTCTTTTCAAGGAAGTCCTTGAGGTACAGGTAGTCGTCGTGCTTAAGGCCCATACCGCCAAGGACGATGACGTCCACTTCGGCCTGGAGGGCGATGCGGGCGAGAAGTTCGTTGTACGGTTCACCGGCGATAGAGAAGATCGGAAGCTTCTGAGACACCACGAGAGTGTTGAACACGTCGATCATGGGAATACCGGTACGCACCATGGTCTTGGGGATGATACGCTTTGCCGGGTTCACAGAGGGGCCGCCGATGGTGATACGTTCACCATCCACTTCGGGGCCGTTATCACGGGGCTTACCAGCACCGTTAAATACGCGACCGAGGAGGGCTTCGGAATAAGGAACCTTCATGGGTTCGCCAAGAAAGCGGACTTCGGAGTCGGTAGAAACGCCACGGGCACCGGCGAACACCTGGAGGTCCACCATGTCGCCGTCAATACGGATCACGCGAGCAAGGGAAGTACCAAAGGAGCTGGTAACCTGAGCAAGTTCCTGGTTAGCAACGCCTTCAGCTCTCAGAGAGATCACAGAACCAGCGATGCGTTCAATACGATGGTAAGCAACATTATGCATTAGCAGTTACCTCCTTCACGGAAGCAGTAATATTGGCTTCGATTTCCTTGAATTCAGCAGAGTCGAAAGCGACACGGTTCCAGTCCTTGGTGGTCTGGGTGAGCTTCAGGAAGAATGTACGGGCTACATCCTTTTCTGTGAATGTCATAGGAGTCTTCAAGATGGTATAAACCTTGTCGAACACATACTTCTGACGATCGCCATTGCAGGCGGCGTCGATTTCATGGTACGCGTCCTGCTGCAGGTAAACAGAGTCCAGGTATTCGGACTTCAGGTAAGTGACGAAGTCGTCGATGGAAGTACCTTCTTCACCCACCACCTTCATCATGTTGTTCACATCAACGCCGGCAGCGAGAATCTTACGGGCCTCGGAAACCTTCTTCTGGTCCACGATGCCTTCGTACTTAGACCAGGATTCCAGCGGGTGGATGGCCGGGAAGCGGCGCTGGTCGGAACGTTCACGGCTAAGGCCGAGGAATGCGCCCACCACCTTAAGGGTTGCCTGGGTAACAGGTTCTTCGAAGTTACCACCAGCCGGGGAAACGGAACCGCCGATGGTCACGGAACCGGTGGAGCCATCCTTAAGACGTACAACGCCACCGCGTTCGTAGAAGGAAGCGATCACAGATCCCAAGTAGGCCGGGAATGCTTCTTCACCGGGGATTTCTTCCAAGCGTCCGCTCATTTCACGAAGAGCCTGAGCCCAGCGGGAAGTGGAGTCAGCCAGCAACAAAACGTTGAGACCCATCTGACGGTAATATTCAGCCAAGGTCACACCGGTGTAAACGGAAGCTTCACGAGCTGCCACCGGCAAGTCGGATCGTAGCCATGG
>JAZLKH010000138.1:0-13213 GCA_045597545.1 Fibrobacter sp.
AAGGCCGCTAAGGGTTTCTACGGCCGTCGTAAGTCCAACATCCGCTTGGCCATCGACGCTGTTTCCCATGCAGGTCAGTATGCCTACGCTCACCGCCGCGACAAGAAGGGTGACTTCCGCTCTCTGTGGATTGTCCGCCTGAACGCCGCTGTTCGTGAATACGGCATCAGCTATAGCCAGTTCATTTACAAGCTCTCCAAGGCCAACATCAAGATGAACCGCAAGGTTCTCGCTGATATGGCTGTTGCCGATCCGGCAGCATTCGCCAAGGTCGTGGACGCCGTGAAGGCTGCTTAATTTTTAGCTTGCTAAAAATTCTATAGCATTCATCGAAACGCGAGAAATTGAACCCCTCCGAAAGGCGGGGTTCTTTTTTTATGAAAGCAGATTGACGCCATCTTAAAAAACTAATACTATTTTTTATTCCATGAAACAAATTTACCGCAAGACTGTGCTCCCCAATGGAATCGTTGTTCAAACCGATTATATGCCCCATGCCTACTCTGTGGCGCTTGGGGCGTGGCTTCCTCGCGGATCCCGTCACGAGTCTGCGGGTGAATTTGGTCTCAGCCATTTTTATGAACACCTGGTTTTCAAGGGGACGGAAAACCGCAGCGCCTTTGAAATCGCGTGCTCCCTGGAAGACCGCGGTGGAAACCTTGAAGCCTACACCACCCGACAGGAAACCGGATTTTACGCCACGGTAGTTCGCGAGGACTTGCCCCTGGCCGTGGATGTCATCGCCGACATGCTGATGAATCCCCGTTTCGACAAGGCCGAAATGGAAAAGGAGCGCAAGGTCATCATCGAGGAAATCCGCAGCTACGACGACATTCCCGAAGAAGTGGCCGGAGACGTCTTCAATGGCGTTCACTTTAAGGGTTGCGGCATAGCACATCCCATTACAGGCACCGTCAAGGATGTGCGCGTCTTGACTCACGAGCAGATGTGGCGCTACCAGGAGCAGGTCCTTAAGGAAATGCCCATTTACGTCTGCGCCGCGGGCAAGGTGGACCACGATGCCCTTGTGGATCTCTGCGCTAAAAAGTTTTCCCGCAAGAAGTCGGGCAAGTTGGAACCGCAAGACTTTTACAAACCCAATGCCGGTGTGAAAATTGTAGGTAAGCAGGATACCCAACAGGCCAATCTTGTTTGGGGAACCAGCTTTGGCCCCGAAATGCTGGAACGTAGTAATCGTTACGCCATGTCCATTTTCAACGTGGCCATTGGAGCGGGGATGTCTAGCCGCTTGTTCCAGAAGATTCGCGAGGAGCATGGTCTTGCATATTCCGTGTACACCACCACCGATGTTTACAAGGATTGCCTGGACTGGGGCGTTTCACTCGCTACGGAACCCCGCCAGCTTAAGACCGCGCTGAAACTGTCTATCGATGAAGCCCGCAAGTTTGTGAAGGACGGCTTTGTCAAGGGCGAACTGGATCGTACCAAGGCAAACATCATCGGAGGCATTCGCCTGGGTGCCGACAGCCCTGAAAAGCGAGTGATGCGCCTTGCGGAACAGACGCTGCATTTAGGCACGTTCTATCAGATGGAAGACTCGGAGCGTGTTGTTTCCAAGATGAGCGAGGAGCAAATTGTCGAAGTGGTTCGCTCCGCTTTTGCCAAGGCGAAGTTCGCTATTTCGGTGGTGCAGCCCAGCGAAAATAAGAATCCGGCTTTGAAGGATTTCCTTAAATTTTAATGGACGTGTCATCCCGGCTACCGAGCCGGGATCATCTATTTCTTGAATTTCTGCTGAATGTAAGCTTTGTGCTTGGCTTTCACATCGTCGCTGACGTTCATACACTGCTCCAGTTCCCAGTAGAGGGTTTCTAACTGCTGAGTGCTGAAGATAGTCTCGCGGGTTGCGAGGATTTTTCTGAGGGCGGGCTGAATCTGGCCGAAGAGGATGATTTTGAACGCCTCGGTGCTCTTGGGTACGCGCTTTAAAAAACAACGATCGCTGAAAACGATTATCGAGGTCATCGACAATTCGTCGATGCGAATTTCTCGGGCCGCGATATGGTTTTTCAAATGGTGCTGCAATGCGCGGATATGCCCCTGGTTTTGATGGATGGGGTTGTGGAAGCTGTGCACGGTCCGCTCGTTCAAATGCTGCCGCCAACGTTCCGATTCCTGGTCGCCGTAAATTTCTCCGGAGATGTTCTTGCTTTCAAAAACGTAGATGCCGGTCTGATGCAAAAGTAGACTGTCGATTTCCGTAGTGCCGTTGCGAGCGGGAATGTATAGATTTCGCATGACCACGTAGCGTCTTTTGTCCAGGTCGCATGCCTTGGCGATGGAACGGGTCATGGCGACTTCGGCCAGGTCTCCATTAGGGTCGTTGTCCAGAAGTGATGTTTTTTGAAAGGACTTTCGCCTGGTCTGTAAATTCTTGCCGCGAACTTTTGTCTTGGCGAAAACAAGGGCCAAGAACACGATGACGACAATGATAAAGACCAGAGAGGAAATCATGACTTAAGTATAAAAAAAACGCTGGCTTTGCGCCTGCGCCTTTTAACTAGATTTAATCGGATTTCGAAAAATTAGCCGCGACCAAAACGACGGGTTCTGCGGAAGGGCTTGTCGCCAAAGTCCCGTTCGTCGTGATCCTTACGGAAGGGCTTATCGCCAAACTTTTCACGACGGCGTTCCTCGCGGTTCTTGCCGCCAAAACCGCCTCGGTCTCCGCGGCTTCCGCGGTCGCCGAATTTTCCGCCGCGATCGCCATGGTCGCCAAAGCCTCGGTCTCCACGGTCCTTACGGAATCCGCCTCGACGTTCTTCGCGATTACCGCCGAAACCGCCACGTCCACTGCGACCGCCGAAGCCTCTATCGCCGCCGCGACCTTCGCGATGGAAGCTGCGACCCTCGCGGGAACCTTCTTCATCGCGTTCAGGAGGTTCGTCGGTCATCAGGCGGAACTTGGCATCGTTACCGCGAATGGTAATGCCTGCGAGAATGTCCAGCACATCCTGCGGGACGGCTTCCGGCAATTCCACGGTGCTGACCTTGTCGAAAAGCTTGATGCGGCCGATGTTACTGCTGCTGATGTTGGCTTCGCCAGCGATGGCGCCTACGATATCCTTGGGAGTGACGCGGTCAAAGCGGCCTACGCCCAGATAGTAGCGGAGGTAGCCTTCTTCAACACCGTTGAGGCCTTCCTTGCGTTCCTTGTTCAGGCGCTTGCGGTCTTCTACGTCAAAGCCTGCGGTACCTGCACCGATAAAGTCGCGGCCGCCCTTTTCCTTGCCGGACTTTTCGCCACGTTCTGCGCGTTCCTTGGCGCGGCGTGCTTCGCGGGGGGCGTCAAGAGGCGGCAATTCCGGGAACAGGGGCTGCTTCTTCTGGTACATCTTGATGACCGCAGCGGCAATGTCTTCTGCAGTCAGCGGGGTGATAGAGCCTTCCTCGTTTTCTACGCCGCAAGTAAGGTTGTTGCCTTCTGCAACCAGTTCATTAATCAGAGTCTTGAACTTGTCCAGCTCGCCATAGCTTGCTACGCTCTTTACCTTCTGCTTGAAGGCAGCAACGCGCTTCTTGCTGATGATTTCGGCGGTAGGCAGTTCCATTTCGTCGATGGGCTGACGGGTGGCACGTTCAATGATCTTCAGCATGCGCTTTTCGCGGGGAGTGATGAAGAGGATGGCGTCACCGCTGCGGCCTGCGCGGCCTGTACGCCCGATACGATGGACGTAGGATTCCGTATCGAAGGGAATGTCGTAGTTCACTACCAGGGAAATACGGTCCACGTCGATACCGCGGGCGGCCACGTCGGTTGCAACGACAATGTCAAGCTTACCCATCTTCAAACGGTTGATGGTGCGTTCACGCATGGACTGTGCCAAGTCGCCGTTCAGCGGGGCTACGTTGAAACCGCGGCTTTCCAACTTTTCAGCCACTTCGGTGGTGTTCTGCTTGGTGCGTACGAAAATCAATACGCCGTCGAAATCTTCACCTTCCAAGACGCGGGCCAAAGCTTCAATCTTGTGTTCCTGCTTGATGAACATGTAACGCTGGTGGATATTTTCAACCGTAGTGGTCTTGTTTTCAATGCAGGCTTCGTCGTATTCGCCCAGGTACTTGTCGATGATTGCCTTCACCTTCTTGGGCATGGTGGCGCTGAAGAGGGCACGTTGTGCGTCGGAAGGAATTTCCTTCAGGATGGTTTCCACATCTTCTTCGAAACCCATGTCCAGCATTTCGTCAGCTTCGTCCAGAACGATTGCCTTAACACCGCTAAGGGTAATGGTGCCGCGCTTGATATGGTCAATGAGGCGGCCCGGAGTTGCCACGATGATATTTGCCTGGCGCTTGAGGGCGCGAATCTGAACAGCAATATCCTGGCCACCGTAAACGGGAACCACGTGGACCTTGGGCATGTTCTCTGCATACTGCTGGATAGCTTCGGCCACCTGAATTGCCAATTCGCGGGTGGGCGTCAAAACCAGCATGGAGGTTTCGTGACCGTTGAACTGCAAACGGGACAAAAGCGGCAGGGAGAATGCGGCAGTCTTACCGGTACCGGTCTGTGCCGTACCTAGCAGGTTGTTGCCCTGAAGCAGAACAGGAATAGCCTTCACCTGGATGGGGGAGGGAGTCACGTAGTTCATCTTCTTGATGGCTTCAAGAACAGGTTCTGCCAAGTCAAGGTCTTCGAAAGTAACCAAAGCTTCGTCGCCTTCGGGGACTTCGTTGCTCAGTTCTTCTTCGTCTTCAGATTCTTCCTCGGAAACTTCTTCTTCTGCAATTTCGCCTGCATTGTCTTCTGTTTCTTCTTCGACGCAGTCATCCAACGCGTCATTCTGAGGCGCAGTCGAAGAATCCATCTCACCGTTATCAACGATTTCATCGCCGTCAACAATTTCAGCCTTCTGGCCTACGGTGAATCCGGCGGCATCCTTGCCTACGTTAACAATCTGGTCGTCGTCATCAACGACAATTCCGTTGGGATTCAGGGCGAGGAATGCGGCTTCGTCGGCTTCGTCTTCGTCGGCGCCATCGGCAAGGGCTGCCAAAAAGGCGTCCGCTTCTCGTGCAATAGAAGACTTGGGGTCAATAGATTCTTCGGGGATGCGATCTTCCGCACCCTGCATTTCAGGATTCTTCATAAATCACCTTCGGGGACCCGTAAACTTCATCTGCGGCCCATGCCGCACTATCTAATGATTCCTAAAAAATCCGTGGAATCTTGAAAAGCCCCGAAGCGCACTCGCGCTTATAAACCTGAAGTTCGTTAGGTCACCTAACTCGAATTTGCGCCCAAAGGTAGAAATATAACGGCAGAAATCAAAGGTTACGAAAAATATATTCCAACATGGAATAATCGCCCCTGACCTTTTTTCAGAGATTGCCTTATATTAGAGTAGTTTGGAAAACAAGGTTGTTTCTTTCGTTTTTTGTGAAAATTAAAGGAAAACGGTAAGAAAACACACAAAAAGTGAGGGTAACGAGGTTAAGTACAATGAAACGAAATGGTATTCTAAATAGTGAAATTTCCAGAGTTCTAGGTTATTTAGGCCATACGGACTGCATTTGCATCGGTGACTGCGGCCTGCCCATTCCCGACGAGACAGAGCGTATTGACCTGGCTCTGGCTTTTGGCGTACCCACCTTTATGCAGACCTTGACCGAAGTGGTGAAGGATATGAAGGTGGAAAAAATCGTCTTGGCTGAAGAAATCAAGGCCAAGAATCCCCAGGTGGAAAGCCAGGTTTTGCAGCTGCTGCCGGGCGTGGAAGTGGAATATGTTCCCCACGCAGAATTGAAGGCCCGCACAGAGACCTGCAAGGCTGTGATTCGCACTGGCGAAACGACCCCCTATGCCAATGTTATTTTGCAGGCCGGTTGCATTTTTGCCTGATCGGAGGATAGGAATACTCTATGCATGTTGAAATGAAAGGCATTAACAAGTCCTTTGGAACGAACCAGGTGTTAAAAGACGCCGCGTTCAATCTGAAGGACGGTGAAATCCACGCCTTGATGGGTGAAAATGGCGCAGGCAAGTCTACGCTGATGAAGATCCTCACGGGCGTGTACACCCGCGATTCCGGAACCGTGATTGTGGATGGTAAGGAAGTGACCTACCATAGCCCCAAGGAAGCGGAAGAAGCCGGTATCGTTTTTATTTATCAGGAACTGAACGTTTTGTTCGACCTTACCGTAGAAGAAAACCTGTTTATGGGTAAGGAAATTACCAACCGTTTTGGCGTCTGCGACAAGAAGGCCATGCGTGCCAAGGCCCAGGAAATCATGGACCGCATGGGAGTGAACATTCCCGTAGACGCCGTCATGAGCGACCTGTCCGTGGGCCAGCAGCAGATGGTTGAAATCTGCAAGGCTTTGATGGTGGATGCCAAGGTCCTGATTATGGACGAACCTACCGCAGCTTTAACCCAGGGCGAAACGGAAGTTTTGTTCGAGGTGATTAATTCCCTGCGCAAGAAGGGCGTTTCCATCGTTTACGTCTCCCACCGCATGGAAGAAATCTTTGAACTTTGCGACCGCATTACCATCCTTCGCGACGGTACTTACATCGATACCAAGTACATCAAGGACATCACCATGGATGACGTGGTGAAGATGATGATCGGCCGCGAAATTGGTGAACGCTATCCCAAGCGCAACAACGCCATCGGTAAGGAAATCCTCCGCGTCGAAGGCCTTACTCACGAAAAGCTGTTCCGCGATGTGAGCTTTAATGTTCGTGCCGGTGAAGTGCTGGGCGTGTCTGGCCTTATGGGTGCCGGCCGTACTGAAATCATGCATTCCATCTTTGGAAATCTGCCTCTTGTAAAGGGCAAGATCTTTATCGAGGGCAAGGACGTCTCCATTCGCAATCCTCGTCAGGCAATCGAGGCGGGCATCGGCTTCATTACCGAAGACCGCAAGACCGAAGGTCTCTTGCTTGAAAAGAGCATCGCCGAAAATATCGAGCTGACCAACTTGGGAATCGTTTCCAAGAAGGGCGTGCTCCAGGCTGAAAAGCAGGCAAGCCTTGTAAAGCGCGGTATCGATGAATTCAAGATCCGCTGCTTCGGCCCTCATCACGAATGCGGCAACCTTAGTGGTGGTAACCAGCAGAAGGTGGTTCTTGCCAAGTGGATCTACACCGATCCCAAGATTTTGATTTTGGATGAACCGACCCGCGGCGTGGATATTGGTGCTAAAAAGGAAATTTACAACGTGATCAATGATATGGCCGCCAAGGGCGTTGCCGTTATCATGGTGTCCTCGGAACTGCCCGAAGTATTGGGCATGAGCGACCGCATTATGGTGGTCCACGAAGGACATGTTACGGGCATCATCAACGGTGCCGATGCTGATCAGGAAAAAATTATGACTCTTGCTACAGGAGGATCTCTCTAATGAAAAAGGAAAACAAAAGTATTGGCGCATTTTTGTCGGAATACGGCGTGTTTATTGCACTCCTTATTTTGGTAGTCATTATCAGTGCCATCAGTCCTGAATTCCGCCAGCCGGGCAACTTCCTGAACCTGCTGCGTCAGGCATCCTTTAACGGCTTGATTGCCTTTGGTATGACCTGCGTGATTCTCAGTGGCGGTATTGACCTTTCTGTAGGTTCCACTTTTGCCTTGAGCGCCATTGTCTGTGCCGAAATGATTGGCCATGGTGTTCCGGTTATTGTTGCGGTTCCTGTGGCTTTGCTGGTGGGTGTTGCCTTGGGCTTGATCAGTGGTCTCTTGGTGACTAAGGGCCGTTTGCAGCCCTTCATTGCTACCTTGATTACCATGACAGCTTATCGTGGCTTAGCCATGATTCTTACCGATGGCAAGCCTATTTCTCGCTTGGCCGAAAGTTCTGGCGATAGCGTCTTGTTCAAGGCCATGGGTAAGGGTAATTTCATCTTCACCTTTGCGCCGGATTTCAAGATTCCTATTCCTATTGTAATCCTGGTGGTTGTTTTTGGCATCATGTACTTTATGCTGAAGCATACTACTTTCGGTCGCCGTCTTTACGCCACCGGTTCTAACGCCAAGTGCGCCGCATTGTCTGGCGTGAACATCGACCGCGTCAAGATGAGCGTCTATGCGATTTCTGGTTTCCTCAGCGCCATGGCTGGCCTTATCATGATTAGCCGTGTGGACTCTGCCCAGCCCATTATGGGTAGCGGTTACGAACTGGATGCCATTGCTGCTGTAGCCCTTGGCGGTACCAGTATGAACGGTGGCCGCGGACGTATCGCAGGCACCATTGCAGGCGTCTTGATTATCGCCGTGCTGAACAATGGCTTGAATATTTTGGGTGTCACGTCCTACTACCAGAGCGTAGTCAAGGCCGTGGTGATCTTGGTTGCAGTGCTTGCAGACCGTAAGAGATAAGGAGATTTGAACTATGAAAAGAATGATTGCTTTACTTTTCGCTTCTTTGATGGCCTTGGTCTTTTCTGCCTGCGCCATTGTCATTGACGGTGAAGAAAAAACGGCTTCTAAAAAGACGGAATCTACAGGTTCCATAGGTTTGTCTATTTCCACTTTGAATAATCCCTTCTTTGTGACTCTCGTTGAAGGCGCCAAGAAGGCTGCCGGTGATTTGAACGCAAAGCTCACTGTGGTGGACGCTGGCGACAACGTCTCCAAGCAGGTTAGCGATATTGAAGACCTGGTCAGCAAGAATGTAAGCGTGCTGATCGTGAACGCTGTGGATTCTGATGCCTTGACCGGAGCTGTAAAGGCTGCCATGGCCAAGGGCGTGAAGGTCATTAGTGTGGACCGCGCCATTAACGGTGTGGAAGTTGATTGCCAGATTGCTTCCGATAACGTTGCCGGTCCAGAACTTGCAACCCAGTACATCGTGGATAAACTGGGCGAAGGCGTTATCACCGCCGAACTTCAGGGTACCATGGGATCTTCCGCAGCCATTGACCGCGGCAAGGGTTTCCACAACATTGCCGACGCAAAGCTTAAGGTTGTTGCTTCCCAGACTGCAAACTTCAACCGTACCGAAGGCATGAGCGTTATGGAAAACATGCTGCAGGCTAACGGCGATATTGCCGCTGTGTTTGCCGCTAACGACGAAATGGCTCTTGGCGCCTTGGAAGCTAGCAGCGGTGCTGGCAAGAAGGTCATGGTGGTTGGCTTTGACGCCACCGATGACGCAGTAGAATCTATTAAGGCAGGCCGCATGGCAGCAACCATCGCACAGCAGCCCGGTCTCATTGGTGAAACTGCAGTTCGTGCCGCAAGTGATCTTGTGAACGGCAAGACCGTTGCAAAGAGCATCCCGGTGAAGGTGACCTTGGTGACAGCAGAAAATGCTGATAAGCTGAATGCGGATAAGCCTGCTTTTGAAGGTCCCATCGGCTTGTCCATTTCTACCTTGAACAATCCCTTCTTCGTAACTCTGGTTGAAGGTGCCAAGAAGGCTGCCGGTGATCTGGGTATTAAGCTCACTGTTGTAGACGCTGGCGACAACGTTTCCAAGCAGGTAAGCGATATCGAAGATCTGGTTTCTAAGAACGTAAGCATCCTCATTGTGAACGCTGTGGATTCCGATGCCTTGACCGGTGCCGTGAAGGTTGCCAAGTCCAAGGGCGTGAAGGTCATCAGCGTGGACCGTGCCATTAACGGTGTGGAAGTGGATTGTCAGATTGCTTCTGATAATGTTGCCGGTGCAGAACTTGCAACCCAGTACATCGTCGATAAGCTGGGCGAAGGTGTTATCACTGCAGAACTTCAGGGCACCATGGGTTCTTCCGCTGCCATTGACCGCGGTAAGGGCTTCCACAACATCGCCGACAAGAAGCTGAAAGTGGTGGCTTCCCAGACAGCAAACTTCAATCGTACCGAAGGCATGAGCGTTATGGAAAATATGCTCCAGGCTAGAGGCAACATCGCTGCCGTATTTGCTGCCAACGATGAAATGGCTCTTGGAGCGGTAGAAGCCAGCAGCGGTGCTGGCAAGAAGGTCATGGTGGTTGGCTTCGATGCTACTGACGACGCCGTTGAAGCCATTAAGGCTGGCCGTATGGCTGCAACTATCGCTCAGCAGCCCGGTCTCATTGGCGAAACCGCAGTGAAGACTGCTGCCGAACTGGGTAACGGCAAGACCGTTGCAAAGAACATTCCGGTAAAGGTTACCTTGGTCACTGCAGAAAATGCAGGCAAGTAAAGGCGGAGTCATGAAAGTTTTAAACATTGGTTCCATGAATCTTGACCACGTCTATAGCGTGGACCACATTATCCTTCCTGGCGAAACGGAAGCTACCGGCGCTGTCAAACATTATCTTGGCGGCAAGGGCATGAACCAGTCTGTGGCATTGGCCAAGGCCGGTGTGGAAGTTTATCAGGGCGGTATGATCGGGGAGGATGGCCAGCCCTTCCTGGATGCCTGTAAGGAATACGGTGTTCACGGCGAATACATCGCCAAGGTGGATGACCAGACCGGTCACACCATCATTCAGATTGACAAGAACGCCCAGAATAGCATTCTGCTATACGGCGGTGCAAACCAGCGCCTGACTCAGGAATATGTGGACGGCGTGCTTAGCCACTTTGACGCAGGTGACATTCTGTTGCTGCAGAACGAAGTGAATATGCTGCCCTACATTGTGGACAAGGCTTTTGAAAAAGGAATGCAGATTGCCTTGAATCCGTCTCCTTTCAACGAAAAGTTGGATGCGGTGGACATGACCAAGATCGGCATTTTCTTGCTGAACGAGGTAGAAGGCAATCAGGTTACCGGTAAGACGGATCCCGACGAAATCCTGGCAGAAATGCGCAAGCGTTTCCCCAAGGCTCGTATTGTGCTGACTTTGGGCAAGGACGGTGCAGTGTATAGCGATGGGGTCGAAAAGGTGTTCCAGCCCATCTTCCCTGTGAAGGCAGTGGATACCACTGCCGCCGGCGATACCTTTACTGGATATTTTCTGACAGGTCTCGCAGAAGGCATGCCCATTGCCCAGGCCCTCCGCATGAGTGCCCGCGCTTCCGCCATTGCAGTAAGCCGCCCCGGCGCCGTGCCCTCTATCCCCCTCCGCAAGGAAGTGGAAGAAGCGTTGGCAAACAGCTAATTGATAACTAAAGTTATCGTTAATGTTGCGCCTCGGTCATGTCAAAAACTTCGTTTTTGCCGCGACTCTCGGCTTAGACATTAATTGATAACTAAGGCGAGAGAAGCGACCATGCTTGCATGGGCATTTCTGAGCCGGTTATCAAAAATAACGAAGTTGTTAATCGCGAAACTAAACTCTCAAAAAAGGAAGGTCAGTTGACCTTCCTTTTCTTTTTTACTAAATTGTGCCTAACTCGGAGGGTTGCCAGAGTGGTCGATTGGGCCGGTCTCGAAATCCGGAGTCTGTCACAGGACCGAGGGTTCGAATCCCTCACCCTCCTTCAAACGAAAAGAGTACCCCTGTGGGGTACTCTTTTTCGTTTGTTGAATGCGTTAGGATTCGGTGCAAGGCACCGAACCTGAAAGGCTACGACTGAAACGAAGTGAAGGAGTAGTCCCATCCCTTACCCTCCTTTGTGGGGAGGGGGGGGGCGCCCTCCTAAAATCTTAACTTCATTTTAGTATATTGTTTTCTATGAGGGTCAAGCGATTAATCATATTGCTTTTGTGCGCTTGTGCGTTCTGTTTTGGTGAATCTTGTCCTGGGGATACCATTTCTGTATCCCCTGAACGGTTGGACTCTATTATTGCCGGAAGAAACCAGATTTATCAAGCCTTAAAAAACGATGATGTTAAAACCGCCGTAGAAACTACTGCCAAGGTCCTCTCCCTTTCGCCGGTTCCGGAATTCGCCTTGGATGACCTAGAACTTCTTGAAATTTATTTGAAGACCAATCAGTTTGATTCCGCAGTAACTATGTGGGCACGAATTTACAGCTCTGTGGGGAGCTATACTCGCTACTCCTATGTGAGCGATTCCCTGCAGACATATCTCAATGGAACTTATCGCTTCCTTTTGACAGGGGACATTCTTGATACAGTGAGAGTCGAGGCTTTGTTGGATAGTTGTATTGCAAAGGCTGGCGCTAGGGAACTCCGAGATCTTGCTCTAATAATAAAGAATCTGTTACGCTATAACAGACTGCCATCGGACAGGTATGGTGCGACGTATGGAAATTCGTGTCACCGGGCTCGCGTTTCTCCGGTATCAATACACAGAGTTGTTCGAGCTTCTATTGATGTGGATGCTGATACAACGCGTCATGATTTCGTTATCGCACATATAAAGCAGTTCCAAAAAGACTATCCTGAATCCGAGTTTATTCCTTGGATGAGGTCGTCCTTGGAAGATATGGAATTTCGTCGAGAATATGCAGTCCGTAGAATTTATTACTATGGAAACAAATTTTATACAGGTGGTATAGGCTTAGATATTTGGGCTTCTTATCCGTGGGGTGTTGCCATAGGCGTTCCAATCCAATTTAAAAGATTTGTATTCACCCCTTCATTCGAAAGTCAGCTCATGAATAAAAGTGATGTGTGGTTGTTTACCTTTGGATATGACGCCTTTGAGTCGAAACATGTAAAGGTAGTTCCCTTTGTAGGACGAGGAAAGGGACCCCTTGCCGCCGGTATTCAAATGGATCTTCGCTTGAATTCTGTGGTAGATGGGGCTCATTTTGTTGGTGAATATGTGGCGATTAAATTCAAGTACATGCTTATGTATGGGCATTTGGAGAACGAAGGCGAAGCAAAGAGAAAGGGTTTTCAGAACGCCTTCTATCTAGGTGCCGGTGTGTTTCTTTGGTAAAATTGACTTGAATTGACTATGGTGGTAAAGAATCGTACAAATTATTTCTTGAGAGCTTCGATCTGTTCCTTGGAAAGGTCTGTATATGGCCGCCGCGACACTCATGCAAACAGTTGTTTCTAGAACAACCTAAGCCTCGGCCATGTCGATTCAAGTAAACTTGATCGCCAAGGCTCTCGTGCAAACAGTTGTTTGCAAAATGCGACAATGGAAACCTGGTCCCTTGTTTTTCTCGTAGTCTCTTTCTAAATTACAATCCCGTAACATAGTTTATTAGATCGCTTTACTGCCCAGGGCTTGCACCCGACCGCAGTGGCGATCTTTTTTTATGGAGTGAAAATGAATCGTAAGGAATTTATCGCCATGGCGAAGGATGTCAAGAAGAATCCCGACCGCCTGGCCCATTACCGTAAGATTTTCAAGAACGTCTATCCGTTCAGCGATGGAATGATTAAGATTCTCTTGGCGAACGAGGCCAAGCCCCTGCGA
>JAZLKH010000139.1:0-77651 GCA_045597545.1 Fibrobacter sp.
ATTCCATGTGGTGCATCGGTATTCCGCAGAAGGATTACCAGAACTACATCATGGACGAGGCGGACCTTGTTATTGCCGTAGGGTATGGCGTTGTGGAATACGCTCCTGCCAAGTGGAACCCCAAGGGCGACAAGAGAATTATTCACATTGATGAAACGCCTAACCACATCAATAAATTCTACCAGCCTGAAGAAGAAGTTATCGGAAACATTTCCGCATCTCTGGAAAAGTTGAGCAGGCTTTGCCCCAGCACCAAGGATCCGGAATGGGCTCTGTACATCCGCGAGAAGATGGCCGCAGACCATGCCCGCTATGACTTGGATAAGAGCTTCCCGCCCAAGCCCCAGAAAGTACTTCACGATATCCGCCTGGTTATGGGCGAAGACGACATTCTCCTTTCGGACGTGGGTGCGCACAAGATGTGGATCGCCCGACAGTACCACTGCTACCATCCTAACACCTGCATTATTTCCAATGGCTTTGCCACCATGGGAATTGCGGTGCCGGGAGCCATTGCTGCAAAGCTCTTGAATCCCGAAAAGAAGGTGCTTGCGGTTACAGGCGATGGCGGCTTTATGATGAACAGCCAGGAACTGGAAACGGCCTACCGCGAGCACATTCCCTTTGTGACTTTCGTTTTCACCGACGGAAACTACGGTCTCATCAAGTGGAAACAGGAAGAACGTTACGGCGACAGTTACGCCATCGAATTCTCCAATCCGGATTTCGTAAAGTATGCTGAATCCATGCACCTGAAGGGCTACCGCATTGAACGTACCGAAGACTTGCTGCCCACTCTGCGAGAAGCCTTCGAACAAGATGTGCCCAGTATTATTGAATGCCCGGTGGATTACTCCGCCAACATGGAACTGAGCGAATACCTGAAAAGCTTAAAAGTGTAAGTGCCGTGGGGCACAAAAAAGGAAACAAACAATGGGATACATAGACTCTCTTTTTAGTGCACAGACGGAGGTTTCCGGCGTCGCCGTGTCCGAAACTTCCGACCTTATCTCTGTTCATAGCATTGCAGGTCACTCTGCCGTCTATCGCCATCTGAAGAGTGCTGGCAAGGCTGAAGATAAGCAGCAGAAGCAGGCTGCTTATTAAAGCTATTCTATAAAACTTCTAATAAAAAAAGTCACCTTCCCGCGAAAGTGGGAAGGTGATTCTTTTTTAAAAGGAGAGAAATACAAAAAATTAGTACTAAGTTCTTGATTTGGACCAAAAAGTTCTATTTTTTGTTAGTTTGTTTTAATTGCTTTGATGCTTTTTCTTTTTTTTTAATTTCAAAAAGTAATACTAAATAACTTTTTGAGTTAAAATAGTACTATATTCGTTTTGAAAAACTACACTTTTCAATGATTCTATTGCATATAAATTATGCAAAAATGTAAAAAAGTAGGACTATTTTCAAAAATGTCGGCGAAAAGTATGATTTTTCCCATGTTTTGACCGTGACTTCGGCTTCAACAAATATCTGCGATGCTTACTTCAGCAGCTCAGTAATCTGCGTGTCGATCTGCTGGGCCTTGGCGGAGTCTTCGTCGTACACGGCGCAGACTTTCTGGCAACTCAGTTCCAGCAGGCGGCGGGCAACCAGCGAGTCGCTCTGTATGCGGATTTCTCGCAAGGCAATGTCGATGCGGCGAACGTCATTTTGCTCCGGGTAGCCTTTCATAAAGTCGAAGAACTTTTGCACCTGAACTTCGTATTCGAAGTCATCGGTGATGGCCAGCAAGAACGGCACCACGCGAGTGTTCAGCAACTTGGAAATGTCACCTACGAAATTGTTCAAGGTGATGCCTGCGGGGAACAGTTCCTCGGAATCCCGCTGCAAGTCGTCGGTGTCCACGAAGTCGCCGGCTTCAATCTGCTGCAGGGCTGCGTTCAGGAATTCCATCTCGTCGCGCTTGGCCTGTTCACGGTACTTTGCCTGATAGTAGATGGGCAAGGTCGTCAGGCAGTAGTGAGCCTGATTTGCACCAATGAATTCGCCGATGTAGTAGATGTCGGCGTCTTCTTGCAGAATGTCTTCTTCGTTTTCGAAGTTGCCGATGCGGGCAGGAATAGGAATCACTTCCATATTGGAAAGTTCGTGGAGGCGTTCGCGCATGGCATCCACGTCCAAGTTGGCGGGCAGCTCGTGGCCCTCTTCCTGCATGACTTCCAAGAAGTTGTCCAGCTTGGCATCGACCGCCTTGTTGAAGGCGCTGCGGTTGCGCTTCTCGGCTTCCTGTCGAAAGTCGCCCTCCAAGGTCAGAATCCCGTTGCGGATCATGTCGTCAAAGGGCGTCATGCTCTTTTCACCTTCGGGAGCAGGTAAGATTCTAGCGTATGCGATCATGCGACCGCATAGGTTTTCGTCGTTGCCTTTCTTTTGTTCGATGCCTAACATACGTGAGCAAATTTATAAAAAATTTTTTTGCCGTGTCTAGGCCTTTGTGGGAATATGTATATTGGCAGAAAAGTTAAATCCTGGAATAAGGATAAAGTATGCCTCAATATGCAGTAATCACTGGTGCAAGTTCCGGTATTGGCGCCGAGCTCTCTCGAATTTTGGCCCGTCGCGGTTACGGTTTGTTTCTCGTGGCCCGCCGCGAAGACCGCCTCAAGACGCTTGCCGCCGAGGTTTCGTCAACGGCCCCCGGCGCATCCATCGAAATCGTTACGGCGGACCTTTCCAAGGTCGAGGAATGTGAGCGCCTTGTAGGCGTTTTACAAAATTTTGACATCGGCGTTTTTGTGAACAACGCAGGCTTTGGGGATTGCGGCAATTTCGCCGAGAGCGACCTGCAAAAGGAACTGCAGATGATCAACGTGAACGTGAGAGCGCTGCACATTCTTTCGAAGTTTGCGGTGCAGCACATGAAGGCCGGCTACCTGCTGAACGTGGGCTCCTGTGCGGGGCTCATTGCAGGCGGACCTTACATGGCCACGTACTATGCCACCAAGGCTTATGTGGTTAGTTTCTCTCAGGCGCTGGCTTGCGAGGCACGTGAGCTGGGTTCCAAGCTGAGTGTTTCTGTTCTTTGCCCGGGTCCGGTGGACACCGAGTTTAATGACGTTGCCAATGTGCGCTTTGCCTTAAGGGGGATGTCGGTTAAACGCTGTGCTGCCTATGCGGTAAAGCAGATGTTCAAGAAGCAGACGGTGATTATCCCCGGGTTCCTGCTTCGGGTGGGTATGGTGGTGGGCCGCTTGCTGCCTCGTACAATTTTTGTAAAGGTGGCGGGAATGCAGCAAAAGAAGAAACTTTATAGATAAGCTGGCATGGAAATTGCTAAATTTTTGTGCGTTCAAAAATAATCGGAACGCTCAAATTTAAAACAGGTGCATTTATGAATCCGAAGATCTATTACACCATTACCGACGAGGCCCCGTTCCTCGCAACTCAATCACTTCTGCCTATCGTAAGCGCTTTTGCAAAGACCGCTGGCATTGATGTGGATACCAAGAACATTTCTCTTGCCCACCGTATTTTGGCTGTGTTTGGCAAGGCCGAAGACGACCTGGGTTTCCTGGGCAAGCTGGCCCTGGATGCAAGCGCCAATATCATCAAGCTTCCCAACATTTCTGCTTCTCTTCCGCAGCTGAAGGCTGCCATTGCGGAACTTCAGAAGAACGGTTACGATGTTCCGGAATATCCCGATGAACCCAAGACCGAAGAAGAAAAGGAAATTCGCGCCAAGTACGACAAGGTGAAGGGTTCCGCCGTGAACCCGGTGTTGCGTCAGGGTAACTCCGACCGTCGCGCCCCCAAGGCCGTTAAGAACTACGCCAAGAAGAATCCCCACAAGATGGGTGCCTGGTCTGCCGATAGCAAGACACATGTTTCCTACATGACCGCCGACGACTTCTACGGTAACGAAAAGTCCGTGACCCTGGGTGAAGCTGATACCTTCAAGATTGAATTCGTCGCAGCCGATGGCGCTGTCACTGAACTCCGCGCCGCCAAGCCTACTCTCGCAGGCGAAATCCTGGATGCAACTGTGATGCGCATGGCTTCTCTCGAAAAGTTCATTGCCGACCAGATGGCTGACGCCAAGGCAAAGGGCGTGCTTTTCTCCGTGCATCTGAAGGCTACCATGATGAAGGTTTCCGACCCCGTCATGTTCGGCGCTTTCGTCCGCGTGTTCTTCAAGGATGTCTTCACCAAGTACGCTGATCTGTTCAAGGAAATCGGCGTTAACGAAAACAACGGTCTGGGCGACTTGCTCAAGCGCCTGGAAGGCAATCCGAAGGAAGCTGAAGTCAAGGCTGCCATCGATGCTGCCCTGGCAAACGGCCCGGCTATCGCCATGGTGGATTCCGACAAGGGTATCACCAACCTGAACGTTCCTAGCGACGTGATTATCGATGCTTCTATGCCGGCCATGATCCGTAACTCCGGCTGCATGTGGAACAAGGAAGGCAAGCTCCAGGAAGTGAAGGCTTGCATTCCGGATCGCTGCTACGCTGGCATCTACGAAGCTACCATCGATTTCCACAAGAAGAACGGTGCATTTGACCCCACTACCATGGGTTCTACCTCCAACGTCGGCCTTATGGCCCAGGGTGCCGAAGAATACGGCTCCCACGACAAGACCTTCATTGCCAAGAGCAAGGGCGTTATCCGCGCCGTGAACAGCAAGGGTGAAGTTCTCCTTTCTCAGAACGTTGAAGCCGGCGACATCTTCCGTATATGCCAGGCCAAGGACGCCCCCATCAAGGACTGGGTCAAGCTGGCTGGGAACCGCGCCCGCGTTTCCAATACTCCGGCTATTTTCTGGCTGGACCCGCAGCGTGGTCATGACCGCGAAATCCAGAAGAAGGTGGAGCTGTACCTGAAGGATCACGACCTCACCGGTCTTGACATCAAGATTATGGATCCCAAGTCCGCCATCACCGAATCCCTGACCCGCGCAAAGGCTGGTCTTGATACCATCAGCGTTACCGGTAACGTGATGCGTGACTACCTCACCGACCTGTTCCCGATCTTGGAAGTGGGTACTTCTGCAAAGATGTACTCCATCGTGCCTCTCATGGCTGGTGGCGGCATGTTCGAAACAGGTGCAGGTGGCTCCGCTCCCAAGCACGTACAGCAGTTCCTCGCAGAAAACTACCTGCGCTGGGATTCCCTGGGCGAATACTTCGCACTGGTTCCCTCCTTCGAGCAGATTGCCTCTACTACCGGCAACAAGAAGGCTAAGGTTCTGGCAGATACTCTGGACGAAGCTAACGGTCGCATTCTCGAGAACAACCGCACTCCGGCCCGCAAGATCGGCGACCTGGATAACCGCGGTTCTCATTTCTACCTGGCAATGTACTGGGCCGAAGCCCTTGCCGCACAGACTGCTGACGCAGAACTGGCTGCAAAGTTTGCTCCTGTTGCCGCAGCCCTCACTGCTGGCGAAAAGGAAATCGTCGGTGCCCTTACCGCTGCTCAGGGCCAGTCGGTTGACATCGGCGGCTACTACTTCCCCAAGGCAGAACTTCTCAAGAAGTGGATGCGTCCCGTTGAACAGTTCAACAAGATCATCGACGCAATCTAATTAAGGTTGCTGTCCCGATGATCGGGATTTCCTTTAAAAAAGGCTCCGCGATTTTCGCGGGGCCTCTTTTCTAGCTCAGTTTTTTTAGTTGCCTAGACTACCTTCGATGATCCAGCGGCAGAGTTCCTCGATGCTTTCGTAGTCGGGGAGGTTCTTGGTAAAGTTGGGGGACTTGCTCCGTTCGATGAAGTGGCTCCAGGCCGCTTCATTTTTTGCTTCTAGCCCCAGGTGCTCTTCGATGGCGCCCTTGGTCCACACCCAAATGCCTTGGCTGCGAAGCTTTGCATGGATGCTTCGGATGGGGCGTTCCGCCTCGGGCATAGAGGCGAGCATGGCATAGGCCTGTGCTGCGGTGGTGTTGCTGTGCTTGCTTACGGGGAGCCCATTCACCAGACGCAGGTGATGGTGGAATGCCAGTTCTCTAAACAGGCTGAGACAATACTTGAGATCGGGATCGTCGCGATCCAGGAATCCGTCGTGGGTGGCGGTGGTAAAGGCGTAGTCCAGATCCACGATGGCTCGCACCGGCATGTCCATGGCGTCCAGCACCTGCATACTCTTGCGCGTGTTGCTGACGCCTCCCTGGCGAACCAGGGCGCACTTGATCAGAGCGAAGCTTTGCCCGGTGATGCGTTCGAACAGAGCGGGCAATACGCGCAGTTCCGTCTTGCCTTCGGTAAGCAGTACATAGTCGGCAAAGAGCAGTTCGTTGCTGTTGCTTAGGCTGAAAAGCATTTGGAGCTGGCTGGGCGCGTCTTGCACCACCTGGTGTACGGCGTCTTCCATGCGCTTGCGCATAAAAGTGCCCCGCTCCTTGTTCTTGCGGATGAGCAGCGAGGTGCTTACATCTTCGCTGGTGACCATCTGGGCGCTGTGGGTGGCGAATACCACCTGGTAGCCCTCGTTGGAAAGATTCTTGAGCGCCACGCGGACCAGCTCAACTGCCTGCGGATGCAGATACAGTTCCGGGGAGTCGATGAGCAGCATAGTGCGGCTCAGGTAATGGTTGTTGTGGTGCTTCTTGATGTCGGCCAGGTAGCGGATCAGCGCCATCTGGATGGCGCGCTTGCTGCCTGCGCCCATGCGGCTGATGTCGCGCTCGAAGCCGTCGTCCTCGTCGATGACCTTGAGGCTAGCCTTCTTCAAGAAAGTCTCCAGGGTCGGTACGGGAATGTCCAATTCCACCTTGACGCTGGGGAATAGCGGCTTCAATTTTTCGTTGACGTCGTGGTCGAATGCCTCGATTTCTTCGGCGCGGTTTTCGCTGTCTGGCGAAAGGATGTCGCTGAACTTGTTCAGCAACAGGTTGATTTCGCCTCCGAAGCGGCGCTCCAGGGGCTTGAAAATTTCGTGGAGCAGCTTGGTGAATGCCTGGTTCCCCTCGAAGTCCCAGATGGCGATGCTTTCGGGGAACATGCGGGTGAAGGCGGCCAGGAACTCGTCGCTTGCCCGGACCCATTCACGGTTGTTTGCGCCGTTGCGCTTGTTGGTGGGCACGTAGACAAACAGCTCAACCGATTCGGAGTTTCCTCCCGGTACCCGCTGCATCTTCTTTACGCGAAGCCTTGCGGCGGTCTGCTGTGTCTGCTGCTTTTGTTCCTTCTCGCCCTTTTCTGCAACCCGTCGCGGCGCGATAAACTGTAAAAAGGGTCGAATGGCGCTCGCCCCCTCTTCGCCCAGACGGTTCATCACCAGGTCGGAGATGCCGTCGAACACGCCCTCGACCTCTACGGGCTCGTTGGGATTGTCGAAGTAGGAAATATCCAGTGAAAAGCGGGAGAGGAGCCAGCGGATTCCCATCAGAATGTTAGTCTTTCCGGCGTTGTTGTACCCAATCAGGGCCGTAAAGCTACTGAGCGGAAACGTCTGCCTCTGGATAGAGCGCAGATTGGCAATGGTAATCTCGGAAAGTCTCAAGGCCTGGGGTTCCATACCCTGAACATATAAAAAATTAACCGTTGTGGATGAGATACGGCAAAAAAAAGCCTTTTTTAGTGAAAAAGCCCCATTTGGCCGTTGTCCGTGGGCAACACCTTTGTAAATAACCGTTGTCCAGAAGTGGAAAAATGGATTTATATTTACCTTCGTGAAGATGAATCTGTGTAGGATGCTTTGTGCTGGTCTGGCCCTTTTGGCCGGTTGCTCCAGTGATGGCAATGTGGCGGGCAACAGTGCCGAAACCGGTTCCCCGGAACTGGCCGGCGTGCTGTATCTCGACAACGGAGCCCCCGCAAGTTTTGCCCGTATCCGTGTTGTCGGTTCCGAATTTGACTACTATCATGGCGACGACCTGGGCGATGTGACCGAAGTGGTGGCCGACTCCAGTGGCGCCTATTCCTTTGATTCCCTTCCGAGTTTCTCCAAGGGCGGGTTCTCCTTTGAGGCCTTCCATGAGGAATCCGGCAAACGCTTGTTGATTCAGGGGCTTTCTCTTGCGGATGCTGATAGCCTGGTCGTTCAAGATACTTTGCAGAATCCCGGATTTGCGCAGCTTAGCGTGGAACATGTATTCAAGACGGATGTAGAGGGCCTCAAGGGTAATGCGACTATCGTAGGTACCACCTATCTGCAGAACGTCGTTGTCGAAAACGGCCTGGTGCAGGTGGGTTCGCTGCCTGCAGGTCAGCAGAGTGTGGTGATTCATCTCTTTGCCGATGACACTCTGCAGGTGAAGTTCGAAGCCCTGGAAATTTTTGCTGGGGATACGGTGGTATTTGATACCGTGCCCAATCCCGTTCGTCTTTCCTTTGCTGCACCCCTGAAATTCCCTGAGGGGGTGAACTTGCCCGATAGCGTCGCAGCCCGTCTTACCGATGTTCCCATGGCCTTCAGGATGGATTCCTCTGTGCTGGACTTTGAGGGCATCGCCGGACTCATGGGCGAAAATGGCCGCTTCGAGGCCTATCGCATAAATGCCAATGGCGAACTCTCCAAGACCTTGCCCATCAGCATCGCGCGCTTCGATGAGACTGCCAGGGAGGCGGTTTTCTGGGTGCGCCTGGATTCCCTGAACCAGTCCGACTCCGTCATCGTCACCTTTAATTCCGAAAAGCCAGCCCTTTACGCCACAGACGTGTTCCCCACCAATGGCAGCTTCCTTACGGTATGGCACTTCGAAGAAGGCGCTCAGACTTTAACGGATGCGGCCGAAAACCGCCTGAGCTCGGATGGCGTACCTAAAAATGTGAAGGTCGTTGACGGTGTCGTTGGCAGGGCCTTCGAATTCGACGGCACTGCCTCGGTGACAGTAGAAAGCTCCGCCGACGGGGAGTTGAACTTTTCTGCCGATACTATGAGCTTTAGCCTCTGGGTGCGCCTGGACGAGGTCGGCTCCGCAGAGACCCGCACCATTTTTAGCAAGGCGAATCAGTACGGCTTCTATTACGACCCCGCCGATGGTTATGTTGTATGTATTCTCGAGGATGCGGATACGGCGCTCTACGCCCACACCTACCGCAGCGGGGATTCCCTTGCCGTGGCTGGCGTATGGACTCACATCTACTTTCAGCGCCGCGGTGCCATGGAGGAGCTTTACGTGAACGGCAACTTGGTTCCCCAGGGCGAAACCGTGGCCGAAACCTCAGAAAAACGCTCCGAATCCGCCGACTTTGTCATGGGCCAGGGTTTTAAGGGCGCCATCGACGAGGTCTCCTTTGGCAACGGTTTCCACTACGGAGAATGGGTCTCTGCCCTGTTCTACAATCAGAATCCCACAAAGACCTGGCTGGAATTTGAAGTTAGGTGACCTGAATTTTTATCTTGAAACCGTCAACGATGCTGTTGGGCGGAAGCCTGTTTTGTATCGTTGGAACTGATCGAAAAAATGTAGAAATCAGCATTGGTGTCTGTATTTGCCCGGAATACTATGCGGACTGCAGCCAACTTGTGAGATAGTTCTTCGCCGGTGATTTCCTTTTCGCCCCATCCTTGCTGCTTGAAGTTATCCCAACTGAAACATTTGCTGGTTGGGGATAGTGCTTCGGGGAGTGTGACGGACGGCAAGTCGAATCCAAGTTCTCTGCTTGTTTCTTCGTTTGCGCCCATCTCGATATATGCGGAAATTTTGGATGCGTACGAGATGCATACACCACCCCAGGAGGATGCGTCCGCAACGTCAGCCTTGCCGTTTTTGTCCGGGCCGGCTACGAGGAAACCCAAATTGACAAATGGCGTGGAACTTAAGACGCCTTGGCGCAATACTGCGGTCCCGCAAAGACCGTTGCAATGGGAAATCACGGGGGCTAGGGACTGGTCGTCATACTCGTTACCTAAGACAACCGGCCATGCGATGGTTGATTCCCCGCCTTTTTCCTCATCGTTTTCCGTGAACCAGTAACCGGATTCGTCGGAGCCGTTGTCCAGTCCTGTTTCCACTTGAAAAGTCAAGTCTTCTCCGCACCAGTACATGGATTGGTTTGCGTTGCGGATGCAAGTCCCAGAGATATCTACGGAAAAACTCGAAGAAGATTTTGGTTCGGTGGTTGCGGAATGTGCGTACTCGAATTGTGCAGAGGAACTTGAACTCTGCTGGTCCAGGTTGATGACGTCAATAGTTTCCCATGTACCGTTATCCTGGCACATTAGTGTAAAGAGATGGTTGTAGTCTAAGACCGTGTTTAAGGAACCCGGGGTGAATTTGTCATCGCACAATTTTTCTGAGGTGGGAGTCTCGTTGATGATTGTGGTGTCTACGGTTGAGGGGAGGGTTGATGGTGTCGATGTTTGATCTTCGGGGACGATTCTGGTGGAGTCGGCCAAGTTCCAGGAGCCATTTTTGCATTGGAAAACATATTGGTAAGAACCGAAGACTTCTTTTTTATGAGCGCCCTCGGCGTAGAGACTGTCACAGAAAACCGCGTCCTTGTCTGGGGTGTTTTCGGAGACGTTGGTGTCGGGGTTGTTGACTTTGGTGTCTCCGCAGGCGCTGAGCAGGGCGCACAATCCCAAAGATTGAAGCGTTGCCTTAATAAATCGATTCATAACAAACTCCGCATTATACGCATATAAAATAGTCAAAAAGAAACTTTGGTGAAAATTATGAATGTAAACTTTGAGAAACGTCTGCGGTTGCTTTCAATTTGGCCACTTTAGGTGAAAATCGCTGTTTTGGACTGTGCGTTTGTTTTCCCAGACCCATTATTTTGTATTTTTGGACGGAAAATTGAATTACTATAGGTAGGTTTATTCTGCTTACTCGTTTGTTGCTTTTTGTGTTTTTGATAGTGAGCCTTTCCCAGGCTCAGCTTTTGGACATGTCCGAGATGTCCGACAGCTACATGGTAGAAAACAGGGTAAACAAGGTGAAGGTCGAGGGTACCGTTCACATGGATCCCCGATCTGTCCTTAGCCGCGTGGGCATCAAGGATGGACAAAGCTACTCCCCGACGGGCCTCACCGAAAAGGTGCAGTCCTCCGTAACCTCCCTGTACGAATCTGGACTTTTTGACGATGTGACCGCCTGGATTGACTACGTGGGCGACGGCTCCGATGTGGAGCTGATATTCAAGATCAAGGAACTGCCCGCGTTGGATACTGCCGTTCTGGAAGGCTGCGACGAGGTCTCTGAAGAGGACTTGCGCCTAAAGATTCGCTTGATTCCGGGACAGGTGTATAGCAAGAGCCAGCTGGAACGCGACCGTCAGGCTATTTTGGAATACTACCGCTCCGAGGGCTACCTGCTTGCCGAGGTGGGCTACCGCGAAACTCCAGTGGATGAGAACAAGAACCTGGTGACCTTTATCGTTCGCGAGGGTGAAAAGGTGAAGGTCCGCGAGTTTGATATCCAGGGCAACGACCACGTGCCCCGCGAGGACATTCTGGACCACATGCTCACCAAGATGGACCAGTGGTGGGGTGGCGGCGAGTTCAAGGAAGATGTCTTTGCAGCCGACCGCGACACCGTGCTGAATGCCATCCGCCATTTCGGCTACCTGGATGCAGAACTGACCGAATACAGCGCCGAGTACTTGCCCGATTCCACTTGCCTGTTCTACATGGGCCGCATGGTTCCCATGGGCGAAAAGCTGGAGAACCTCTACAATCAGCTGAATGCCGCTTTGGGTGACGTTTCTTCGCCTTTCTACAAGATGGCTGGCAAACCCACCATGCAGGTCACCCACCTGTTCCGTAACCATCGTGCCGTGGGCGAGATGCCCTGGGTCACTCGACCGATGCCCAAGGTCAAGTCCGAAGAGGACGCCTGGAAGTACCTGAACGACATTATCCGCTACGAGGACGCCCGCAAGGAGTGGCTCCGCATTGTCAAGGATAACAAGTGGAACAATCCCAAGATCGACTCCCTGCTCAACATCAAGAAGCGCAAGGCCTACGAAGAAAAGCTACTGGTCCGCTACATGATCGAGGACCTGTTCCCGCTTTTGAACAAGTACGACAACATCAAGACCTCCAGCGCCATTCTCGTTCACATCCACATGATCGAAGGCCGCCGCTATTACATGGGCGGACTCCACTTCTCCGGTAACGAGGTGCTGAACGACCAGATGCTCAAGTACGTTTACCGACTGGATAGCGGCGAAGTCTTTGACCAGTATGCCTACGATGCCTCTCGCAAGGCCCTGCTGGATGCTTACCGCGAAGACGGTTACCTGTTTGCGACCTACGAGGAAGAGCGCACTTTCGAAAACGACTCCGTAGTGAACCTGTCCTATAAGATGGTGGAGGGCCTGCCGGCCCAGATTCACAAGGTCTTTATCCACGGCAACACCAAGACCAACGAAAAGGTGATTCGCCGCGAAGTGCGCCTGTATCCGGGTGATACCTACCGCCAGTCCCTGTTGGAACGCAGCTTCCGCGAAATCATGCAGCTGAACTACTTTGACATGGTTATCCCCGATATCAAGGTGGTGGGCGAGCAGGAAGTGGATCTTGACTTTGCCGTGCAAGAAAAGGAAGCCGGTACTGGCCAGTTCAGTCTGGGTGTTTCCTACAGCGAAAGCGACGGTCTTGTGGGTACGGCAAGCGTCTCTATCCCCAACTGCTGTATGGGTGACGGCCAGGCAGCTTCCTTTAGCGTGGAATACGGTGAAGACAAGAAGAGCGCGTCCGTCAGCTTCCAGGAGCCCTGGCTCTTCGACAAGCCCATTACCCTGGGTGCAAGTTTGAGCTACTCCTGGTGGAATATGTCTGACTACGATGACCCGGACATTACCCGCTACGGCGGCAGCGTGTACCTGGGCAAGCGCCTTAAGTGGCCCGACGACTACTTCTACGGTCAGATCGGCTACAGCTGGCTCATGAACAAGCAGGGTCCCAACATCGACGACAGCTACGTGGTTTATACGGGTATCGAATCTGCCTTGAACTTCCGCTTGGTGCGCGACGACAAGAACTTGCCCCAGTTCCCCACCGACGGTTCCCGCTATGTGCTTGACGTGCAGTGGGCCGATGGCAACGTGCTGTTCAGCGACTTCGAGTTTGTGAAGACCGAGCTTACGGTAAAGTGGTGGTTCCCGCTGTTCCGCGACCGCCTGACCTTGGCCTTGACCAACCAGTACGGTGTGATCTTTGGCGACCAGTTGCAGTACCGTACCTTGTACACCATGGGCGGCGCCTATGGTTACGAAGGCATGATGCGCGGTTACAGCTCTGGCTCCTTGGGTTATCGTCGTCTGGGCCGCAGCTTCCAGTACATCGGTGCTGAACTGCAGCTTGGCCTTGTGCCCCAGACCTTCTACCTGTTGCCCTTCTTCTTTGATGCGGGTAACGTATTCGGTGAACGCTACGACCCCAAGACCCAGGTACCTAAGCCCAGCCGCAGCCCCATTAGCGAATGGGATCCCACCAGCCTCAAGAAGGATATCGGTTTCGGTTTCCGCGTAGTGGTACCCATGCTTGGCATTATCGGCTTTGACTTTGCATGGCCCTTGGATGTGGGTGAAACCTATAGCGGCCTGCAGCGTGAACGCGTTGGCGATATGGAATTCAACTTCGTGATCGGTCAGGGCTTCTAACCGCCGGGGCTTTTAAGGAGTTTGTATGAAAAAACTGCTGGTTTTGATTTTGATGGCCTTGAGCTTTGCCTCGGTGAGCTTCGCCGAGGATGGGCTCCGCGTAGCTCATGTGGATTCCAAGCTGATCTTCGACGGCTACAAGGGAACCAAGAAGGCTCAGGAGGAATACGATCGTCAGGTGGCTAAGTGGGAGCAGCAGGCCAACTTGCTGCAGAAGGAACTCTCCGCCATCAAGGATAAGCTGGATAAGCAGGTTCTGATGCTCTCTGATGAAAAGAAGCGCGAACTTGAGGCGGAATACGCCAAGAAGGATACCGAGCTCAAGCAGTTCATTGACCGCGTCTATGGTCGTAAGGGTGAACTCATCAGCGAAAATGAGAAGGTCAGCGGCCCCATTATCCAGCTGATTCGCAAGGCAGTAAATGAGATTGCCCTGCAGGAAGGCTACGATATGGTGGTGGATCGCGCAACCGGTGCCGTGCTCTTTTGGAAGAAGGATAACGACTTGACTCAGAAAGTTCTGGACTACCTGAACAATCGATAACTTTGAATGTCGTCCTGTACCCCGGCTATTGCGCCGGGGTCTTTTTTATTTAGCTGCGGGGAATTCCGGGCGGCCGGCGTAAATTAGACGCTTCAAGACGATGGCGCCAACGCCGTTCATCAGCGCTACGTAAAGCACCATGTTGTTCACCCATGCCTGCTGGATTCCGTAGAAGGCGGGCAGCGCAATGCTGTGCAGGAATCCGCAGGTAAGGAACGTGGGCACAAACAAAAGAATTCCAAGGACGTTGGAGTATTTTTTCCAAATATCTACGGCCAAGAACATGCAAATGCCGCAACCGATGCTGCGAGCGGTTATGGTGAACAAGTCCAGGCCTTCGAATGTGGTGGTGATGGCCTTAGCCCGTTCGTTGGTGCCGTCGCCCAGGCCGTAGCCCACCGCCCAGGAAACCACGTAGTTCACCAGCAGAATAATCAGCAAGTTCACCCAGCTTTTGATGACGCCTTCGCCGGTAAATTTTTGGTAGCCCACGGCGCCAGTGTAAAGGGCAAAGCCGTAGCGGCAAATGGTAAAGAGACCTGCACAAAAAAGGAGCATGCCCACTTCCTTATAGGTGGATGCGCAATAGCAGTAGCCCGCCATGCCAATCATAAAACCGCCCATGATGGAATTCCTGATGAGCATAAAAATGTCCTTCTTCACCATTTCCTCGCTTTTTTAGTTGATAAAATATAATTATTCGAAACTTGTTCACAACCCTTTGCGCTGATGGCGCTGCCCCCAAGCGACTCCTTAAATAATTTGCTACATTTGTCAGGAAAAAGATTTGTTTTTTTTGTGCGCACCAGCGCGCCTTTGTAAAGAAAAACTGTCTACTGACCACTGTTTACTAAACGATGGCACGAAGTGCCGAGGTTAAAATGGCCGAAAATAAAGCAGAAAAGTTTGTATTCTACATGTACAAGATGTGCAAGTCTTACCCCAACAAGGAAGTTCTGAAGGACATCTCCCTTAGCTTCTATTATGGCGCTAAGATTGGCATTATCGGCCAGAATGGTGCTGGTAAGTCTACGCTTCTGCGCATTATGGCCGGCATCGATAAGGAATTCCAGGGCGAAGCCTGGATTGAACCGGGCCGCACCGCAGGCTACCTGCCTCAGGAACCTCAGCTGGATCCGAACCTCACCGTCAAGGAAAACGTGATGCAGGCTGTGGCCAAGAAGCAGGCAATCCTGGATCGCTTCAACGAAATTTCTATAAAACTGGGCGAGGATTTGTCTGAAGACGAAATGACCAAGCTTTACGATGAAATGGCCAAGCTTCAGGACATCATCGACGCCCAGGACCTGTGGAACCTGGACCGCAATATCGAAATTGCAATGGACGCTCTCCGCTGCCCGCCGGGCGACTGGCCTGTGACCAACCTTTCCGGTGGTGAAAAGCGCCGCGTGGCTCTGTGCCGTCTGCTTCTGGAAGAACCGGACCTGCTCTTGCTGGACGAACCTACCAACCACCTGGATGCTGAAACTGTTGCTTGGTTGGAACGCCACCTCCGCGAATACAAGGGTTCCGTGATTCTCGTGACCCATGACCGCTACTTCCTGGATAACGTTACCGGCTGGATTCTGGAAATCGACCGCGGCCGCGGCATTCCTTGGGAAGGTAACTACGCCCAGTGGCTGGACCAGAAGCTGGAACGCATGAAGAACGAAGAGAAGGGCGAATCTGACCGTCAGACGCGCCTGGCTCGCGAACAGGAATGGGTCAAGCAGAGTCCCAAGGCTCGCCAGGCCAAGAACAAGGCTCGTCTTAAGGCTTACGAAGACTTGCTGGCCGAAGACTCCAGAGAAAAGATCAACGTGGCTCAGATCCACATCGCTAACGGTAACCGTCTGGGCGACATCGTTATTCAGGCTGAACATCTGCAGAAGGCCTTTGGTGAAAAGGTGCTGTTCGATGATTTGAACTTCAGCCTGCCTCGCTCCGGTATCGTGGGCATTATTGGCCCCAACGGCGCTGGTAAGACCACCTTGTTCAAGATGATTACCGGTTCTGAAAAGCCCGATGGCGGTACTCTGAAGATTGGCGAGACTGTCCAGATCATCAGTATGGAACAGGGCCGCGATTCTCTGGATGATTCCAAGACCGTTTGGGAGTCCATTACCGGTGGCAACGACGAAATTATGGTGGGCGATCGCAAGATGAATGGCCGCGCCTACTGCGGTCTCTTCAACTTCACTGGCGCTGCCCAGCAGAAGAAACTGAATACCCTTTCCGGTGGTGAACGTAATCGCGTGCTCATGGCCAAGAACTTGCAGCAGCCCGGTAACCTGTTGTTCCTGGACGAACCGACCAACGACTTGGATATCGAAACTCTCCAGGCTCTGGAACAGGCAATCCTGAAGTTCGCAGGCTGCGCGGTGATCATCTCCCATGACCGCTGGTTCCTGGACCGTATCGCAACCCACATCCTTGCTTACGAAGGCGACTCCAAGGTGGTCTGGTTCGAAGGTAACTGGAGCGAATACGAGGCCGACCGCCGCAAGCGTCTTGGCGAAGATGCAGAAAATCCCAAGCCCATCAAGTACAAGACTCTCACACGAAACTAAGTTGCGCTAGGGCGCGAAAGTTCGCTGCGCGACCTTTTGCTTTGAGGTGTGAGGTCGCTGCAGTTCACTTAGTGAACTTACGCTTTGAGGTGTGAGAAAATAATGGCGCCTATCCATTCACTTGGGGGCGCCTTTTTATTATTTTTTATGAGCATTTTGCTCGTTGCTCACAGCTCATTGCTCAATGCTTTTCTTATGATTTTTCACGTTCTTAAACATGAACTGCGGTTGATTTTCCGGGAGCCTCGCTTCTGGATTCCCTTCATTATTCCGCCGGTACTGTTGGCGACATCCCAGGGGATTGCAGTTTCCCGCTATGGCGGGCAGATCATGCAGGGCATGGAAGGCTACATGATGCTTTTGCTGGGCTGCCTTATGGCGCCTATGGGAGCGCCTTTGGCGGCTGACAGCTTTGCCGGTGAACGCGAACGCAATTCCCTGGAACTGCTGCAGTTGTCTCCGGTGAGGCCAGCCCATTTATTCTGGGGAAAGCTGCTGGCGGTGTTGCCTTTCCCTCTGATGTTCTCCCTGATTTGCCAGCTGGTATATTTTGCTGTGCATTCTGATGCTGTGCCGGCGCCTGTTGCGGTGGCGGCCATTCTGGGCTCCATGTCCGCATGCCTTCTGGTGAATGCTTTTTCGTTGCTGCTTTCGTTGAAGGCGAAAACGGTTCGCACAGCTACCCAGGGTACGCTGTTCTTCATTATCCCGCTGTTGCTTTTGGTGCAGTTTGGGTATCAGGCTTTCTTGCAGAATATGATGATGCCGGTGGCTGTCCTCGCGGTGTCTCTGGTGGTGTGCTGTGCGGCTACCGCGGTGGGAATGCGTAAGTTCGTGAACTTGTAGAAGTGCGAAAAACAGGAAAAAGATTTTTTTTACCCATAAAGGCAATAATAAACTAACTTTTTGCCTATAAAAAGAACTTTAAAAAGCTTTTTAGTATTTGGTCTTTAAGAGAGTGTGCGGCGGAATTGTTCTATGCTGAAGGCGGGGTTCTCGAAAAAGTTGTCGGCTAGAATTTCCATGATTTCTTCTGAGTATTCCGTCTGCTTGCTTAACAGTTTGACGGCATTGACTTTTTTTGTTAGATCGTTGGCGCCTGTGGGGGAGTCTGCTGCCAACTCTTCGCCAAAATGTGTCAGCATTATCCAGAAGTAAATGGCAAACTGCACCTTGGTCAGACTGTCGCCGTCAAAAAGACTCTTGGCGTAGTAGCGGAATATCAGATAGGCGACGATGCGGGCGCCGTCTTCATCAGTGAATAAAGGCTGAGGCTGTTGCCAGCCTTTGCGGATTATGCGCTCGTATGCGGCGTCCCAGGCCGGACCGTAGCTTTCACCTTCGCTAAGGATTTCGAACCATGTTTGGTGAATGGCTTTTTCGGAGAGATTCTCGCTGTCGTTTGGATTTTCGGAATTGTCGCAATCGGACATGGCCAAGGCGAAATCCAGAATCTCGATGAGTCGTTGGTTTAGAGGAATGCTGTTGTTGTTCAGAATCCCGAAGATGGTTTCCCGCTCCTGGAATATGGCGTCCCTGGCTTCTTCGGCACCGACCGGCATTTCGTCGGGCTCGTCGTTCACTTCGGATTCAATGAAAGTCAGGATGGATTTGTCTTGTACTGTACCGGTCAGCAGGAGTCTCACCGCCTCTTCACAGCAAAGACCCAGCCCTTTTTCCATGATGTCGCCATAGACTTCAACGAATCGCGGGTGTTCCCTGCAAATGTCGCAGAGACTGTCTTCGCCCAGTTGCAGAATCATTTCGCAGAGGCCGTTCTCTTTTAGAAAGGGGCAGTGGTCCCCTGGCTGAAGCTTGAAATGTCCGTCTTCGATGTTTTGCAGAACTATCTTCGCGAAGGCCGTGCGACGTTCTGTTTCGCTATCAGCTGAGTCCGAGGAGGCTCTGTTGACGTCGGTGAAATCGCATTTCCCCTGTGCACATTCCTTGTATTGCTCCTGGCTTTGTTCGTCTACGTCAATTTCCCAGCCGATGCAGCAACTGTCGGTACACTTGTCGGCGATACATTGGAACTTGTCGTAAAAGTCGGGGACGCGGAGTAGCATACGTCAAAGGTAGAATAAAATTTGCAAGTGAAAAATAAACTTGAAAATTCCCTTGCCTTAGTGGCTGCATGTTGGTAGCGCGCCTTTACAAGACAAAGCGCACTCCCAAGCGCCGCAAGGCCATTGAAATCCGCCTGGTAGACATTCAGGAATGCCCCGACGCAGACATCGCCGAAGATGAAGGCGGGGACCAATCCGGCGGCGGCAATTCCGTTACCTTGGGCGACATCTGGAAGCACATTTTCGGCGTGTTAAAGAACGACCTGACTGCCGTCTCTCGCCGCACCATGGAGCGCATGCTGGAACGCTGCACCTTAGCCACGGTCCTCTACAAAAAGCTGGGCAGGACTCCCTGCCACCAGCAGTTCATCTGCGAATACAAAAAACTTGCCGAATTGCTCACTCAATCAACTCTATGGAGTCTAATCGGCGTGACGTCAACTATTCGCAAATCAAAAGGTAAGTCGATTGTGATGATTACCTGCGAGCACGTCTGCAATTATACGCCGACATCGGCGTTCTCTTCGACTCAGGGTGCCCTGCCGAGGTCGCGTATGCTCAAGGTCTTTGTAAGCGAATTCAACACAAAGCCCCTCTCTAAAAGTGCGTTTCAATTATCCCTATCGAGGGGATTCCGATGGGCTTACCACCTGTTTGCGTCAGGAGTTCGGCCCACGCTACCTGGGCATTGAAATCGAGCTTTATCAGAAACTTTTGATGTGATTGGTGGGGAACGGTGTGGAAATTTTAGTTCCGGGATGATGAATCTCGGGTCTTTTTAGTGCTTTCTTGTTCACTAGCGATAGGCCGGACCAGCGTTTCTGGTATGCTTTTCGTATGTAAAATCGCGTACGAAATAACCCGCCGTCTTGCAAAAGTGGTGAAAAGTGGGTATATTTTACTTGTGTGGGTAGAAATACCCTGTGTTGTGTTGAAAAGTGTGGAAAAATTAAATGAATCTCAAGTCTTTCATAGGACAAGCCCAGACGGCTATCGATGGAAAGGGAAGGTCTGCCTTCCCTAGGGAATTCCGTCGTCAGCTGCCGGCTTCCGAAGAGGGCGAATTCGTGGTCACTCGTGGCCCGGACCGCACCCTCCGGTTGTACGTCCTGTCGGAGTACGAGAAATTCATGGCTGAATTGGACGCAAGATCCGCCAAGGCTGCAAGCCCTGACGAAGCGGCCAAGATCCGCCGTCAAACTGAAGCACTCAGGAGAAGTCTAGGCGCTGCTTATGTCACGCTGGACGTCCAGAACCGCTTGCTGTTCCCCAAGGCATTGTTGGAATACGCAGAACTTACGGGTGAAATCCTGTACGTTCCCGCTAGCGGTATGGCCCTTGAGTTGTGGAATCCAGATCGATACAACGCAAAGTTCGGATTTACTACCGAAGAATCCTTTGCTGCATTTGATGCTGCATTCTATGGCGATAGTTTGACGGAGGGTCACAATGATAAGTGAGTCTAATCAAACTTCTCTACATACAAACGAAATTTTGAACAGCGTCGGTGGCGTTGTTCGCTCCTGCACTGAAAATGCGACTGCTGGCGTTGAAGGCGGCGTGTTCTATCATGATCCGGTGATGCTCAGGGAATGCCTCGAAGGCCTGCGTCTTGAGGGCGGTTCCGAGTTGAATAAGTCCGGCGAAATTCTTGCCGACGGAACCTTTGCCGATTGCACCTTGGGCGGTGGCGGCCACTCCTACGCTGTTGCGAGCCGATTGAGCGCTGCAGGAACCTTGCACGCCTTTGATCGCGACGAAGACGCCATTGCCTTTGCGACTAAGCGCCTTGCCGCTGTTACCGAACCGAACGGTCCCAAGTTTGTTATGCACCCGGTTCCCTTTGCGGAACTGGGTAACGAAATTTCTGTTGGATCCTTGGATGGTGTGCTCTACGATCTGGGGATCAGCAGCCATCAGGTGGATGATTCCAGCCGTGGCTTTACCTTTGTCGGCAACAATCCGCTGGACCTGCGCATGGACCGCCGCGAGGGTGTTTCTGCCCAGGAATGGCTCCGTGCCGTAAGCGCCGATGATTTGGCCGCAGCATTGCGCAAGAACGCCGATATGGATCGCGCCTTTAAGCTTGCGACCCGCATTGTTGAAATTGCCGCCCAGACCGCTGCGGAGAACCGCGACATTTTGCCCAGCGACATCAAGGCTGCCGTGGAGGCAGTCTTCCCCGACAAGCGCCGCGATGCCAATAGCCTTATGGCCCGCGTATTCCAGGCCGTTCGCATGGAAGTGAACGGCGAACTTCGTCAGATCGAAGTCAGCATCCGCGCCGCCGTGGAGTGCCTTAAGGTGGGCGGTCGTCTGGTGGTCATGAGCTACCACTCCGTGGAGGACCGCTGCGTCAAGGATACTTGCGCTGAATTTGAAAAGGCCTGCATCTGCCCCGAACACTTGCCCGTGTGCATGTGCGGGGGCAATCACCAGCGCCTTAAGAAGGTGAACCGCAAGCCGATTCTGCCTTCTGATAGTGAAATTGCTATGAACAGCAGGGCTCGCTCTGCAAAGCTTAGGGTGTACGAACGAGTATGAGTGATACTTCTAAAAATATCGCCGTGTTCTACTCCAACCGTACCATCGTACGGGGCTTTTTGGCTGTTGTCCTGGTGGCGGGCTTGTTGCTGGTTTTGCCTTTGTACATGCAGAACCGCTTGACCAGCTTGTATGTAAAGTCCCACGAGTTGTCGGAACAGATTGGACTTCTGAACCGTCAGATCCTTTTGCAGGAACTTGAAATTAATCGACTGTCTTCTTTGGAAAATCTTTCTGGTTTTGCCGAAGAGGTTGGCCTTGGCTTGAACGCCGTACCCAACAAGGTGCGCATTTCCGGAGGGGATCAATGAGATTGATCAACATGGATCCCCTGTCTATCGGAAAGACCTTGGTGCTGGGCATCATCGGTGTTCTTGCCTTTCAGACCTTTAATATCCAGGTCGTAAATCGTGAAGTTTACCAGGCCGAGACCAAGACCATGGTGACTCACACCAAGAACATCTACGCCGAACGTGGCCAGATTATGGATCGTAACGGAGTTGTGTTTGCCGACAACCTTCGCGATTCCGTAAAGAGCGAAGATTTTACCCGAATCTTCTTGCAGGGTAAGCTTGCCTCCCAGATCGTTGGCAAGGTGGGTTACGATGGCAAGGGTCGCATCGGCATGGAAAGTGTCTTTGACCAGCGCCTACGCGGTAGCGAAGGGTTCCGCCAGGTTGTGCAGGATGCCAAGAGACGCGAGATCTATGGTCGTTCCGAAAATGTGGCCGAGGCGGAACCGGGTAAGAATTTGGTGCTGACCATTGACCGCAATATGCAAGAAATTGTGGAAAGGGAATTGAAGAACGGTGTCATCGAGTTCCAGGCCGCCAGCGCCAGCGCTGTGGTCGTAGACCCGTATACCGGCGAAATTCTCGCCATGGCCAGTTATCCCACCTTTGACCCAAATTCCAAGAAGCAGGGCGTTGGCAGCATGGCCAAGAACGATATTGTGGCCAGATCCTACGAACCGGGTTCCACCTTCAAGGTGATTACCGCTGCCGCCGCTTTGGAAAATGGTGTGGTTGATACCAACAAGGTGTTCCCCAACGAGGGTAAGTGCTGGCATTGGAATCCGAAGGCAAGCCCCATTTGCGATACTCACGTCTATGGCGACATGAATATGAGCGAAGCCATGGTGCAGTCCTCTAATGTGGTCTTTGCAAAGATCGCTACCGAGGTGGGCGCCGACAAGTTGTACAGAATGGCTCGCAGCTTCGGCTTTGGCATGAAGACTTCTGATTCCTTCTACGGCGAGGCTTCGGGTTCCCTGAAGGACCCCTATAAGTTGGCTAGTAACAGCGGCAGTGACCTTAGGACCATGGGCTTTGGCCACGCCGTGATGGTGACACCTATTCAGATGGTGATGGCTTATGCTGCGGTTGCCAATGGCGGCAAGCTGATGGAACCTATGATCGTTAAGGAATGGCGAGATTCCAAGGGAAACTTGGTGGAAAAGAATGAGCCTGTGGAAATTCGCCGCGTGATTTCGGAACGTACTGCAGCCCAGATTCGCAGCATGTTGCATCGTGTGGTGAATAGCGGTACCGCAAAGAAGGTGGTGAGCAAGAAGCTGCCCGATGTGATTTTCGGTGGCAAGACCGGTACGGCTGAACGTTACAATCAGGAAACGGGAAAGTATGACCGCGATCATCAGGATGCCTCCTTCATAGGCCTTGCTCCTGTTGAGGACGCTCGCTACGTTTGCCTGGTGCTGGTTGATGACCCCCAGACAAGTCACGTGGGTGGTGTTACCGCCGGTCCGATTTTCCGCAGAATTATGGAAGGCATTTACTACCATCCTGAACTGTCTCCGGCATCCCATGCGCTTACTGTCGTGGAAAAGGATCGCCGTTGCAAGAATGACTATGTGGGTATGACCGCCGAGGCGGCTAGGTCCCTGGCCGCTTCAAGAAATTGTGCCGTGGATTTCGTTGGCGAAGGCAACCGTGTCGTTTCTGTTCGTAGGGACAAGAGCGACAGCTTGAGTGCCTCCTTGGTCCTTGGCAATATGGATGCAGGAAAGATGCCCAACCTCAAGGGGCTTTCCCTGAAGGATGCCCTGGAGATTGCGGGAAACTTCCGTATGAATGTGGAATATACAGGCAAGGGTCGCGTTGTTGCCCAATTCCCGAAAGCCGAAGAAGAATTACGTAAAGGGCAGATTTGCAAACTGACGTTGAAGGAGAAGGGCTGATGCTTTCTGAAACTTTGATGAAGAACCTGGATGTTCGTGGTTTGTGCGACGATTCCCGCCGCGTAAAGGCACATGATTTATTCTTCTCGATTCCTGCCGAGGGATCCGACGTTTTCGCCCGTAATGCGATTGCTGCGGGTGCTGTGGCTGTGGTTGCCGAAACGATTGCCCCCGAGGGCTTGACCTCCAAGTGGATTCAGGTGGCTGATGTCCGCACTGCCCGTTTGGAAGCCGCAAGGATTTTCTACAAGGATCCCTTTAGCAAGCTCACTTGCCACGCCGTTACAGGTACCAACGGCAAGACAACAAGCGCTTTCCTTATGGATGCCATGCTTACTGCCGCAGGTCATAAGGTGGCTCTCTTGGGTACCATCAAGAACAAGGTGGGGGATGTTTCTGTTCCTGCCAACCTGACGACTCCGGGCCAGCTTGACTTGTTTGCTTTTGCCGCAAAGGCTGTTGAAGTAGGTTGCACCGACTTGGTGATGGAAACTTCTTCCCACGCTCTGCATCAGGGCCGTGTAGCTGGCATTAGCTACAAGAGCGGCCTGTTCAGTAACTTGACTCAGGATCACCTGGACTATCACAAGACCATGGACGCTTATTTCGAAGCAAAGAAGCTGTTGTTCACAAAGTACCTGGCTTCTGATGGCGTTGCCGTGGTGAACGTAGATGACGCCCATGGCGCAGCCCTTTGCGAAGAGTTGAAGGCTGCTGGCCGCAAGGCTGTCGGCGTTTCTCGCCTGGGAGCCGCAGCCGCCGATGTTAAGCCCGAGGGCGTTGTAGAAAACACCGAAGATGGTCTGAAGTTTGATTTGGCTGGTTTTGGAGCCAGTGCATCTGATGCCCACTTTGAAACGGCTCTTTGCGGCGATTTCAACGTAGATAACGTGATGCTGGTCCTTTCCTGGGCAAAAGCCGTTGGAATTTCCAAGGCTGCCATGGACAAGGCCCTTGCAGATGTTCGCGTTCCCGGCCGTTTTGAAAAGGTTTGGAACAAGAACGGCGTCCATGTGGTTGTGGACTACGCTCATACTCCCGATGCCTTGGAACGCGTGTTGGCGACGGCTCGTGTCCTTTGCCGTGGCAAGCTCTCTACCGTATTTGGCTGCGGTGGTGACCGTGACAAGACCAAGCGTCCCATCATGGGTGCCATCGCCGAAAAGATGGCCGACAAGGCTTGGCTCACCTCCGACAATCCCCGTACCGAAAATCCCGCAGAGATTATTGCAGACGTACGCGCCGGTATGAAGACCGAAAAGTTTGAAGTTGTCGAAAACCGTGCAGAAGCTATCGCTCGCGCTTGCGCAGAACTTAAGGATGGCGACTGGCTGGTTGTTGCTGGTAAGGGTCACGAGGACTACCAGATTATCGGCAAGACAAAGCATCATTTTGATGACCACGAAGAAGTGGTGAAGGCTATGGCAAATGTTTAAGCTGGATTTGAAAATTAAGGAACTGCTTGAAATTCTTGAAACAGAAGCTGTTGGTGTCAAGGCTTCTACCAAGAATCGCAAGGTGAATCTCTGCATGGATTCTAGAGAGCCTGCCAAGGGTGTTGTCTTTTGGCCTCTTAAGGGTGCCCGTTTTGATGCCCACCAATTTGTACCTCAGATGGAAAAGGATGGAGCGCTGATGAGCGTTGTGAACCAGGATGCCGTTGGCATCGAAAATTTCAAGATGTACGCCCCCGTGGATGATACCACCAAGGCTTTGCTGAAGCTGGCTAAGGGCTATCAGCGTAACTTTAAGGTGAAGAAGGTGGCTATCACCGGTTCTAACGGCAAGACCACTACCAAGGAAATGACCAAGGCTGTTCTCTCCGCCAAGTACAATACTCATGCAACTGCCGGTAACTACAACAACCATATCGGCGTTCCCATGACCTTGTTCCAGCTGAAGCATTCACACGAAGCTGCTGTTATTGAAATGGGTACCAGCGGTCCCGACGAAATTCGCCCCCTTTCTCTGGCTACTGAACCCGACGTTGCTGTAATTACCAACATCGGTGCAAGCCACTTGGAAAACCTCAAGGATCTGGACGGTGTCTTTGCCGAAAAGAAGACTATCGTTGCAGGCCTCAAGAAGGGCGGCCTCCTCATTGTGAACGCCGATGACCCTCGTCTTTGCAAGTGCCGCACCAACACCAGCTACAAGGTGGTGACTTTTGGTATCAAGCGCGGTATCTACAAGCCCGAAAAGCTGTCTTATGACGAAAACAACTGCGCTTCCTTCTACCTGGGTCGTACTAAGTTCACCCTGAATGTCCCGGGCATCCATAACGTTTATAACGCTCTCGCAGCTATCGCAGTGGGCGAGGCCTTCAAGGTTTCCAAGACCGAAATCGCCAGGGCTCTGGCCGGATTTCGCTCCACCAACATGCGCATGGAACTGAAGAACGCCAACGGCTTCAAGATTGTTTCTGACTGCTACAATGCAAATCCCTCTTCTACCAAGATGGCGTTGCAGACCATCGGCAACATGCAGGTAACTCGTCGCATAGCCGTTCTCGGCGATATGCTGGAACTCGGCAAGATGACCGACGAACTTCACGTTCAGATGGGCGAAATGGTTCCTGAAATGAACTTCGACATGCTTTTCACTGTAGGCGAAAAGGCAAAGCTTTACGTAAAGGGAGCCAAGGCCAAGGGAATGAAGAAGGCTTATCACTTTGCTTCTGTTCAAGAGCTGATCGAGCGCTTGACCGAAGTGGTGGCCGAAGGTGACGTGCTTTTGATTAAGGGTAGCCGTGGCATGCACATGGAACAGGTTGTTGAAGCCATGCTCCGCTTAACCTCTGTGAACGCTTAGGGATTTAAGGAATGGGAACTGTGGAAAATTCTGTTCAAAATGCTGGAATGAACAAGGTGCTGCTGATTGTAGCATTGATCTTGTTCTGCGTCGGCGTGGTGGTGGTGTATACCGCCTCCGCTCCTATTGCATTGAGCAAGGGTTTCCCGGCAGAACATTATTTTATGTCGCACCTGCCCAAGGTGATTCTTGGCATGGGTCTGATGCTCTTTATCGGTCGCTTTGTGGATTATGGTCACTGGAAGTGGGCCGGTCGCGTTGTGTTTATTCTGTTTGCGATCCTGACGCTTGCCGCTCTTGTGAATGGACACGGTGTAAAGGGCGCCAATCGCTGGATCCTGGGTATTCAGCCTTCTGAGTTTATGAAACTGGGTTTGATTATTTGGATTAGCGCGAAGTTGTCTATGGCTGGTGACAACATCAAGTCGGTTGCCTGTTCCGTGGTGCAGCCGGGGATTCCCTTTGGCGTAACGGTGGTTCTGCTGGCTCTTCAGCCGAACTTGTCCATGATGGTGATGGTTTCCCTGATTGTCGGTAGCGTGATGCTGGTGGCTGGTGTTAATTACAAGTATCTGGGTTATGCCTCTATTTTGGGGGCGGTTGCTGGCATTGCGAAAATTTTGACATCGACCCATTCCAGGGCTCGCATCAATGCCTTCTTTGCAGAAGACGGCGAAATGGCCGCATCGAACTGGCAAGGGGACCATGCTTTGCAAGCTCTGGGAAATGGTGGCTGGTTTGGAACCGGTTATGGCAACGGTGTTCAGAAACTGGGGTATTTGCCAGAAGCCCATAAGGACGTGATTTACTCTGTTATCGGAGAAGAGATTGGCTTTGTGGGAACTCTGACTTTGTTGATTCTTTTTGCGGTCCTCTTTGCCCAGGGCTTTAAAATTGCGCAGAATTCTTCAACCCGTTTTGGAAAGTACCTGGCATTCGGCTTGACTCTTTCGTTGTTCTTTAACTTCCTTGTACACGTTTGCGTGTGCGTAGGACTGTTCCCCACGACAGGCCAGCCGCTGCCTTTCCTCAGCTTTGGCGGAACCAACCTGATTTACTCTTCCGTGGCTGTGGGTATTTTGCTGAATATTTCTCGTCCTTCGTCTGGACGAAAGATTCGGGAACCCTATACAAGTGGCGCATCCCTGGAAAGTAGCGTATTTAGAAATTTTGAATTTACAAGGAGTGGCGTATGAAAAAGTTCCTTTTCGTATGCGGTGGAACCGGTGGACATATTTTCCCAGCTGTAGCTATAGCCAATAGCCTTAAGAAGATGGGCGTAGCCGACATTACCTTTGCTGGTCGTAAGGGTTCTATGGAAGAGCGCTTGGTGGCCAAGGATTGGCCCTATGAATACATTTCTGCCGAACCTCTTCATCGTGGTCCGTTTCTTAAGAATTTGGCCTTGCCCTTTAAGCTCACCAAGTCGCTGGTTCGCGCCAAGAGCGTGGTGAAGAAGGTGAATCCCGATGTTGTTGTGGCTACCGGCGGCTATGTATCCTTGCCGATCGTTCTTGCCGCAGGTTCCATGGGAATTCCTGTTTATCTGCAGGAGCAGAATGCCGTTGCTGGCATCGCCAACAAGGTGGGCGCACGCTATGCAAAGACCATCTTTGTGACTTCCGAAGAGGCTGGCAAGTCTTTCCCCATCGAAAAGATTCGTATTCTGGGCAATCCCGTTCGTGAATTGCCTACCGAGGATTCCCTGGCCCGCCCTGCTGAATTTGCTCCGGGCAAAAAGGCCGTGTTTATCGTAGGTGGTTCCCAGGGGGCGGCTGGCATTAACAACAAGATCGAAGAAAGCATCAAGGCCATTACCGCTCGCGAAGATGTTTCTGTGGTATGGCAGGTGGGCGTCAAGAATGTGGATGCAATCAATGCCCGTCTTGGTGAAATGCCCAATGTGGCTGTTCGTGGCTTTTTGGATGGAATTTATGCCTATATGAAGCATGCCGACTTGATTATCAGTCGTGCAGGTGCTTCTGCCTTGGCTGAAATCCTCGCCTTTGGCAAGCCTTCTATTCTTCTTCCGTTCCCTCATGCTACCGCAAATCACCAGGAACATAACGCACGCGTAGAGGAAAAGGCCGGCGCCGCTTTGGTGGAATTGGATAGCGAGGAAAACCACCTGTGGGAAAAGGTTGAAATGCTTTTGGCTGACGAAAATCGACTGAGCGCCATGGCCGCTGCCGCCAAGAAGCGCGGCATGCCTGATGCTGCCGACCAGATTGCGAAAATTATCCTGGATAAGGAGAATGCATAATGCAGATTAATGATTGCAAACGTGTTCGTCGCTTACACTTCGTAGGTATCGGTGGCGCAGGTATGTCCGGCATCGCCGAAGTGCTCCATGCCAATGGCTTTGAAGTGAGCGGTTCCGACATGGGCGAAAGTGCCGTGATTGAATACCTCAAGAATCTGGGTATTCGCGTTGATCACAAGCACGAGGCCAAGAATGTTGAAGACGCCGATCTGGTGGTCTATTCTTCCGCTGTGCCCCATGACAATCCGGAATTGGTCGAAGCGCGTAACCGTCGCATCCCCGTAATCCGCCGCGCCGAAATGCTTGGCGAGCTAATGCGCATGAAGTATACGCTCTCTATCGCCGGTACTCACGGCAAGACTACTACAACTTCTATTGTAGGTGCTATTTGGGAAGAAGCTGGCCTTGACCCCACTATCATCGTTGGCGGTGTGGTGAAGGGCAAGGGCAGTGGTGCCAAGGTGGGCAAGGGCGACTATCTTATCGCCGAGTCCGACGAATTCGATCGCAGCTTCCTTTCCATGATGCCAAGTTCTGCCATTATCACCAACATTGATGCAGACCACTTGGACACATACGAAAATATCGAAGACATCAAGGACGCCTTTGTTCAGTTTGCAAACAAGATTCCTTTCTACGGTCAGATAATCCTTTGCCTGGACGATCCCAACGTACAGCAGATCTTGGCTCGCCTTAAGAAGCCGGTGATTACCTACGGCTTTACCCGTCAGGCCAAGTACCGTATCGACAATTTGCGCTTCGAGAAGGGCTTCCCCGTATTTGAAATTTTGAATGATGGCGTAAGCCTTGGCGAGTTCCGCCTACAGATTCCTGGCCGCCACAATGTGCTCAACGCTACTGCTGCCGTGGCCCTTGCCATGGAAGAAGGTGTTGCCCCTGATGTGGCTCGCAAGGCTGTAGCAGCCTTCGAAGGTGTAACCCGCCGCTTTGAATTTATTGGTGAAAAGAATGGTGTGATGGTGTTTGATGATTACGCTCATCATCCGACCGAGGCGACGGCGACTTTGCTTGGTTTCCGTGAAGCCTTCCCGGACAAGCGCATCATCGTTGCCTTCCAGCCACACCTCTTTAGCCGTACCCGCGATCAGCACGAAGCCTTTGGAAGCGCCTTTGCCCATTGCGACGTTCTGCTTGCAACAGACATTTACCCAGCTCGTGAAAAGCCCATCGAAGGAGTGACTGGCGCCCTGGTTGCCAACAGCGCAACTGACCGCGGCCATCGCGATGCTCGTTTCATCGGCGACCAGATGAATCTGCTCCCGCTGCTTAAGAAAGAACTGCGCAAGGATGACGTAGTGGTTCTTATGGGCGCAGGCAACATCTGGAAACTTGGAACCCAGATTCTTGAGGAATGCGTCTAGTCGCATAAAGGTACAGTAGGAGTTAACTGAGTTGAGAGAACGCAAAACCACATTGCTTGGACGCAGAATCGGCGTCAACGAGCGTAAGCGTAAGGAGGCTCGTAACCAGAAGATTAAATCTGGTGTGTCTTCGGTATTGCGCTGGTTTAAGCGTGGTGGCTGGGTTCTGCTCCTGGTTGTTGTGGTTGCCGCCGTTGTCCTTTGGCAGCAGCGGTTCTACCTGCAGCGTTTCAATCCCATGGAATTGCGTCATCTGCAGTTTGTGGAAATTGAAGGCAATCGTATGCTTTCCTGGGAAGATGTCATGCAAAGCGCTCAGATTGAAACTGGCATGCTGATGTCCGAACTGAACGCGGATTCCGTAGCGGCAAACCTGTTGCAGATTCCGCTGATTCACTCCGTAACGGTTAAGAAGTCCTTCCCGTCGTCCTTGGTTATCAAGTTGCAGGAATCTTCTCCGATTTTGTCGGTCCTTGTCGAAGGTAAGGCAAAGGTTTACTCAGAAAAGGGAATTGCCTTGCCTCATTCCATGGCTACGGCTATGCGTTTGCCTGTTTTGGAAAATGAATCCATGGATCAGGTGGAAACCATCGCGAAGTTCCTGGAATTGATGCGAAAGTCGAATAACGCTTTGTACGAGAACGTATCCCAGATCGGCTGGGATGAAGATGCCAATGCCATAGAGGTTTTCTTCAGGGACGTTGGCTATCGCGTTCTTTACTCGGCAACGGGTTGGAATGTAAAGGATTTTGCTTTGTATGAATCCCTGGGCGATGGTTTCGCCAAGGACCTGCGCTGTGCAGGTGAGGTAGATATGAGATTTCACGGTTTCGCCTACGTAAGAAATTTTGATAAGAGGTGTGTCAATGGATGATAATAAACAAACCATAAAGAAGGATGACTACATCTTTGGCCTTGATATCGGGGCCTCCAAGGTCAACCTGTTTGTTGGCATTTCCGAAGGAAGTTCCATTCGCGTTGTGGAGTGCGGAGACTTTCCGCTGGCCGACGCCGAGGAACATGACCTGGTTGTTGAAACCTTGCAGAAGGCGGTTCAGCAGCTGGAACTTTCCGCAGGCGTAGATGTTCGCGACGTGTACGTGGGCATTGCTGGTAAGCATGTGCTTTCTTACAGCTACGAAGGCATCATTACGTTGCCTACCGGTGAAGTTCGCGAAGAAGATATCGTAAACGTGCAGAAGCAGGCTAGCACCTTGCCGGCTTCCGCGGGCGAAATCATACACGTGTTCCCCGGTGAATACACCCTGGACGACGAAGAGCATATCCGCAATCCCAAGGGCCGCTCCGGTCGCCGCCTCAAGGTGAATGTCCAGCTGGTGACCTCACGTCAGAACGCCTTGCAGAACTTGGCCAAGTGCATCAATCGTGCGGGCCTCAATGTGGCTGGCTTTGTACTGGAACCCCTTGCGGCCGCAAGCGCAGTCCTTACCGATGATGAACGTGAACTTGGCGTAGCCCTGGTGGACATCGGCGCAGGTTCCGCGGACATTGCCGTGTTTGTAAACGATTCCGTTCGCTACACCGCCTCCTTGGATTTGGCCGGTAACGTAATCACCAGTGACATCAGCAAGTGCCTGACCGTTCCCATCTCTTTGTCCAAGGCAGAGGAAATCAAGAAGAAGTACGGCACCTGTGTTATCAGCAACTTGATTGAAGACGAAACATTCCCCGTTCCCGGTGTGGGCGAACGTGGAGATGTCCCTTGCTCTCGTAAGCTTTTGGCTAACGTGATTACCGCTCGCGTCACCGAAATTTTCCAGTTGCTGTCCAAGGACCTCAAGAAACATCAGCTGGACGCCATTATCAACGGTGGCATTGTGCTGACTGGTGGTTGCTGTGCTTTGGATGGCATCGAAAATGTGGCCTCCAAGGCATTTGGCAAGCCTGTGCGTATTGGTCGCCCCAAGGGCATGACCGGTATTCAGGAAGCTTACCAGAATCCATCCTATGCAACAGGTATTGGTCTTCTCTACTATGCTAACAAGCAGCGTCGTGAGAAGAAAAGCGAAACAGGCGCTCAAATCGCCGTTTCTGTGAAAAAGGGTTTCCAACGTTTTGTGGAAATCGTAAGAGCTTATTTCTAACAACATAAACACTCAAAAATCAGGGAGATTAAATTATGAGTGAATTCGGTAACATCAATTTCGATGCAAAGTCCCGTATCGTCGGTGACGACAGTTCCTTTAGAGTAGCCAAGGTCAAGGTCTTTGGCGTAGGCGGTGCCGGTGGCAACACTGTGAACCGTATGAAGCAGATGAATATCGAAGGCGTTGAATATTACGCCGTCAACACCGATGTCATGGCTTTGGATTTGAGCTTGGCCGATCACAAGATCGTCATTGGTGAAAAGACCACCAAGGGTCAGGGTGCCGGCATGGAACCCGAAAAGGCCAACAAGGCCATTGAAGAAAATATTGAGGAAATCAAGGAATCCATGAAGGGTGCCGACATGGTATTCGTCACCGCAGGCATGGGCGGCGGTACCGGTACCGGTGCAGCTCCGGTCGTTGCAAATATTGCTCGTGAACTTGGTATCTTGACCGTTGCCGTTGTGACCAAGCCGTTCCGCTGGGAAGGTAACGCTCGTTCCAAGATTGCTCAGGAAGGTATCAGAAACCTCCGTGCCCAGGTGGATTCCATCATCGTTGTTGAAAACAAGAAACTCCTGACTCTGCTCCAGAACAACAACCAGAAGGCAACCATGGAAGAAGCCTTCAAGATGGCCGACGAAATCCTCGGCAATGCCGTTCAGAGCATTTGCAACATCATGTTCCACCATGGCCTTGTCCATGTGGACTTCGCCGATATTCGCAAGGTGATGCTCAAGGGCGGTAGCGCTCTCATGGGTACTGGCTTTGCTCAGGGCGATAACCGCGGTGTTATGGCTGCGGACATGGCCCTCTCTTCTCCGCTCCTGGAAGACATCGACATCAAGGGTGCTACCGGTGTGCTCATCAATGTGGCCCATGGTGAAAACTATTCCTTGATCGAACATGATCAGGCTATGGAACACATTTACGAAAAGGTGGGTGAAGAGGGTGATCCGAACATCATCATCGGTGACATCACCATTCCGGAAATGGGAGACAAGGTTTGCATCACCATCATCGCTACCGGTTGCGGCGGCACTTCCAATGTTCAGCCTCAGCAGCCTGCGACCCAGATGTTCTCCACAAGCCAGATGGCCGCCATGGCAGGCTTTGCCGCCCCGGTAATGCCGGCCATGCAGCAACCCGCTGTGGCACCGGTCGCCCCGGCTCCTGTTCAGGGCGTTCAGCAGGCTACTCCTCGTCCGACAACAAACTTCTTTGCCATGGCTCACCAGCAGCCTGTTGCTCAGCCTGCTGCACCTAGCGCAGATGTGTTCACTCGTCGCATGCCGGCTCAGCAGGTTGCGGCTCCTGTTGAACAGGCTCCCGCTGCAGAGCTTCCGTCCCTCACCGATTCTCAGGTGATGAGAGCTGTGGATTCTGCAATGTTTGCTTCTCCTGATTACGATGCTAAGGCTCCCGCAGAAGAAGAAACTGCATTCCGCATTCCCGAAACTTCTGAATTTTCTGCTGTTGCTGATGAAGATCGTTTCAACGGTGGCCGTGGCGGTTACGAAGTTCCAACTTTTATGCGCAAGCAGAACGGTGCCGCTGTTGCTGAACCGGTAGCTGCCGCACGTCCGGTTGCCGCTAGTCGTTCTGAAATGGCTGACGACTCCTTGAAGCAGGCTGATGTTGATTACAACATGCCGGCTTACATGCGCATGAACGCCAACATGGACAACTACTAGTCAAATTTCTCAAGTGCATCTAGCATACTGAAAGTTCTGTCGAATTCTCTCTCTTCGACAGGGTATGCTACGTGTACTTGAAAAAGAAACACACACACACAAGAGTGCGCGAGTGCGTACTCAACACAACACAAGGGATTGCCTGGGTCTCCCTGCCTGGGCAATCCTTTTATTATCCGCTCGCTCAGTACGTCGAGCAAGAACGACCAAGATTCGCTCGCTCTCGCCAACACGACTCGTTAAGACGAGCCGCTTATGGCTCACGATTATCCGCTCGCGCACAAAAAAGATAAGGAAATCCGAGTCGCGCACCAATTGGGGCGGTTCAAAAAGGCTTTTCCCTAGTTAGGACCGCCATTCACACCATCCATACTATCCACGCAATCCGTATGTCCATCGAAAAAAATATTCCTGGGCGGCGAAGAAGTTGGATGAAGCTATAAGATCAATGCACCTGCCGGACCGCCGAACGGATTTCAACAGGCCGCTTTATTTGTACATTTTACGCTATGAAGTTTCGTTTCGCGATCGCAGCCTCTATCCTGCCGCTGGCATCCGCTATGGCGGGGCTTTCCGCCAATGACATCCGCGAATTCGCCGCAGGTTTGCCCGACAGCACCAAGGGATACTTCCAGCTGGGTACTGATTTCAATTTCGGCTTTAGCGGCGGCCCCGCCGATCCGGAATTCGCCGTAGACACCGTGGAATTCTACAATCCCAACTGGCGCGGCCTTCGACTGCCCCTGGAAACAGGTCGCAGCTACGAGGAGCACCTGGACCCCTTCTTTACCATCAGCTTCCGCGCCGGCTACAAAAACTTCCACTTCTTGATGGAGGCTCCCCTCCGCAAGGATATAGAAGCCTGGTATCAGAGCGACCTCAAGACGAACTTCACCTACAAGCCCAGTGAATTGGATATCGCCGTTCCCATCAACGGTTACGCCATCTGGTTTAACCCGGTGGGTTACGTTCAGCTGGGCCGATTCGATCCCGATCTTAAGGTCTCCAAGAACGACCTTGCCCTAGGCGGGACCCCCTATCACGACGGACTTCTTTGGAAGTTCGAACCCGGAATTTTCCGTTACGCTTTTTTGGTAAGCTCCCTGAACGCATGGCTCTTTAATGACGTAATCGATCCGGCGACGGGTTGCCCTCCCGAGGGTTCCGAGGCCGCGGAGCAGAAATGCCCCGACAAGAAAAAGCAGGCCAGCAACCAGCGCGACCGAGTCTACGACGACAACGTCAAGAATCTGGTGTACCATCGCATAGGAGTAGAAACCAGGCACTTCTGGATTTCCGTCATCGAGGAGAGCATGGTGGGCGGCAAGGAGCTGGAATTCCGTTCCATGAATCCCTTCATGTTCCTCCACAACAATTTCGCCGGTGGCTACACCAAGGCGGTGACGACCATAGAACTGGGCCTGACCCCCATCAGGAGCGCTCGCTTTTACGGACAGGTCAACCTGGAAGACATCAACAGTCCGGTGGGTGAGGACGACGACAAGAACACCAACCGCAGCATGATCAGCTTTATGGTTGGCTACTCCCAGTCCCTGGCCACCAATCGCTACGGCACCTTCGACTGGACTTTGGATGTGGTTCGCACGGACCCGGTCCACAACAACGGTCGCCTGCCGCTCCTGGAATATTCCAGCCGCCGCCTGTATCGCAGCAACTACCGCGAGCAGAACGACCCCGACTACGCCGACATGTACTTCGTGGATTATCCCATAGGGTACCGCCGCGGTTCCGACGCCTTGGACCTTTGGCTGGATCTTGGCTGGAAGTACAAGAGACATTCCGCGAAACTCACTCTCGCCTGGCTGCAGCAGGGCGATAAGGAACTGTACACGGACTACGACGTGGCCGTGGCTGAAGAAAGCACCCTTTCCGGTGTAGTGGAAACCCAGTACGTGGTGGATGCCCTCTACTCCATGCAGTTTAACAGCTGGTTTGGCTTCTACCTGGGTGGTGGCTTCCGCATTTACGAGAACCTGGCTCATGACAAGGGCGAGGACAGCGCCGACGGGTGGATTCGCTCCGGCATCAAGATGAATTTCAACCCCGTCGATAAAAAATTCTGATTGGTTTGCAGTCGTTGTTCCTTTTCACTGCATGTAATAAAATGCTATCTTCTTGAAAACCTTTCAAAACAAGGATGAATTTATGGCAGAAATCGGTACCCCGCTCAGCTCCAGCGCAACAAAGGTTTTGTTCTGCGGCGCAGGCGAACTAGGTAAGGAAGTCATCATCGAAATGATGCGCTTTGGTGTAGAGGTGATCGCGGTTGATCGCTACGCCAACGCCCCTGGCATGCAGGTTGCTCATCGTTCCCATGTGATCAACATGCTGGATGGTGCCGAGCTCCGTCGCATTATCGAACTGGAAAAGCCCGACTACATCGTTCCCGAGGTAGAGGCTATCGCCACCGATACTTTGGTCGAAATGGAACAGGAAGGCTACACGGTGATTCCTACCGCCAAGGCCACCAAGCTGACCATGAACCGCGAAGGAATTCGTCGCCTTGCCGCCGAGGAACTGGGCATCAAGACCAGCCCCTACCGCTTTGCCGACAACTTCGAGGACTTCAAGGCCGCCGTAGCCGCCGTGGGCATCCCCTGCGTCGTAAAGCCGGTGATGAGTTCCTCCGGTCACGGTCAGAGCGTCATCAAGACCGAAGCCGACATCGAAAACTCCTGGAACATTTCCCAGAACGAAGGCCGCACCGGCAAGGCAAGCCGCGTCATCGTGGAAGGCTTCGTCCCCTTCGACTACGAAATTACCCTGCTCACCGTTCGCCATGTAGCAGGCACTTCCTTCCTGGAACCCATCGGCCATCACCAGGTGGGCGGCGACTACCAGGAATCCTGGCAGCCCCAGCCCATGAAGCCTGAGCTTCTGGAGCAGGCCAAGGTTATCGCCAAGAAGGTCACCGACGCTCTCGGCGGACGCGGCATCTTTGGCGTGGAGCTCTTCATCTGCAAGGACGAAGTTCTCTTTAGCGAAGTAAGTCCCCGTCCTCACGACACCGGCATGGTGACTCTCATCTCCCAGGACCTCTCCGAATTCGCCCTCCACGCCCGCGCCGTTCTGGGCCTGCCCATTCCCAACATTGCCTTCCACGGCCCCAGCGCAAGTAAGGCAATTGTTTGCGACGGCAATTCCAAGCAGGTGAAGTTCAGCGGCCTTGAGGAAGTTCTTGCCGAGCCCGACACAGCGCTTCGCATCTTCGGCAAGCCTGAACTGAAGGGCCACCGCCGCATGGGCGTTCTCCTTGCACGTCGCGATTCCGTCGACGACGCCCTTAAGACGGTCATGGAAATGCGCGAAAAGGTGAAGGTCACGCTGTAATATTTACTGCGCCTGAACAGCTTGTTTAAGCAACTCGCCTAAACAGCTCAATTTCAAACGCCTTAGAAAAACCCTCTTGGTAAAAACCAAGAGGGTTTGCTTATGCTCCGAAATAAAATCCTCAGGTTTACGTGGCGTTAATCCTCGTTGTTCTCGTAGTAGGCTTCCAGCTCCCTGTGGCAGTTGATGAAGTACTTCTTCAGCTGGGGGTCGAAGTGGGTGCCCATGGAACTGACGATGATGTCGTAGGCTTCGGCGAAGGACATCTTCTCCTTGTAGCAGCGGCGGCTGACCAAGGCGTCGTAAACATCCGCCACCGCCATGATGCGGGCCTCCAGGGGAATCTCGTTCCCCCTGAGCCCCTTGGGGTATCCCGTACCGTCGAAGCGCTCGTGATGGTAGTGGGTGACATTCCTTGCTATCTGAACGAGACTCTCCGATTCCACATCCTTTAAAAGGTTCTCTACGATGGTCGCACCCTTTTCGGCATGGGTCTTCATGATTTCGAATTCCTCGGGGGTGAATTTGCCGGGCTTGCGCAAAATGGTGTCGTCCACGGCGATCTTTCCCAGGTCGTGCATGGGTGCCACCTTGATGACTGCATTGAAGAAATTGTTCATGGAGCGGTAAGCCTCGTCCTTCTTCATCTCGTTGATAAGGATCTTTACGACCTGGCTCGTACGCTTGATGTGGCCACCTGTGTTGCTGTCGCGATTTTCCACCATGTTGGCCATGCCCACAATCATCTGTTCCTGGATGGCCTGGATATGGGAATCCTTGTTCTGAACGTCTGTCGCCAGGTCGTTGTTGTACTTGTCCAGCAGCTTGATGTAGCGCTGCACCTTGGTGTCGTCCTCGATGCGGAAAAGGTAGCCGCAGGCCTTGGGGCCGTGATGCATGTTTCTGAGGACGCTCTTGTAGTGCTTGTTGCCGTACTGGAAGTAGTCCACCTGGCAAAAATCCTGGGGGTGGAACTTCTCGATGAACCTGATGAGGATGCTGCCCAGCTCGTCGGATTCGCGAACCTTGGTATCGACGCGGAACGTCTTTAGAACGGGGAAGGTGTGGGTGGCGATGTCGTTACAGCCGATGTACTCCAGGTTTTTGGAGATGGACAGGTAGGCGTTCTCGTTCTGGTATTCCAGGGTGTCCCTGATGGTTCCTTCGATATCGTACTTACCGACGCGGTGTACAATGCAGAGCATAATGATTTCTACGAGGATGTATACGGCGGGCATGGCCAGCATGTCGCATTCCAGTTCGCGAAATACAAAGAAGGCCAAAATACTAATCACGCCGATAGCCACAAGCCCTAGAAGGTTGCGGTAGGAGACATTCTTTTTCTTTAGCAGGGAGTAGGTGAGAATGCAGATGCCCGAAATCAGGTACAGCGAAAGCATGATGTTGAACAGGATGTGTGTCGGGCCGAAAACGGGAATGAAGTCGGTCATGCCGTTGCGCTGCACCAGGCTGACGCTCTTGTAGAAAATGTCGCTCCAACCGGCGGTGGTGGCAAATGCGAAAACCAGGGTGCTGGCGGCAAAGAGTGTAACTCGCAGAGCCTTGGTGATCTTGATGTTGCAGATGGTGAGCTCACCTAGGAAAAACAGCAGGGGCACGTAGACGGCGCCTACGTAGGCGATCTTGTTTGCCAGTAAAGCCTCTTCCACGTTGGTCGACAGGGCCAGGAACAGGTGACCTGCGATTTGGATGGTCATCACATGGAACATTGCTGTGTAATACGAAGTCGTTCGCTTGGAGTTGATAATCATCAACAATCCGATATTGATAAACGACAGCACCAGCGCTGCAATCAAGTAATAAATCTGCATACACTCCTCAGACGTCTTACCGAAGGCAAGACCCAATTCCACGGCAAGAATTATACATAAAATTTATGGAAAAAGCTAACAGACAATCTTGCCGAGGGCAATTATGGCAGCCGTTCTTGCCCTGAGCCTGGTGTTTCCCAGTTTCATCTGGTGGACCCTGCCTTTGGCAAAAACCTTGACTGCCCGGATTTCGGCTGGGGAGAAGCCCCCCTCCGGACCCACTAAAAGGGTGGTGGGAGAGGCCATGTCATGCGCTGCAGGGGCGTCATTGCCATCCATGTCGCAGAGGACCAGGTCGCCCTGATATTGCTCGAGCCATTTGCCGAATTCCACGGGGCCTTCGATCCGGGTGAGCCAGGGTTTCTTGGATTGCTTTAGGCTTACCAGCGCCTTGAGTTCCGCTCGGCGGACGGTCTTCTTCAGGTCGGAGTTCTTGGGCTCCTGGGAGTAGTCCGTACGCAAGAAGATAATCTTGTCAATTTCTGTCTGTGCTGCATGGAAAGCAACCTCTTCAAGGGCATCGTCCTTGAGGCAGGCAATCGCTAGACTTACCTTGGGGCGGCCACTTTCCACGGTTTCGACGGAGTCGACCTGGACTTGGCATGCTTTGGCATCGGCCTTAGTGATCACGGCATCGGCATAGTGGCCCAGACCGTCGGACAACTGCAAAACATCGCCAACAGCGGCACGGCACACGCGGACGGCGTGGGTACTTTCGTTTTCGTCTAGCACCAGGGTGCCAACGCTGATTAACGGACAATAGAAACGGCTATCGGGAGTTTTCATAGTGAATAAGGTAGAAATTTTCTACCTTTTTATTCATGACTCGTAAGCCGGTAAAAGCTGTTGTTTTTGATTTGGATGGAACGCTCTACCTCAGTGGTCGCCCTTACCCCAAGGCGGTAAAGACGGTGAACCTGGTTGCAAAAAAGGTGCCCGTCTACTACTTGAGTAACAACACCAGCAAGTCCCCGGTCTTTTACGAGAACCGTCTTAAGGTCATGGGCTTGCCCCTGACAGACGAGGCTATTATCTCGGCATTGTACCTCTCTCTGGAAGCCATTCACGAAGAAGGCATCAAGAATGTGTTCTTCTTTGCGAACCCCGAAGTGACGGAATGGTTTGCGGCCCAGGACCCCACCTTGAATTTGCGCCCCGGCGTTGCCGATACGGAGCTGGTGCTTGTCGCGTACCACAACAGCTTTGACTACCGTGAACTCTGTGAACTCAGTTTCCGCGTGCAGCGCAAGATTCCCTTCTGGGTGACCCATACGGACTTCGTGTGCCCCGATGCCAATGGCCCTGTGCCTGATATCGGCAGCTTCATGGCCCTGCTCAAGACTGCCTATGGCGTGGAACCGGAACGCAGCTTCGGCAAGCCCAATCCCGCCATGCTTTCGGGACTCCTCAAAAAGTACGCACCCGACGAAATCCTCTTTGTTGGGGACCGCCTCTACACGGACTTTGAACTGGCCAAGCGCAGCGGTTGCCGCTTCGTGCTGCCCCTCTGCGGCGAAACCAAGCGCGAGGATTTGACCGCCCTGGATGTAAAACCCGAGTACGTGGTAGACATGGTCAGCGACATTGATTTCGAAGGCTTCTTCGAGGGACGCCTTTAATGAAACTCCATCCGGTGACGACCTTGCTTGCAATTTTCGCCTTGATCTTTTGTTCAAGTGCTTTTGCGGCTAAGTTCACGGTTGCAGTCTCCCTGCAGCCCTATGCCAACATTATCCAGCAAATTGCGGGCGATATAGTTGACGTGGTTACTCTGGTTCCCGCAGGTGCCGATCCCCATACCTTTGAGCCTAAGCCATCAACCCTTAAGGAATTCGCCAAGGCCTCGGTCTACTTCAGCGATGGAACGGGCATGGACGCCGCCTGGCTGCCCCGTTTCAAGGGCGTGAATAAGGACGTTCAGGTGATTTCCCTTTCCCGAAACATCCAGCTGGAAAAATTCGAGGATGACGAAGACGGGGATCACGACCACCACGATCATCACGACCACCATCACGAAGGCTTTGATCCCCACGTGTGGACGTCCCCTGCAAAAGTGCAACTCATTGCAGGGAACTTGGCTGCAGAACTTATCAAGCTCGATCCCTCTAACCATTTGGGCTATCAGGCTGGTCTTGCTCGCCTGACTATGCGTATCGATGAAATTGATTCTCGTCTTAAGGCTGCCGTTGCGGCCTTGCCCGAAAGCCGCCGATCCTTTATCGTGTTTCATCCCAGCTATGGTTACTTTGCCCACGACTATGGCATGAAGCAGTTGGCTATTGAGGTGGACGGCAAGGAACCCAAGCCCCGTGATTTGCAAAAACTCATTGCCCAGGGGAAAAAGGAACAGGTTTCCATTATTTTCGTACAGCCCCAGTTCAGCAAGCGCGCTGCAGCCACTATCGCCAAAGAGCTGAATGCTGTTGTACAGGAAACGGATCCCCTGGCCTCGGACTGCCTTGCCAATACAGAAAAACTTCTAGAAGCGATCCTCAAGGCTGCAAAATAACTATTGACTGTTGGAACCCCTATGAACGCCATTGAAATCAATAATCTTTCCTTTGCTTACGGCAAGTCCCCGGTCCTCTCCAATGTGAATCTGGAAATCGAGGAAAAAGATTTTGTTGCGATCATTGGCCCCAATGGCGGCGGCAAGTCTACGCTGATGCGCCTCATCGTGGGGCTGCTTAAGCCCCAGTCCGGCGAGGTGCGCCTCTTTGGCGAAAAGGTACCTACGAATAAGGTCGCGGTGGGCTACGTTCCCCAGAACACCAACCGAAACATTGAATTCCCCATTACCGTGGGGGAGTGCGTGGCGCTCGGAAAAATCGGCTTGAAGGCCAAATCTCCCGAAGTTGCAGAAGCCCTTTCCAAGGTCCACATGGATGGCTACCTGGACCGTCGCCTGGGTGAACTCAGTGGCGGCGAACGCCAGCGCGTTCTCATTGCACGTTCCCTTGTCTGTAATCCGCGAATTCTGTTCCTGGATGAACCCAGCAACAACATCGACGCCGCCGGTCAGGAGAACCTCTACAACATGCTGGCGGAATTCAGTACCAGCATGACCATTGTGGTGGTCACTCACGATTTGATGGCGCTCTCCAATCGCGTAAAAAGCATCGTTTGCGTCAACAAGAATGTGCATTATCATGAGGGCCCCAGCCTTACTCGCGAAATGATTACCGACGCCTACGGCTGCGAAGTGGACCTTATCGCTCACGGCGTTCCCCATCGCGTGTTGGGCAGCCATGATCACAGCCACGGGGGTTGCTGTGAACATCACCATCATTAATGGTTTGCCCCTGGTTGCCGCGAAGAACTTATCTTTTATGAAATGCAGCATTTCATTTTCAAAAACGACATAGATCAAAATTTGCTAGCTTTTAATAATTTACTATAATAGCTGTTGGTTGTTTTTTAAGGGTATCTTATGAAAAAAATTCTATCTATGGGAGCTTTGTTGCTTGGTGCCGGAATGATGCTTGTCGCCTGTGGCAGCGATTCGGAACCAGCTACCTTTAGCGTGGAGGATTCTTTTGAAATTCTTCTGTCTAAATCAAACTATTCTTATAAGTCCAAGGATTCATCGCTGGTTGTCAAGGCACCAGTTTGTAAAGAAGTGAAACAGGGTAACTTGGCCTATCTGGAATGGGAAAAGGAAACTTCCAAGCCGGAGTCGTTCAAGGCATACCGTAAGGATTCAAAGGCTTTCTTACGAGCAGGCAAGGAATCGGATTCCGATGTCTACAGCTATGATGGCAACTCGTTTCCCAAGGGGGCCTGGGTCGATGTGGACGTAGTGAAAAATTCCATTCGCTATGCCAAGCGTTTTACCTCTGACATGGTGAAGGAGGTTTTTCAGTATGATGGTTCCTGCCTCATGAAATCCTTCTACAGCCAGCTCTTTAAGAACAACTATGCTTTGTTTCATGCCGAAGAAGTTCTAAGTTCCTTCTACATGATGTTCGATCCCGACGGTGATGCTGAGTTTGATGAAGAGGATCTTTTGGATACTCTCAGAGTGCCAACCTGTGACGAAATCACCTTGTTTGACGGGGACGTCTCGGTGAAGGTCGATGAGCTTAAAGAATCCAGCGGAAGTCTTTCTGTTCGTTACAAGCAGAAATCCTGTTATGTCTCCTTTGAAATCCGTTATGCCAATAACGAGACCGATTGTCGAGCCGCTTACGATGAATACAAGCTGAACAATTTTGCGGATAAACCTTTTGACTTCTATGATTTCGCAGAAACTGTTGATTACAGCTACAACTGTGTTTCGGAACTGGTTCAAGAAATTCAGAAGGACAAGGGCATTGTGGCCAAGAAAGTTCGTAACGGTGCCGAGGACGAGGCCAGAGTTTCGAAGTTTACCCGATCCCTCGTAAAGATGTTCATCGGACGATAGCTTCTAGCGAACGTTTCCTGTGGCAAACTTTTGAAATGAAAAACGACGGATTTAATCCGCCGTTTTTTGTTGCAAAGATTTTCGCTTGTTATCGCAGGTCTGCTACGCAACGCACGTACAGACCCTTGTTTATGCTCTCGTCGGTGCGGTTGATGCTGTGGGCGACACTGCGGAATTCCCAGGAACGTCCCGTGTTCTTTTGAACGGAAGAAGCCGACCAGTAGTGGCCGGTGGAGGCGCTCTCACAGTAGCCGTCCCACTGCTTGCAGCCGCCCTGTCCCAGGTTCTTCCAATCCAGCTTGGACTGGTCCTTCTGATAGTCGCGCCATTCGCCGTCGTCGGGCAGGTGCCAGCCGGTAGGGCAGGCATGCTTGGCTTCGCTGTGGCTGTAGAAGCGACCGTACTGCTTGCAGAACTTCTCGTCTTCCAGCAGGCACTGGCGAGGGGTGGAGAGGCTGAAGGCCAGGTTGCTTTTCATCCAGGCCTTGTCGCCGCGGATCTCTACACTGTACTTCTTGCCGTCGCGCTTGTCGGTCAAGGTCTTTCCGTCCATGGAAATATTCTTGCTTTGCAGGGCTAGCTTGAACATTTCCTCTTCGGAGAGGTTTTCGACAGGCTGTTCCAGCTTGGTGGCCTTTGGGTGGGTCATGTGGGCTTTGCTGGGCTTGGCCATCTTCTTGCTGTTTACGCCCTTGGGGCCTGCGGCGAAACCTGCGCCTGCACAAAGGGCAGACACAACCAGAGCGGTTACGATGTTTTTAGTGTTGATTCCCAGCATAAGACAACCTGTCCTGAATTCGTTTTAAATCCGTTAAGCGCACATTGCGAAACTTCCTTGAAGTTTCCGCGCCATCAAAGGTGAATATATACTGGAAAATCCATAAAGTGTTGTTATAAAATGTTTTCAGAACTTCAAAGTGACGCCCGTCGCTGTGGGACCGGCCCAAAAGGAAATCTTTTCGTTCCGATTTTTGTGTAGCCCCAGCACTCCGTAGCTTACTCCCGTACCCACCAATGCGCCGACCAGGATGTCGGTGGGGTAGTGCTTTCCGGCGGCGATTCTGAGCACGCCCTCTAGCCCTGCCAGCGAAAAGGCCAATGCCCGTACAATGCCCATATTTACTGAGTTTGGATGAGTTTCGCTGTACCATTCCGAAGTGAAAACAGCTACCGTAAAGGCTGCCGATGCATGGCCCGAGAAGAAGGATCCGTAGGCCTCGCCCTTGGCCTTTTCGGCCATTTTTTTGCCGTCTTCGGATTCCGAATAAATGTAGGGACGTGGCCAAATCTCGAGGGATCGTATGGCCAGGTTTATTCCACTTTGGAATAATACGGATTGGACGAACATCAGGGAAAATGTTGCGAATTCTTTACCGGAGGAATTGCCATTGTACCAGGCGTAGCCGCCAATGGCTAGGGGGGCGACTGCCAGGAGGGCGCCTACGTCGCTCATCCTGTCGGCGGTTTCGCTGTAGCGTCCGGCCACGCGGCGGTCCCAGGGGAATAGCTCCGATGGCTGTCTAAGTTCCCCCTGCTCGGGCACTTCCATCTGGCTGTATAGGTAACTTCCGAATACGCTGGTGGCTATGGCCGCTATGGACAGGGGAATGTCGTCAGAGGCCGTGATTTCGTAGTTTTCCCTGGCGTGGACCTTTGGGGCGCAGAGGCCAAGGCAAAGGGCTGCTGCGAGCATAAGGGGGGCCAGGTGACGGCTTATGGGACTATTCTGGAGCATTATGGGTCTAAGCTAACAAAAAATCACCAAAAATTATCGTAAAAATCACATTTTTTTGAGGGTGGACTTGTTTTTTTTTGAAAATTCAAATAATTTTGAGGAAAAGATTGAAACAAACTCTTAGAGGAGCACTTTTATGGCCAAGATTATTAAGTACGTCGCAATCGCCGCCGCCTGTATCATTTCTGCATTTGGCGTTTATTGCTTGATGAAGACCACCGTTACCGACGAAAACACTCTGGACTAGTCTGTAACGATAAGACGTTTTTATCGCTGATATCCCGGCCCCCGCCGGTACTGTCATCCCGGACTTGATCCGGGATCTCTTTTTTTCTTTGCTATTTTTTCGGTATGAAAATCTTTGAAAAGAAACCCGCCTTTTTTGCGGCTGCGGCCGTAGTTTTCTTTGCCATCCTCATGGTGGTGTTCCGTGGATTCGCCTTTGACGATTCCCTGCTCATGTTGAACAGCGACCAGCTGAACGGTATCGGCAGCCGAATCCTTCGCGCCTGGGATGTGGTGCTGACCGAATGGGACGACAGTCGCCTTGGCGGTGTTCCCACCATCGACGCCCTCTTTGCCGATGCCTACCATCCGCTGGTATGGACCCAGTTCCTGATGGATCCCGCCCGCGCCGTGGGCTTCAAGTTCATCCTGACGATTTGGGTCGCATTCATGAGCGCCATGGCCCTTGCCTGGAACTTAACGGGCAACAAGTGGTGGGCAGGGCTCCTTGGCATGCTCTACGCCTTTTCCCCGGAATTCTTCACCTACCTCTACGGTGGCCACGACGGCAAGATGATGGTCTTTGCCATCGCTCCGCTTTCCTTGCTTGCCATTCGCAAGGTGGTTCGCGGCGGTAGCGTACCCTACATGATCCTGCTTGCATTGAGCGTTGCCTGGATGATCCTGGGCTCCCACCTGCAGCTCACTTACCTTTTCCTATGGGGAGCGGGCCTTTACACGCTCTACGAAATTGCGTTTAACTGCGACGGCTTAAAAACAAGGGGCAAGCGCATTGGCCTTGCCGCCATCGGTCTTGCCTTTGGCCTTGCACTTTCCTGCTTCCAGATTCTGCCCCCTTACCTTTACACCACCACCCAGTCCGTTCGCGGCGACGAGGGTCACACCAACTACGGCCACGCCGTAAGCTGGTCCCTGCATCAAGAGGAAATGGCACAGATTCTTTTGCCTGGCTTTATCGGCGTCGACGTATACGAACAGAACGAAAAGACCGGCGACCTGGAAGGCAGTTCCTTTGTGAACTTTACCATGGATGAATACCGTAGCATGGCTAGTGGCGGTGGCTCTCCCTTCTACTGGGGGCACAACTACTTTAAGCTGGATCACAACAATGCGGGTGCCTTGTTGACTTTCCTTGGATTCCTTTGCCTGTTCTTGCCGGGCAAGCGTCGCTATGCGGCCTTCTGGGGTCTGGGTGCCGTGGTGGCGTTGAGCTACGGCATGGGTGACCATTCTCCGCTGTTCAAGATTTGGTATAATGTGCTGCCTGGTGTCAAGAACTTCCGCGCCCCGGGCATGGCACTGTTCTGGTTGCCCCTGCTCCTGGTGATGATGGCTGGCCCTGTGCTCAAGGCCTTGACCGGCGAAGGGGAGGAGGCCGAAACCGTTGCCGCCAATCGTCGAGCCTTGCTTCATGGTACGGCCATGTACGGCATTCTTCTTGTACTGGCGGTGATTGCCCGCTTTGCCTGGATTACCTTTATCGGCCCCGTTGGCCTTGTTGTGATGATTGCCTACGCCATGGCATGCCTTGGGGTGATGAGCTTGGATGACCAGGGCAAGAAGTTCTCCGTGACGAACTACGTGGAGGCCTTTAAGGCCGGTCTTCCAGGGACCCATCGCGCCCTGCAGGCCTGCGTATTCATGGGGTTTGCCTTCTTGGGTGTGATGCTCATGAGCGGTCAGAAGCTGATGATGGACCCTGTTACGGCTCAGTATTTTAAACCGCTGAACGAGATTGTAATGTCGGCGACCGCAGGCAAGGTTCTGCCCGGGTTCGTATTGATTCTCGTCATCGTTGCCGCAACCTGGGGCGTGTTCAAGTGGAAGGCTGGCGTGGCTGCCAAGGCTGCGGTTCTTGCCGCTATCGCTGGCGTGGAGCTGTTCTTTATCAATGGTGCCTTTGTGCAGAACGTGGCGGCTGGCGAATACCTGCAGCCGAACAATGCCATCGTAGCTGCGGTGAAGGCTCCCTTTAAGGCCGACAGCTTGAACCAGCCTCGCGTGCTTTCGCTGTCCCGCAGCAAGGCCCTCAGCGGAAACATCTTCCCCCAGTATCATCTACGTAACGCCGATGGTATCCACGATAACGAGCTGGCCAGCTACCGCCTGTTCCGCGGCGGTCAGCAGGATGCCAACTACCTGATGAACATCGGCGATCCTTCTGCGGTTCATCCGTTCCTGGATCTGATGAACATTGGCACCATCATTTTCGATAGCCGCCAGGGTACCACCTATATGCCTATTCCCACTGCCATGGGCGAAGCATACCTCTACGGCGAGGCTGTGGTGATGGATGACTCTAGCGCCGTTAAGACGCTGCAGAATATGGCCGCTATCCGTAAGGAAGTCAAGGTGGAACCTGCCGCGGTCGCCGATGTTGCCGCCCCGTCGGATAGTTCTACTACCGATACCGCTGCAAAAGATTCCGCCGCTGTTGAAACGGTCGCTGCTGAAACGGTCACTCCGCCCGCGGCTCCTGCATCCAAGTTCGCCGATGAGGACGGCAAGTTCTTCTACCGCGAAAAAGTTATTTTGTCTGAAATGCCCGCTGCGGACTACAAGGGCAGTGTCGCTGCCGACGGTCCTATTCAGGGTTCTGCCAAGGTTATCGCAAGCCCCAAGATGGATACACAGGTGTTTGCCGTTGAGGCTAGCCGACCGGGCTTCATGGTGGTGGCCGGCAACTATCACCCTTACTGGAAGGCTTACGTCAACGGTCAGGAAGCTAAGGTGTACAAGGCCTTTGGCAACCTCCGCGCTGTAGAAGTGCCCGCAGGCAAGTCCGAAGTCCGCATGGAATACCGCAGCGTGCCTTTCCACAATAGCGTCAAGGTGAGCGTTATGGCAGCCATTTTGCTTGTGGTCCTGGGCGCCCTGGCTGCAGTCCGCTGCCGTAAGAACAGGTAAACGAGCTGTAAATCGCGAATACGCGTAACTTATTGATGCTCAACGACTTAAAACATGGCTAAAGTGGGGCGGTCCTTAGTTCTAGGGACCGTTTTTTGTTATAATTAGGGCATGAATATTCGAATTTCTACAATTGCATTGGCTTGTCTTATTGGAATGTCCTTTGGCGCAGACCCCCGTATGGAACAGGGGGCCATCTTTGAAGCCAAGGGGAACTACGAAATGGCTTTGGGTGAATATCGCGCCATTCTGGCAGAGAATCCCAAGAGTGCCGAGGCCTACTTTGCCGCCGCCGAAGTCCGCGTCAAGATGAAAGACTATAGTGGTGCCTTGGCAAACTACCGACTGGCCTATAAGTTTGAACCCACCATGAGCGCCGCCTACGAAGGTGCCGCCAAGGTATACGAGGCCCTGGGCCAGAAGGCAAAGGCTGCCGACGAGCGTGCCAAGGATCCCAAGAATAATCCCGTGGCCGATGCTGCACCTGCCGCTCCGGCACCCGCGGCAGAACCAGCCGCACTTGCTCCGGAGTCGGTAAAGGAATCTCCGAAGGCTGAACCTGCCAAGGAAGTAGCTGCCGTTTCTGCAGAACCTAAGGTCGAAGCAAAGCCGGAACCAGCAAAGGCTGTTCCTGCTGAACCTGCAAAAGCTGTTCCCGCTGAACCGGTAAAGGCGGCACCCGCTGCCGCAGCGACTGCTACGCCTGCTGCCGCTCCGGCTACAGCTCCCGTCGATCCCTTTGAAAGAGGCAAGACTCTCTTTGCCGAAAAGAACTATACTGAAGCCGCCAAGGCTTGGCGCGAAGTTTTGAAGAAAACCCCCGGCCACGCCGGCGCCTACTTCTATGCTGGCCTTACCCGCTACGAACTTGGCGAAATGGACAAGGCTGAATTCAACTTGAAGAAGGGCTTGGAGTACAAGGAAGAAGGCAACGACGCCAACTACTTCCTGGCTCTTATTTACCAGAAGAACAACAAGGCTGACCAGGAACTGAAGTTCCTTGCCGCTTACCTTAAGAAGGCTGCTCCCAACGGCAAGTACCGCAAGGCCGCCGAAGAACGCCTGACCGCCATCAAGGCTGCAAAGGCCGAGGCCGAGAAAGCCGCAGTCGCCGAGAAAGCCGCAGCCGCAGAGACGAAACCCGCCGCAGAAACAAAGTCAAAGTTTGTTGATGAAACTGTCGACAAGATGGCGATGCAACCTGCAATCGACGATACCCCGGATGGCCAGGCATCCGCAGGAGCCGCTCCCGTAGCCGAAAATTCCATAGCCAATGCAAATCTGCTGAAGTCTGCCGGCAGCTTCGAAGCCGCCCTCCAGATGTACAAGGCTCTGCTGGAAACGGAACAGAACCCCGAGGAACGCTACTTCACCATGTTGCAGATGGGTAACATCTACCGTGAACTTCGCGACTTCCACAGCGCCGTAACTCGTTACCGCGAAGTGGTGCAGCAGTTCCCCGATTCCGACTGGGCAAGCGAAGCCGAACGTGCCCTGGAAGACGCCGTGTGGCTTGAAAAGCATAGCAAGGAACTGCCTAAGCGTCGCTAATTCTCGCTGAACAGTCTTCCCGGGTTTTGTCCCGAACCTGTCATCCCGACTTTCACCGCATTGTCATCCCCGGCCCCCATTGGTACTGTCATCCCGGATTTAGTCCGGGATCTCCTTTTTATAGATGTGTCTCCCTGACTTCTACGCCGAGTTGTAATAGGATGTCGTCATGGCCGCATAGGGCTCGTTTTTTGTCGTTTTTCATGGTGCTATTATGACTTTGTTATAAACATTTAACTTTGCATGTGATGGGATTGAACCTATATTTAAGATGTTCTGGATTTAGGGTTGTGTTCAGTTCAGGGAACAGGGTGGGCTATGAATTTTAATTTTTTTTGTATTGCGGCTATTTCCTTAAGTGCGAGCGTCTTGGCTGCACCTCCGGCAAACTTTAGCGGCTGGGATTTGGTCTTCGAAGATGAATTCGATGGAACCAGTCTGGACAAGAGCAAGTGGAATCCTACATACAACTGGGGCCATACTCACAATCATCGCGCTTACTGCGTCGAGGAAAACGTTATCGTAAAAGATGGCAAGCTGATGCTCAAGGGCGAAGCCAAGAAACATCCTGATGCTCCAGCCACGGCGAAGTTTAACGGTTCCGATGTGCCTGTGGATTATACTTCCGGTGCCATTGATACCCGCGGCAAGTTCGAGGTGAAGTACGGCTACATCGAAGGTCGCTTCAAGGCTCCTTGGCAGGCGGGAACCTGGCCCGCCTTCTGGACCTTGCAGGATGGCTGGCCTCCCGAAATCGACATTCTGGAAATTCCCGCGTCCCGTAAGCAACACCACTACTATCTACATTACACCAATCCCAGCTGGTATAGCGAACACGGTTCCGCCTGGGATCACGAGGCGTCCTTTGGCGGTACCAGCGAAGGCCCCGACAAGTCTGCGGATTTCCACAACTACGGCGTGGAGTGGAACGAGAATAACTTGATCTTCTACTTTGACGACAAGAAAATCGCTAGCTACAATCGCCCTACGGAAATCAGACAGCTGGACGCCCAGTACATCATCATCAACCTGGCCATTGGCGCCTGGGCAGGCGACAACATCGAAGTCACCGCCGAGACCCCTGCCTACTTTGAGGCGGAATGGGTCCGCGTCTGGAAGCAGAAACCGGTAAAACCCGATACGGTGCGCGTTAAGTCCGTGGCCTTTGGAAAGTGCATGCAGTCCGATGCGAATAAAAAGCTTATCCTCGGCGATTGCGAAAACGAGGCCGCTTCCGTAGAAATGGTTCCGGTGAGCTCCGGCGTGTACCGCTTTAACTTCGGCGATGTTTCTCTGGAAATTCCCAATGAAAAGACGGACCCGGGTGTAATCGCAGGCCTCTATACTTGGAACGGCGGCGCCCATCAGAAGGTCAACGTGGAGTTGCAAGATGGCAACGAAGTTCGCCTAAAGATGAATCACAGCGGACATTATCTGCGAGCTACCGAAGATGGCGCAAATGTTGTGCAGGATTGGAGTACCGCCTGGGAATGGCACCAGAAGTGGGAAATCGTAAGGGGCGAGGATCCCAAGCCAGAGGAACCTCAGGAACCTGAAACGCCTGAATCTTTGTATAAATACGTTGCGCCCACGTCCAAAGGGAAAGCCCAAAATTTAGTGTTCCGCCAAAATGGTATGCTATACGTGGAATCGGGAACGCATTCTAACGGAGAGGCGAAACATTACAACTTGAAGGGGAGCTTGCTTCAATAAGAAAATGGCCTGCAGTTTTTTCTGCGGGCCATTTCTCTTGGAAAAGAACTTTTAGATGACCTGTACCAGTAATCCCTTGAGGTACTGACCTTCGGGGAAGGCTGTGTTTACCGGATGGTCTGCCGGTTGGCCGAAGCGTTCAATGATTTGAACGCGACGCTTGGCGTCGGCGGCGGCATCGGCGATGATCTTCTGGAACAAGTCCATTTCCATTAAGCCGGAGCAACTGAAGGTGGCCAGCATGCCGCCCTCGGCCAACAGCTTCATGGCCAGCAGGTTGATGTCCTTGTAACCGCGGCAGCCCTTCTGCAGGTTGTCCTTGCTTTCCACGAACTTCGGCGGATCAAGAACGATAAAGTCGAAGGTCTCTGCTTTGTCGCGGCACTTGCGCAGGTACTGGAAAACATCAGCTTCCACGTGGGTGGCATGTGCCGTAGAAAGCTTGTTCCGCATAATGCCTTCCTTGGCAAGCTTCAGGGCGTCCTTGGAAACGTCCACCTGGTAAACCTTTTCGCAACCGCCACGGAGTGCGTAAAGACCGAAACCTCCTGTATAGCAGAAGCAGTTCAGAACCTTCTTGCCCTTGGCAAGTTCGCCTACGCGGCGGCGGGCGTCGCGCTGGTCCAGGTAGTAACCGGTCTTGTGTCCGTTCTTCACGTCGATGGGGAAGAGGATGCCGTTTTCGTTGATAATCACCGGTTCATCGGGAACTTCGCCGTAGACGGTGCCTGTACGCAGCGGGAGGCCTTCCTTCTTGCGTACATCGGAATCGCAGCGCTCGTAGATGCCTCGACAACCGGTCTTTTCGGCCAGCAGTTCGTAAATAATCTTGCGGTTCACTTCGGCACCTGCAGCCAGAATTTGTACGGAGTAGATGTCGGCGTACTTGTCGATGATGCAGCCGGGAATGCCGTCGTTTTCTGCGTTGATCAAACGGAAGGCGGATTCCTTGTCGGCGATGTCAAAACCGCGGCTCTTGCGTGCAGCAATGGCACGGTCCAAAATATCACTGAAGAAATCACGATCGATGTTCTGCTTTTCGCCGAAGGTCCAGAAACGTCCACGGATCTGGGACTTGGGGGAGTAGGCGGCAAGGCCCAAAAAATCGCTATGGTAGCTGTAAACCTCTACAACATCGCCCAATTGCGGGTCGCCAGTAACTTCATCGATGGCTCCACTAAAAATCCAGGGGTGGTAACGGAGTGCAGACTTTTCGCGTGTTGCTTTCAGGATAATTGCTTTCATGAAGTGAAATCTAGAAAAATATTTTTTTTAACTTTTCGTCCACCATCATTCATCTTTCATTCTTCACTATGTTCGAATCCCTATTTCAAAAGTATCCCTTCTTTCGCAAGATTCCTGCAATTCTTTGCATGGCGATCATCTTCAAGCTTTCCTCAATGACTGCGGCTGAGCTGGAGGGTTTTCCCCATGTGTGGGATAAACTTGCACATACCTGCGAATATGCGACGCTGGCCGGCTGCTTCTCCATGTGGTGGAGTCGACGGAAATGGTCGGCTAAGGTCTGGCTCCGCGTTTTGGTCGTGGTTGCGCTTACGCTCGGATATGGCTGCACCGATGAATATCACCAGAGCTTTGTGGAAGGCCGCGATAGCAGTGTTTTGGATCTTGTTGCCGATACTGTGGGCGGTCTCATCGGCGCCACCGTTTACGCGTTGATTTGCAGGTTGCTGAACAAGTACGACCCGCTGCCGGATCCAGAACCTATCCGCGACGATGTTGACCAAGATTCTGAAGCTAAGGCTTAAAAATCGCCTAGCAGAATAATCTCTCGCTTCAGTTGAACGCTGAATTTTTCGAACACAGTTTTTTGCACATGTTCACTGAGACTCTTGATGTCGCTAGCGGTTGCGCCGCCGACGTTCACAATAAAGTTTGCGTGAACGGTGCTGACTTCGGCGCCGCCTATGCGGTAGCCCTTTAGGCCAGCTTGTTCAATGTAATAACCCGGGGCAATCTGCTGGGGCATACCCTCTGCGCCTACGTCTAATCGCTTGAAGGTGGAGCCTGCGTTGGGCATGTTCAAAGGCTGGCTTGCCTTACGCTTGGCCATGCATTCCTGCATTTCCGTTTCCAGTGTGTAGCTGTCCTTGCCGGATGTTTCTGCGGATTCTAACAGGATGGTAGCAGACAAGATAATCTCGGTGGTTTCTGGATTGGCGTTTAATTCCTGGAAAACACTGTGGCGGTAACCGAAGCCGCAATCGCCGTTTTTGCGAGTGTGTACGTTGCCCGCCATATCGATGGACTCAACCTCTACGCAGGTCAGCTCAATTTCCTGACCATAGGCTCCGGCGTTCATGTAGATGGCTCCGCCCAAACTTCCGGGAACTCCTGCCAACTTATGAATTCCTGCAAAGCCTGCCTTAATGGTTTTGCGGGCGAAACCACCCAGAGGTGTGGCTGCTCCTACCTTGAACTTTCCGTTGCCTAAATCCGTAACTTCGGAAAAACTTCTACCCAGGGTGATCATCACCCCGTTAAAACCCTTGTCGGAAACCAGCAGGTTAGTTCCGTTCCCTAAAATGAAATGTGGCAAGTCGTTCTTCTGCGCAAATTGGATAGCATCCTTGATTTCTTCTACGGATTCGACCTTTGCAAAATAACGTGCGGCGCCTCCAACCTTAAAGGAGGTGTGTTTGCTCATAAGTTCATTTTCAAGAATATCCATACTTCAAATTTAGTTATATATATTTAAGGAAGATGACCAACGAAGAGTTGAAACAATTCAAGGCGTCCCTATCCATTACCGCAGTGGCCAAGTTGCTGGGGGTGGATGTGGCCCACGGTAAATGCCGTTGCTTCTATCCGCAGCGACATGTCCACGGCGACCGCACTCCTTCGGTTTCTGTTTCCGAGGAACGAGGCAGTTTTCGCTGCTGGGTCTGCGACGATGTTCGCGGCGACGTCATTACGCTGGTTCAAATTTTAAAGGACTGTAGCTTTACCGAAGCCCTCGATTGGCTCATGGAACAGTATCCGTTCCTGGTCCCCAATGGGGCTCGCAAGCCCGTCGTTCGCGAAGGCAAGTTCGTTCCCAAGAATGTGAGTGTGGAACCCCCTCCCGTCGTAGAAGAGAAGAAGGAACTTGTTCCCGAGGATGAACGTAAAAAAATCATCCTATCCTTCCTGAAACGTCTGAGTCCGGTAGACAATACTCCCGCTGCAGCTTGGCTTGCCCGTCGCCGAATTCACAAGGCCGTCTGGGACAAGATGCTGCTTCGGACCATCACCAATTACGATGCGGTAAACAAGAGCCTCAAGGCCGACTATCCCGTAGACGTTCTGCAGGAGGTGGGCCTCTTTAACGACAAGGGAAATCTGCGCTATTATAAGCATCCGCTGATATTCCCGTACCTGGATTCTCAGCGCCGTTCCTTTTATTTTCAGTCCAGAGCCATAGACAGCTCCGTGGTTCCAAAGGAACTGAATCTTCGAGGGACTGTGCCGTACCCATACAACGTGTCGGCCCTGGATGGTAGGCCCGGATGGGTTTACCTGTGCGAGGGTTGTGTCGATACGCTGACCTTCTTGAATCAAAAAATCAACGCGGTGGGAATTCCCGGGGTGCGTTCATTCAAGGTGGAGTGGATGAGCTTGTTTAAGAATAAGAACGTGGTCCTCTGCCTGGACCATGACGAGGCTGGCCGCGCCGGCATGGAGTACATCGGAGGCTTGTTTGAACAGGCCGGCATTCGCAGTACTGTCCTTGGAAATGGACTCGAAGGCTTGCCTACGGCCATGAAAGAGGGCGAGGACATCAACGACTGGTTTGGGGGAAAGAAATAATGGAAAAGATAAAACGTTTTATCAGGTGGTTTCCCAATAGCCTTTTTGCGAAAATTTGCAAGTGGATTTACCGGATCATCAATCTGGTTATTCGACAGGCCCTGCTTGTCTTGATTATCTACTCGGCGCTCTTTTCTGTGGCCGCGTCCTATTGCCTCTACAAGGCCTTCGTCTATGGCTACGAAATCTACGACGGCGTAGAGCAACTCAAGGATTCCCAGCCCGAGATGAGCAAGTTCATGGAAGCCGACCAGGACTCCAATCCGGAGATGCAGATTAAGCACACCTACGTGCCCCTGGATTCCATCAGCCCCTATCTTCGCAAGGCGGTTATCGCCAGTGAGGATGCCGGCTTCTACTTTCATCCGGGCTTTGACATCCGCGCCATTGCAGAGGCTTTGGACGCAAACCAGGTGGCGGGGAAGACGAAGTTTGGTGGATCCACCATTACACAGCAGTTGGCTAAGAATATGTTCCTCAGCGGCGAACGCTCCTTTAACCGAAAGTTTAAGGAACTGGCTTACGCTTTGCTGATGGAACACGAACTGGGTAAGGACCGCATCCTTGAACTTTACCTGAACTACGCTCAGTGGGGCAAGGATATTTACGGTTGCCAGGAAGCCTGCAAGACTTACTACAAGAAAAGCTGCTCCAAGCTCAGCGTGGACCAGGCTGTTAACATGGCCGCCATCTTGGCTGCTCCGTCTAGGCATCACCCGGGCATGCGCGAAAGCCAGTTCATGGCGAAGCGGAGGGCCGTGATTTACCAAAACATGTTCCCCAAGAGGGATAGCCTGCTGGTTGATTCCCTAAAGCAACTTGTTGCTCCGCTGTCTTCGTCTAGTGCCTCGCCAAATACCCCCTAGGTTACTATATTTTCAACGTCTAAAATTCAACTGTCTAAAAAAGGACAAAACAATGGCTAAGAAAGAATCCAAAAAGAAAGTAGTCCTCGCTTATAGCGGTGGCCTCGACACCTCCATCATCATTCCTTGGCTCAAGGAAAACTACGACTGCGAAGTGATCGCTTTCGCTGCTGACCTGGGTCAGAATGACTTCCCGGATGCTAAGGCTCTGGAACAGAAGGCTCTCGCTACTGGCGCTTCCAAGTGCTACGTCCTGGACCTCAAGAAGGAATTCTTGGAAGACTACGTATGGCCCACCGTCCGCGCTGGTGCCAAGTACGAATCCACCTACCTCCTCGGCACTTCTTTCGCCCGTCCTCTTATCGCTAAGTACCAGGTCAAGATCGCTGAAAAGGAAGGTGCATACGCTGTTTCCCATGGCGCAACTGGTAAGGGTAACGACCAGGTCCGTTTCGAACTGACCTACGCCGCTCTCAACCCGAAGCTCGAAATCATCGCTCCGTGGAAGGACCCGAAGTGGACTTTCCACAGCCGCGAAGACGCTATCGACTACGCCGCTGCCCACAAGATTCCTCTGAACGGCATCAGCAAGAAGAAGATCTATTCCGAAGACGGCAACCTGTGGCACCTCTCTCACGAAGGTGGCATTCTGGAATTCCCGGATCAGGAACACAAGTACGATATGCTCAAGCATACCGCTACCTATGAAAAGGCTCCCAACAAGCCGGCTCACGTGACCATCGGCTTCGACAAGGGTACTCCGGTTTCCATCAACGGCAAGAAGATGGGCGCAGTTGAACTCCTCGAAACTCTGAACAAGATCGGTGGCGAAAACGCTTGCGGTCTCCTGGACATCGTTGAAAACCGTCTCGTCGGCCTCAAGAGCCGCGGCGTTTACGAAACTCCGGGTGGCACCCTGCTTTACAAGGCTCACGAATGCCTGCAGCAGCTGGTCCTCGACAAGGAAACCTTGTTCGAAGCTCAGAAGATGTCTATGACCTATGCAAACCTGGTTTACAATGGTCAGTGGTTCACTCCGCTCCGTCAGTGCATGGACGCCTTCTTCGACGAAGTCAACAAGGTTGTTACCGGTGAAGTTACCCTCAAGCTCTATAAGGGCAACATCATCCCGGCCGGCATGAAGAGCCCGTACAGCCTGTACGACATGGGCCTCGGTGGCTTCACCGACGTCGACATGTACGACCAGAAGGATGCAACTGGCTTCATCCGTTGCTTCGGCCTTCCGCTGAAGACCCGCGCTCTTCTCCTCAAGGACAAGACCAACGTGGACTTCGGTGCAGAAGTCAAGCTTCCGAAGAAGTAATAGCGAGGCGAACGCCGCGGAAACAAACTTGTTTGTTTCCATGGCTGAGCCGATGTTTACTGCGCTACGAAGTAGCGCCAGTAACCGTTCGTGCTCCCCCTTCGTGCCAGAACCTCTGGCTGAATGTGGTGAATTAAGAGTCGCAAAAAAGTCCTCAGTTCAATAGCTGGGGACTTTTTTTATTGCAATCTCTGCGGGGAGCGCCTTTTTAGAACTGCACCAGGTACCCAACACCCCAAAGGAACGTGGCGGTGTCGTGATCCATGAACTTGTAAACTGGAACGCTAATTTGTGTGTACACACCGTAAATATGCGTCCATACTTCAGCAGAAACGTCCAGGACTTCCTTGAAATTGTAGGGGTACAGGTAAAGAGCCCCGTTGGCCTGGTTAAGCGCCTTGTGCATCCCGTTGGGAGCTTCGGCAAACTCGTATCCGCCGCCGATACCTAAATCTACCTGAAAAGGTCTGTCTTTCAAAAATGTCCAGAGCAAACTTCCGCGAAATCCGCACCAGTAGTCGTTCGCCCCTTTGTGGAATCCCATGCCCTGGAGACGAAGGTCTACGTTCTTGTATCCGAAACCACCCACAAGCACCAGTGGAGTCTGGTTCCTCGCTCCGAAGCCCGCCTCAAACCGCCAAGGGCTTTTTTCTGCACCAAGGGCACAGGTGGCTAAAAGGAGAATTGCTCCTATAAGTGTCGCCTTGGTCCTGTGAAACGGTTTCATGTCCAAAATATAGCATAGGAAACTTTATTTTCAGTGAAGATTATCACGAAAACGGAAAAATCTTTACTTTGAACATTTGAACCTTTTTAAATATTCCTATCTTTTCTAGCAAATCACAGGCCCAGTGACAAGGGCGAAAAAAAGGAACCTATATGAAGCTGAAATCTTTCGTTATGGCATGCGCCGCCGCTTGCGCGTTCGCAGCTCCGGCTATGGCCGAAGGTGGTATGTTTGATGGCGCTCTTCCCGAAAACTGGAAGGCCGACGTTGTTGCCGCCGTCAAGTACAACTGGTACAACTTTAACAACTGGATGCAGGATGGTACCTCCAATTACACTTGGTTGGTGACCTATGATGCAGACATCCAGGGCCAGTGGAAGGTTGCTAACTGGCGTAACCTGGTGGACATCGACCTGGGTCAGACCTGGACCGACGGTGTTGGTAAGCGTAAGTCTTCTGACCGCCTCTTCTGGGAATCCATGCTGGACTTCAACATGACCGAAGTGCTCAAGCCTTATATCGGCAACCGCTTCGAAACCCAGATGATGACCGGTTATGCTTATAGCACCGACGAAGATGGCAACGAAGTCAAGGATGACATTTCCAGCTTCATGGATCCGGCATACGAAACCCAGGTGGCCGGTCTTGCCTACGTTCCTAACGACATCTTCTCTCAGCGTATCGGTTTTGCAAACCGCATGACCATTTCCGATGGTTACGGCTATGCTGATGATCCGGACACCAAGAAGGTTGAATCCTTCCGCGACGAACCGGGTCTCGAATCCATCACCGAAGTGAAGTACAGCTTCTCCGACATCATGAGCTTCAAGAGCCGTCTGTGGGCATTTGTGAACTTCGAAGGTGTAGAAAAGATCGATGGCAAGTGGGAAAACGTTCTCTCTGTCATGATCGCACCGCTCATCGAACTTCAGGTTGGCTTCGACATGGCCTACGACTACGATCTGGACGAAGATGCTCAGTACAAGAACTACGTGCTGTTCGGCCTGACCTGGCGCTGGTTTTAGTTGAAAGACTGAATCAATTGGAAAAAATGACTCTCGGAAAACCGAGAGCCGTTTTTTTATTCTTCAAAGTTCAGCAGGTCACTTTCCCATTGATCACGGACCTTGCGGAGTCTTTCCAAGGACTTGTCGTCGGCACCGCTTTGGTCGCGAAGCTCTATCAGCTCCTTGTAGCTTTTCAGGAGCAACTCCGCTTTCGTATAATCTTTCTTCAAGTTCTCTAGCGAGCCGATGATGGCCTCGTCGGAGTAGAACCTTGCGATACCCTCGAGGCTACGCTGAATGTAGGTTTGCCTGTCCCCGTTTTTCAGGGCGTCCTGGGCTTCCTCGAATTCCAGAGGTTTGATGTTGTCCAGCCAGCGTGCCTCTTCGGCGTAGAGCTCGTTGTCCTCGGCCAGGGCATCCTTGCGTTTGAACAGTTCCAGCTGCCGCTTCATGAATGGTCGATAGCCTTCCATGTCAAATGTCAGATTCTGTCTTTCTCCCAATTCCTTGAGGTTGTTGAAATTCCTCTCGGATGGGTTGTTCAATAAGCATTCCTTGAGAACCGCCAGCTGGTCCTTGGCGGGGAGTTGCTTGAAATTCTCGTTGCGCATTCCTGCGGCTTTGATCCTTAGCCAGAAAACCCTAAGCAGGATTATGGCGATGGCGATTGTAAACAGGGTTGAAAAAGACATGGTTACTATTTTAGCTTTTTTTTGTGGTTTGTTTGCCTTTTTGTGGAACTTTCTGTACAGTAAAACCAGCAAATCCCCATGTTTTCGGTCACTAAAAACGTGCAAATGCGCCTTTTTACAGAGTTTTTTCAAAAAAGTAATTTCTTTAAAGCCATAAAAAGGTGTATATTTAGGTTTGAATATTCAGAACCTATGCATAGGTGGAGATTGGATTATATGAAAATGGATGCTGCAAAGCGGATTCTTCTTTCTGCTGCGATGTTCGGACTGGCAGGGGTGGTACCCTCTCAGGCTGTCGTCGAGGATAATCAGAGAGAATTGGATATTATCATCCGCGACTTTGATGTGAGCCACCCTGACTTTGAAAACTTCCAGGAAGAAGCCTACTATAGCCTTTATTCTGGCAAGAATGACGCCAATCCTTATTCATGGAAGGCTGGTTACAAGGGTGACGCCACTTGGGAAACCCGTCGTGCCAACTATTTGGCTTATGGTTGCGCCAACCAGAATACCCCGGAATATGGTGTTCCTATCGGCATCAAGGGTTATCCGCATGATTTTGTCTCTGCGACCGGAGCCCAGTCTACGGTTCCCGACTATATTAAGATCCTTGTGGACAAGAGTGGCTACGCCTGGTATGGTGAGTTTACTAACTGCTCCTATGATGCCAAGTTGAATCCCCTGGGCATTAAGACCATGCGTGGCCTTGTGGCAGACTTGTGTTCTGATGCCTCTGGTACTTGGGCAGCCAATAAGGCTGACGGTGAAAAGCAGTGTACCAAGATTTGTAAGCAGCACAGCTGGTCCCAGATTGTGCACGTGACTCCGGGCATGGTGCAGCAGGCTCTGGTGTTCCCGCCTGATCCCGAGGCTGGTGGCTTGGATATGTATGAACCGATTATCACCTCGGCTCGTTTGGCTTGCGATAACGAATTCTTTGCTCAGTGGTATTCCGACGTTGAAGGTATCAACAAGCGTACCAATACGACTTTGATTCTGGATCAGGATGCTGCCGCTCCGGCATACTTTGAAATTGACAAGAACTGGAATAACGGTGGCTACTTCCCGCTGGACAGTATCACTGAAGACGGTGAGTTTAAGTGGGTTGGTTCCAAGCCACAGTACCCCAACCAGTTCGGAGCCCAGTCCCTCTCCATTTTCTGCCCCCCGTACTCTTATCGCTACGCAAGTTCCCAGCAAGACTTTAAGGGCGAGAAGACCGACGGTCTTTGCAATGCTTGGCTTGCCAATGGTGGTCCGAAGAATCCCACGGCTGCGTTCAATGCCGCTGCGGCAAATGGATCCATCGGTCTGCGCCACCTGCGTAACTATAACTTCACTATGATGGGTTATGCAGCCTTCAAGTATAAGAAGGGTGCTGGCGAAGTCTTTGAATTTACCGGTGACGATGACATGTGGATCTTCGTTGATGGTGTGCTGGTGGTGGACCTTGGTGGTACCCACTTGGCTGCTCAGGGTAAGGTGGAAATGGACTACCTTTCTGGCCAGATGACAGGTGTCGCCGCTTTGGGCGGTACCGCTCATGGTTGCCGCCAGGGCGATCCGCTTTTGGATTCCTGCGCTACAAAGCTTGATGTGGATGGAACATGGGCTGATGGTTCTTGGCATCATTTGCACTTCTTCTATGCAGACCGTCAGACCGATGGTTCCAATCTTCGTATCCGCAGCTCCCTTTCTGAATTGGCTCCTTCTCGCTACGGTCAGCCGGCAGTGGGTGGCGTGACGGTGAAGGTGGATGAAAATGGTAACCAGGTGACCAATGTCATGTTGAACACGACCCTTTCCGACGAAACCTTGGTGAGTATCCGAAATCTTGGTTCGACCCAGCCGGCAATGTTGATTGTCCGTCAGGTTGCCAAGAAGGATCCCATCACTGGTGCTGACATCTTGGATCCGGCTACAGGAAAGCCTGTTATGGAGTCCCAGGTCTTTGGCTACTATGTAACTAGCATCGCCGATCCTGTCAACAAGGGTGCCGCCGGTATGCTTTACCAGATGGAAGGTGTGCTGATGGCTGCTGATGGTACTGTGATTGAAACAGGTATCCTGGGTAGTGACGCCATTGCCTTCAACTTCCCGTATAATGACGAAGTTGCCTTTGACGAGACCTTGAGCAGCATGTATGATCCCGCTGTTTGGGCTCAGCTGATGGCATGGAATCAGAAGATTACCTTTGATATCAAGTCTTCCTCTGGTAAGCCGGTGGTTGGTTTCCCGGATACCCAGGCCGACTGGGCTACAGTGACCTTTACTGCAGAGCCGGTGACCAACGTGATTCCCCAGGACTCCACCATTGATCGTCCCAGCTTTGATAATCAGTCTGCCGTTCTTTCTGCTGTAGCTGGTGGTGGAGACCTTCCGCTGGATTACACCGCTGATATCTTGTTCTCCACTCTTCCCGCCACTCCGGGTCGCGATCCTATGAACCTGACTCCGGAACAGATTGCTCTCTACTCCCAGGCCGGTAACGGTGGCGCATTGCCGCCCAATACCACAGCCAAGGTTGGTGGTAAGGATGCTCCTGCCTCTATGTGCTTTAGCGAGAATGGCAACGAAAGTTGTGCCAGCTGGGCCTTCACCACTACCGGTCCGTTCCGCGTGAATATCCGCGTGTTTGACCATCTTGGTCATTTCGTAAGCCAGTATCAGCAGGTTGTTGACAAGGCTGCCTTTGAAAAGGCTCTTGGCGCAGGTTCCTACGAAGCTGCTTGCGGTGATGATCATCCGCTCTTTGGTGAAACCGGAGCCCTGTTGGTAACTCTCAAGATGTACCCGGTATCCCAGACTGGCCGTATGCTTGCCACTGGCCCGTACATTTACCAGGTGACTATCGTTAAGGAAGAATACAAGCACTGCTATATGAGTAGCGGTACTGCTCCGACCTTGATGACTGATAGCTATCAGCGTACATTCGAAACCTATACTCGTGGCTACCGCCGCATGAAGAACTAAGTAGCGAAGGCAATTGAAATGTGAAAATCCCCGGTCGAAAGACCGGGGTTTTTCGTTTGAACAACTTTATAAATGTAGCTGGGCGCTTATTTGCAGTGGTGTTTGTCGAGGGCTACATGGGCTCGCCTATGAGGGCGAATGGTTCCGCGTCGGTAATCCGAACCTTGAGGCGTGTGCCCGGGCGTATCTGAACTTCTGTGGCGAGGGAATCCGCGGCGATGGCTACGGGCCTGTAGGCGTCGTTGCGGGCGATGAGGGTTCCCTTGCGGTAGCCGTTCTTTTCTACGGTTACGATCTCTACCTGGTCTATCCATTGGCGGTTGTTTTCGACGGCGATTTGCTGGAAGGCTGCCGCAAGTTCCGCGGAACGCTTATGCTTTATCGCGTCGGGTACCGCCAAGGTGATGTCGGCTTCCATTCGTGCGGCTACGGTACCCGGGCGATGGACGAAACGGGTGATGTTGCAGACTGTTGGGCGGGATTCCCTGAGGATGCGAAGTGTGTGGTTGAAGTCCTCATCGGTTTCTCCGGGGAAACCTACGATGAGGTCCGTGCTCAGGGTGAACAGCGGAAATCTCTGGGTAAATTCGCGGGCCAGGTCTGCGTAGTCCTGGGCGCTATGCTTGCGGTTCATGGCCTGCAGAATGCGTGGGCTGCCACTTTGTACGGGCAGGTGGATGAACTTGTAGACACGGTCATCCTGGAAACATTCCAGCAGGGCGTCCTTGTACTGCAGCATGTGGCGGGGATTCCCCATGCCTAGGCGGATGCGGTAGTCGCCGGGGACTTCTACGAGAATCCTTTGCACAAGTTCCGCAAGGTTTCGGGGAGTGCCGCTATGGTTTACGTCGGCGAAGTCGAAGCCGTAGCAGCCGCAGTCCTGGCCCGTGAGCTGGATTTCGCGGCAGCCGTCGGCGACAAGCTGCCTTACCTGCTGGACGATGCTTGCCGCAGGGTAGCTGTGGAGACGTCCCTTTACCAATCGGGTGGAGCAGTAGGCGCAGACGTCCAGGCAGCCTTCCTCGATGTTTACGATACCCACCAGGGGCGATTCGCGAAGCACCTCTGGCAAGGCTTGCGAGGTGGCGTTTACCGTTGCGGGCTTGCCTCCTTGTTCCTCGCCAGGTTCAATTCCCTGCTCTCTGGCCAGTTCCTTAAGGCTGGAAAATCCGATGTTTTCAAAGAGCCTGGAGGCTTCTTCGCGCAAATCTTTTGGGGTGCACCCTGTGACGATGATTCTTGCCTCTGGGGTGGCTTCCTTGGCCTGTTTCAGCAGCTTTATGGCGCTGGCGTTACCCTTGACCGTACACACGTTGAGGATGTAAGTGTGTACCTCGGAGGCGTTGGCCGTTGCATTTTTATCGGGGAGTCCAAAGACCACCTGGAATTTGTTTTCGAAAAGTCGGGCGATTTTTTCGCCCTCTCCAAAGTTGGCGGCGCAGCCTTGGCTAATGACCTTGAGAATCGGCTTTTCCATGGGCTAGCCTAGCGGCTGTACTGCTCCAGGGTGATTCCCGGGTAGTAGTGGTTCAAAATTTCCTGGAAGCTCTGGCCTGCCTGGGCGCGGGCTCGAACGCCCATCTGGCACATGCCTACGCCGTGTCCGAAGCCTGATCCGGTCAGCACCCATTCCTTGCCCTCGTGCGTTACCTTGAAAAGCGAGGAGGGGAGGATGTTGCCGCCTTTTTTGAACAGCCAGCGTGTCTTGTCGGTGAGCACGTCGAAGTGGCCCTTGTCGGTCTGAACCCGTAGTGTTAGGATACGGCCGCCAGCCAGGTTGTCCTTGACGGTAATGCTCTTTACCTTTTTGAATTCGCTTCCCTTGGCTTCGGAGAATTTCGCCTTGGATTCGCTTGCGTTCTTCTTGAACAGGTCTACGATTTCCTTGTCGCCAAAGCGGCGTTCCCACTTCATGTAGCTGGATTCGCTGCACCAGGGGCTGCCATCGGGGCGCAGGTCTGGGCTGCTTTGCAGGTAGGGGAGGTTTGGCTTGTTCCAGGTGGCGAGGGTTTCTGTCTTGCCGCCGCAGGTGGAATGGTAGTAGGCGATAATGAACTCGCCGCCGTAGGTCATCACGACGCCTGCAGTTGCCTTGATGGCCCCGTCGGTAAGGGTGGTGGCGCCTTCTAGGCCCTTGTAGACCTGGTCCTTTACATCTGCGTAGACGTCAAATCCCAGGGCTTCGCGGCTGTTGAAATGCTTGTAGGCGTAGGTGCGTGCGGCCACGGCCTGGGCCTTGAGGGCCTCTACGCGAGAACTGTCCAGCTTTCCGATTTCGTAGGGGACCACGCCCCGGAGGTAGTCCTCTACGTCCACGGCGTTGATGGCGTCCACCTTGCCGTTGCTAACTCTAAAAAGGACGCTGCCGGGGTAGCAGGCCCGCTGCAAGGCCTTGACGTCTTGAGCCACGGCAATGCAGCTTCCATCCTCGTTGGAAAACTCCCGGGTTTCCATTTCCATGGATTGCCCGTCGGCTTGCAGCTTGATGTTGCTGCCACTGGCGGTGACCTTGATTTGCTGGCCGTTGAACTTTAGGTAAAGTTCCTTGAATCCGGTAAAGATGCCCACGCGAATGGGACGGTTCAACTCGGCTGGAATCTGCCTTTGCTGAAGTCCACTGGAGGGCCTCGGGCTTGCCTCGTCTGTATTTGCTGGGGGCGCTGCCACTGGTGCGACGATGGGAACGAATGCCGTTGCGGGGATACTTTCCCCTGGGGTCTGCGTGGCTTGTCGCTTAGGCGTTTCCTTGGATGTAGGCGACGTCTGTTTCTCGCTGGTCGTGGAGGTTTCGATGGGGACGAAGCGGATGACCTCGGTGTTTTCTACGTCGTCGGGCAGGTCGAAGTCGTCCGCAGATGCAGAAACAGCCTGGGACTTCGCATTTGCAAAGTGCGTCAGGCTGCAAAGAAGGATGCAGAGGAATGTCCACCGATTGAACTTCAATGGATATCCTTGCGATGTACTAGTGCTTGCCCTTAAGCTTGGCCTGGGTGTCCTTGGCCATCTTCTTGAGCTTGGACTGGTTCATGGTGCGGTCAGAAATAGAAATCTTGTCGACGAACAGCTCGCCGCTCAGATGATCTACCTCGTGCTGGATGCAGCGGCCAAAGAGACCGTCGCAGTTGTGGAGTTCCTGGGCTTCGCCGTTGATATCGAAGAAACGGACGCAGACCTTGTCGGGGCGTACCACGTTGCAGAAGATGTCCGGCACGGAGAGGCAGCCTTCGTCGTAGTCCACCATCTTGGCGTCGGGTTCGGCTTCCCATTCCGGGTTGAACATGATGTGAGGGTCCTTTACGTCGCCATCGGGATCGGAAGTGTCAATAACCACCAGACGGATGTTCCTGCCGATCTGGGGCGCAGCCAAGCCGCAGCCCGGGGCGTCATACATGGTTTCCAGCATGTCCAGGGCCAACTGACGCAGCTCCGGTGTAATTTCGGTGATGGGTTCGCACTTTTTGCGAAGCACCGGATCACCGTAGGTGCGGATGGGGAGAATTGCCATAATGTTCTCTGCCTTGGATTACTTCTTTTCTTCGGTCTTGGCTTCGGCGGGCTTTGTCTCGGCGTTGAGAACGCGGAGTACGGCGGCCTTTTCGAAGTCGATGAGGGTGGTGGAACCGGTGCGGATGGTAATCTGGGTACTGGTTTCGTCGATGTTTGTGACAACGCCGATGATGCCTGCGGTGGTCATCACCTTGTCGCCCTTCTTAAGAGCCTTGCGCATTTCTTCTTGTTGCTTCATTTCCTTGTTCTTCGGGCGGATAAAGAACAGCCACATGACCACAAAGAGAAGGATCAGCGGCAAAAAGCTGCCGAGGGCGCTGGGCTGTTCTGCTCCGGCTTCCTGGGCGAAGGCGGATACGGAGGCGAGGGTAATGAGAAGTACGTTGAGTTTCATTTGATGAACCTTTCTTTAGGGTTAAATTTTACGACCTTAAGATAGAAATTTCTACGGGCGAAGTTATGCCAGTTTCTTGTCTAGCAGAGGGAATATGCGGTTAAGCTCCATGATGTCAAGGACTTTTTCAAAGTCCACCCTAAAAAACGGGATGGATTCCAGAAAATCCTCGGAGGCGCTCGATTCTGTGGGCTTGGACGGTATCAGCAGTCCCTGTTCCACAAGGGGCATTACGATTCGAGAGGTGAGAGTCATGCCGTGCATGGCCTTCTTCGCCTGGGATCTGATGGATTCGGTGGACACGGTGCAGGTTCCGTCCTGCTGGGGTTCGTGGCTTTCCTGCACTGCCTTTACGACGGCTGCCAAAATCATCTGCTCCGTCATGGAGAGAATGTTTGGGGACACCTTCTTTTGTGTAGCCCGGTACTGTATGGTTTCGTAGAGCAGACGGATTACGCTGGGACTTTCGACCTTGATCTCGTCCCCCTGTAGCTTAAGGACGTTCAGCTGATGCAGGGAATTGGCCAGTTCTGTAAACTGGTTGCCATCCATGTTGATCATCGTTTGCATTTTGTGCTGCAGTACCTTAAGGGATGCGGTTCCGTCGCCAGATTCTTGCAACAGGCTGTTCAGCAGGAACAGTAAGGTGGGCAGAGCTATGACGCGGCTGTTCTTGCGATGGTTTTCCTCGGCGATATGGTAGCGGCCCGTAAGGAATGTGAGGATGGATCGCAGCCAGCCTGGCTCCTCCTGAAGGGTGCCTTCCAGGGTATCGTGGGAAATCGCCTGTATCTCGGAATCCTCCAGGGCCAGGATGGTTTCTGCACAGGAGCTCCCCTCAAGGAGGTTCAGTTCTCCTATGATGGATCCCGGTCCGTAGTTCCTGACTTCGCTGGATTGGGTGGAAGTCGCCCTAAGGATACCGTCCTTTACGATGTAGAGGGTGTTGGAGGAATCTCCTTCCTTGCAGAGGAACTGGCCTTCGGCTAGGTTCATTAGATGACTCCTCTGATGTTGGTCTCGTAGCGTAGGGCCTTGAGGAAATAGCGGACCCGCATGGCATCCACGCAGAAGTTGTCGTCGCCCAGTTCCTTGAACCATCCCATATTGACAAGTATGAGCCATTCGCTAATGTCGGCCTTGATGGATGTCAGCCACTCGTGGCCTCTCTTGATGACTGTGGCTTCTACGGTGGTTAATGCCGCCAGGGTCCTTTTTTGAAAATCTGTTAATTTGTACGGAGCAAATGGGAACGCCTGATCCAGGGATTCCTGGTAGTCGACGAAAATTTTCAGGAGTTCCGGGTCCGTAATTTTGCAGGCGATCCGCTCGTTAATTTTTTGAATGGCGATGAGATGTCTACGGGCCAGTGACTTGAAGTCCTCCAGGATGGCTTCCTTGGGAACCCTGGTAAGCCAGCTGAACTCCAGTAGCAGGTCTGTAAGGAACAGCTGGGTCTTGGCGGGCTTGTGGCTGCAATACTCGGCAAGGCTCCTCTGCGTGTTTTGCGCCTGGCTTTCGTTCGAAGCGTATTTCAGCCTGCGGGTCTTTGAGGACATGTTCCTGATGACGGCCAGCAACCATACGGGCAGACGCTGCAGTTCTGATTCCATGCACTCTTCGTTGACGATGGTGATGGAGGAATCCCTAATGGCCACAATCTCGTGGTGGAAGGGTTCACGCTCCAACAGGGCGGCCACGCCTACGAGGTCGCCGGGGTGCATGGTAAAGATGATTTCGTTTGGATTGTCCTTGTTGCGAGCTGCCAGTTCCCCATCATTTAAAATGACGATACTCCGTTCCTCGCTACCGGGAGTATAAACAACAAATCCCGCCTTCACGTTTACACGGTTGGGCGGGATTATTTGCTGTCGGGAATTCTCCATTCTCATGGTGGAATAACCGAAAGGTAAGACTTGGATTACTGACGTTCGTCGATACGAGCTGCCTTACCGCGGAGGACGCGCATGTAGTAGATGCGAGACTGACGGACCTTACCCGGACGATCCAGAGCGATGGAGTCGATACGCGGAGAGTTCACCGGGAAGATACGTTCAACGGCAACGTTGCTAGACATCTTACGGACGGTGATGGTCTTGGAAATGCCGGAGTTCTTAACCTGAATGATAACGCCCTTGAACGGCTGGATACGTTCCTTGGTGCCTTCAATAACCTTCACGTTCACGGTGACGGTGTCGCCAGCGCGGAGTTCCGGAAGGTCGGTCTTTACGTTTTCATTCTGAATTGCTTCAATGTTCAGGGACATGATGTACCTCGTTAATTATTTGATGCCAAATTTAGTATCTCTTTCGAGATTTTTAAAGATGTCTGGACGTCTTTCTTGCGTTCTTTTTAACGATTCCTGACGTCTCCAGGCCGCAATGTTCTTGTGGTGACCCGAAAGTAGCACCTCGGGGACCTTTTTTCCTTCAAAAACTTCGGGACGGGTGTAGACCGGCCATCCAAGAACCCCCTGTGCAAAGGAGTCCGTATCGCCAGATTCCCTGTTGCCCAGGGCTCCGTCGATAAGCCTTACTATGGCATCCGTCACCAGCATGGCGGGCAATTCGCCACCGCTGACTACGAAATCGCCGATGGATATTTCTAAATCAACCTCGGACTGGCGGATGCGGTCGTCGATGCCCTTGTAGTGCCCACATACCAGGACCAGATGTTTTTCCTTGGAAAGCTCTTCGGCCATCTTGTGGGTGAAGGGTACGCCGTCTGCGGTCAAGTAGATGACCTTGCCGCCGTCTTCTTTGACGCCCGTGCTGCGGATGGCCTTGGCCAGGGGCTCCGGTCGTATAACCATGCCCGGTTCGCCGCCGTAGGGGACGTCGTCTACCTGACCGTAATCGTTTATGGCGAAATCGCGGAGGTAGACCGTGTTGAATTCCATCAAGCCTTTGCTCTGTGCCCTTCCCATGATAGAGGATTTCATGGGTGTGAACATTTCCGGAAAGATGGTGATGCAGTCAATCCTCATCTTTCCTCCGGGCACATACTCTTGAGGTAGCTTGCGCTGCACACAATGTACTGGCCCTCTTCGTTCACCTCGTCGACGCAACCGTCGACCCAAGGAGCATAGATCGTCTTAGAGGAAAATTCATTCTGGAACACGTCATCGAACTTGATGACGAAGGCCTCGACGGTGGGCAGCTCCTGTACTTCGAGAACTACGCCGACATCGCGGCCATCTTCCAGCTTGACTCTGAATCCTTCCAGGTCGTCCAGGTAGAATTCACCTTCCGGTGCAGGGATGCGTTCCGATTCGGGAATCATCACGTCGCCGTTGACGAAATGGGTGAGGGACTCGGGGGAGTCGTATCCCTTGAACTTTAGCAGCCACAAGTCGTTTGCCAGCCTGGAATCTTCCAGAGTCAATGGGACCTGCTCGCCATTGGTCTTTTTTAGCATCACATCCGTAAGTTTCTCGTGACGGGTCAGGTCGTGGGTCAGGGGCATTGCCTTGATGTAGCCCTTTACACCGTGGGTGCGCATGAGCTGGCAGACCGTGATCCACTCCTGGGAGTTTTGAGAAGTTTGTTCTTCGGATTCAGACATTAAAGACGTAGGAGGGTTTTGACAGTGGAAGGTGGTTGTAAAGCCTTGACCAAGGGATGGTGCTAACAAAAAAGTCCCATGCTTATCAGAGATTGTCTAAAAGCACGAGACTCTTTCGAAAAGCGAAATTAAGCTTCTGCAGCCGGAGCTTCCGCGGCAGCGGCGGCTTCTGCTTCTGCAGCGGCCTTGGCAGCCTTTTCAGCTTCGATCTTGGCGAGAGCCTTAGGACCGAGCTTGGCCTTCTTGGCCTTTTCCGCACGGGGAGTTGCAACCTTGCCTTCGATGGACTTGCCCTTGCGAGCTTCGTTGAACAAGTCGGTGATGCCGGCGCGCTTCAGGAGAGAGCGAACGGTGTCAGAGGGCTGTGCACCGGTCAGGAGCCACTTGAGGGCCTTTTCCTGGTCGAACTTGACTTCTGCAGTCTTGGTGTTCGGGTTGTAGAAACCGACCTGTTCGATGAAGCTATCATCGCGAGCCTTGCGGCTGTCGATAACGACGATGCGGTAGATCGGGTTGTGACGCTTACCAAAGCGAGAAAGACGGATAGCGGTTGCTATTTTAACCTCTTTTATGTTTTAAATGAGTCCGGAAAAACCGGTTTTTACTGTTTTGATTCCAAATATAGCAATAAAATTTTGTGTGTAAAGGACGGAATTGTAAAATTTTTCCGTTCTTTACATATAAACTAACGTAAATTTAACGATGGAAAAGTGATTGATTTGACGAAATTTGCTTAATTTACGTAAATTCTAGGGTTTTAATCGCTAAAATGAGTTGGACTTCTGATCTATGGATAGGGTAGCGTAAGATACGAAAATGGCGACACCTGGTGCCGCCATTATTCATTTTCGTAGCTGGAGCGAGGGGAAGGCCTTCCCCTTTTGGTCCCAAAAGCTCATAGCTCGTGGCTCACGGCTTACCGCTTCTTTTTCTTATTCTTGTCTTTGGGTGGGGTGTAGTTGGAGCCGACAGGGTTACCGCCGTTCTGCTTACGGGCGAAGTCGCCCACCTTCTTGAACATTTCCTTCATTGTCTCGTACTGCTTGAGTACGGCGTTCACGCGGCCGATTTCGGTACCGGAACCCTTGGCGATACGATCCTTGCGGCTGCCGTTAATGATGCTTGGGTTCTTGCGTTCCTTGGGGGTCATGGAGCTGAGCACGGCTTCTACGTAAACCAGTTCCTTTTCGTCGATCTGGTCCATGGGGAGCTTGTTCAGGCCCGGGATGAGGCTCAGGATGCTCTTGATGCTGCCCAGCTTCTTGATGGTGCGCAGCTGGTTCAGGAAGTCGTTCAGGTCGAAGGTATTGTTCAGGATCTTCTTCTTGAGGTCCTTGGCGTCCTTTTCGTCGATGACCTGCTGTGCGCGTTCCACGAGGGAGACCACGTCGCCCATGCCGAGGATTCGGCTGGCCATACGGTCGCGGTGGAACAGGTCGATTTCGTTCAGCTTTTCGCCAACGCCGATGAAGCAGATGGGAACACCGGTCATCTTCTTGATGGAGAGTGCTGCACCGCCGCGGGTGTCGCCATCCATCTTGGAAAGGCAGACGCCGGTGAATTTGAGGCGCTGCCAGAAGGTTTCGGCAACGTTTACAGCTTCCTGACCGATCATGGCGTCGGCAACGAACAGCACTTCGTCAGGGTGGACTGCAGCTTGTGCCTGTTCCAGTTCCTGCATCAGTTCTTCGTCGATCTGCAGGCGGCCTGCGGTATCGTAAATCACCAGGTCAAAGCCGTTGTCCTTGGCGTACTGGTAGCCGTGCTTGATGATTTCCACAGGATTGCCCTGGCCTTCGTCGTAGACGGGGATGCCGATGGACTTGCCCAGCACCTGGAGCTGCTTGATAGCGGCGGGGCGGTATACGTCGGCGGCTACCAGAAGGGGCTTGCGCTTCTTCTTTGTGCGCATCCAAAGTGCAATCTTACCTGCAAAGGTGGTCTTACCGGAACCCTGGAGGCCCACCATCATGATGCCCACCGGAGATGGGGCGTTCAAGTTGATTTCCTTGGTTTCGCCACCCATGACGTTCACAAGTTCGTCGTGGATAATTTTCACAATCTGCTGACCCGGGGTCACGGATGTCAGGACTTCGGAACCGAGGGCCTTTTCCTTGACGGCCTTGACGAAGTCGCGGGTCACGTTAAAGTTGACGTCGGCTTCAAGGAATGCTCGACGCACTTCGCGAAGGGATTCCGCAACGTTTTCTTCGGTAAGCTTGCCCTGCCCACGCAGGTTCTTGAGGGTATTTTCTAGAGAATCAGTCAGCTGTGAAAACATAGTGAGACAAATATAATTAATAATGAATAGTTAACGGTGAACAATGACAATAATGGTGCCTTCGGCGCAAAAAAGTGGCGCTGCCACGATTCTTCACTACTCACTCTTCGCTGTTTTCAATTCACTCATTTGACACAGTTGTAAACGAAATTATGGAAAAAATACGTTCTAAACCCATTTTTTGACTATATATTTGGGGAAAAATATTGGAGATATTGATGAACAAGAACCTTAAGTGTTTGTTGGCTGGAGCAGCCCTGGTGGCCGCCATGCCTTCTACTTTGTTTGCAGAACCCATCATGGTCAATGGCGATATGAGCTATGGCGATGGTGGCTGGTATTTGTGGAACAGGCCTGAAAGCCCCGCCAAGGTGGAAAGCCAGATTGGCGTTGCGGGCCTTGGTGTTGATGGCAGCGAAGGTGCAAAAATCGTTGTGTCCGAGCCAGCCAACCCCAGCTGGGGGCTCCAGCTTCAGCCGCCAAAGTTCCTGGTGGACTCCGCCTATTATACCTTGAAGTTCAAGGCGAAGGGTAACATGCCCATTAACGCCAATGTGCAGGGCGGCCCCCCTGATTATCGCCAGAAGGAAAGCGCCTCCTTCCAGTTGACTGATGAATGGCAGGAATATTCCATGACCTTCCTTGCCGATCAGAAGGGCTATGGTCTCAATAACGTCACCTTCCATGTTGGTCTTGTGAAGGGCTGGATGCAGATGGATGACGTGGAAATCGAGAAGGTGGGTGAACTGGATACCACATGGTACGCCGGTGCCGACGCCCGTATCGACAGCCTGCGCAAGAAGGACTTTACCGTTAAGGCGGCTCCTGGTTCCCAGGTTACAGTGAAACAGGTCTGGCATGACTTCCCCTTCGGTACTGCTCTTGCCTTCTACGGGCCGGATAAGGATAGCACCGAGAAGTGGTACAAGGCTACCGCCGCCAAGTATTTCTGGCACGGCGTTACCGAAAACCAGTTCAAGTGGCCGGAATATGAACGCAAGAAAGGCAAGCTCATGAAGGACGAAATGTACCGCTACGTGAAGTTTGCCAAGGATAATGGCTGGAAGCTTCGCGGTCACGCCCTCTACTGGGGTCACCAGGGTTACGGCTTTGACAAGCACTACTCCAACCCCAACAAGCCCAAGCAGTGCAAGGACTTTGGCAAGTACCTGAAGGCCCGTATCGACCGTGACCTTAAGGAATACAAAGGCAAGATCGTTGAATACGATGTATGGAACGAACCCCTCCATGAAATGTACACCTTTAATACCTGCGGCTGGAACTACCTGGATAGTGCCTTCATCTGGGCTCACCAGGCTGACCCCGATGCCATCCTCTACATCAACGACTACAACGTAGTCTCCGCAGGCGAAACTGACCGCTACGTATCCCTGGTCAAGGGCTTGCTGGATCGTAAGATTCCCATCCACGGTATCGGCGTCCAGTGCCATTTCGGTACCCGTCCGGTGGTTCCAGCTCTTATTCGCGAACGCCTGGACAAGCTTGCCGCCCTTGGCCTCATGATCAAGGTTACGGAACTTGACTTTGGCGCCTGGGACCAGGGTCTGACCCTTACCGAAGAGGAGCAGGCTAGCGAATACGAAAAGGTCCTTCGCACCCTCTTTAGCCACCCTGCTGTTGTGGGTATCGTGATGTGGGGCTTCTGGGATAACCGTCACTGGGTGAAGAACGGTGGTATCATCCGCGCCGACGGTTCCGAAAAGCCTGCGGCCAAGAAAATTTACGACCTGTGGCACAAGGTCTGGTACACCGAGGAAACTGCTACTGCAGACGCAAACGGTGTAGCCAAGTTCCGCGGCTTCAAGGGTAGTTACAAGGTGACCGCCGACGGCAAGACCACGGACTTGTACGTAAAGTAATAAGCAAAGGTCCTCCTAACCTCGGGGCTGTTCCGGCGAACGAATAAACGTCTGAACGGCCCTTTTTGCTTAAGTGTTTCGCCCTTTGCTTTTTGCTCGCATTTTTCTATTTTACTGTTCCACGAAAGTAGGGTAGACGATGATAGAAAGCGAGGTTGAGGAACGTCGAATCGAGCGTAGCTTGCGGACAAAGAAATTCCGCAAGAACGGCGGCATCCACGATGTCTTGGTGGTTGCCCTTCCTATGCTTTTGTCGATGTCCTTTGACACGCTGATGACTTTTGTGGACCGTCTTTTCTTAAGCAAGCTGGGCCCTGCCGAAATGAACGCGAGCCTTGGAGCAGGCGGTATGCAGATTGTGATGATAACCTTCTTTACGGGGGCCATCAGCTATGCGACCGCCATGGTGGCTCAGCGTTTCGGTGCAGGGAAGAAGGATGAATGTGCCAGCGTGTTTATGCAGGCGGTTTACCTGTCCATAATGTGCTTTCCGCTGCTGTGCCTGACCATTCCGATTGGTCATCTTGTTTTTGGTCAGCAGCACTTGGCCGCGGATCAGCTGGCGTACCAGAAGACGTACTTTAACATTTTAATGTTCGGCGGGATCATCAACCTGGTACGCAATGCGGTGCCCTGCTTCTTTAGTGGTATCGGCGAAACCAAGGTGGTGATGAAGGCTGCCTTTGTGGGCATGCTGATCAATATAGCCTGTAACTATCTCCTTATTTATGGTCATGGGCCGTTCCCTCGATTGGGTGTGGCGGGGGCTGCATACGGTACGCTGATAGGCAATGTATTTTCTACGGTCTATCTGCTGGCTGCCTACTTTGGCAAACGTTACCGCAGCCGTTTTCAGACAGCGAGGAATCTTGCCTTCAACTGGACCCTTACCAAGGAGCTGCTGCGCCGCGGCCTGCCCTCCGGCGTAGAAATGTTTCTGAATATGGCTGCATTCCAGCTGCTGATTTTGATGTTTCATGGTCTGGGCTCCATAGAGGCCACCGCCGCCTCGGTGATGTTCAACTGGGACATGGTGGCCTATGTTCCGCTGATAGGCCTTGAAGTGGCTTCTACCAGCCTAGTGGGCCGCTATGTTGGTGCCAAGCAGGCCGCGGCGGCGACGCGCTCCACGTTCTCTGGCCTCAAGGTGGGCTGGGGCTATTCGCTGATTATCGGCGTGCTGCTGATCTTTTTGCCGGGAGTGCTTACGGATATCTTCCGCCCCGACGCGACCGCTACGGCCGAGGCTATAGCCACCTTCGAGGCCGCCCGCCCCATGAGCATCTTCATGCTTCGAATTGCCACGGCCTACATCTTTGTAGAGGTTCTGCTGGTGATTTACGCGGGGGCGTTGCGCGGTGCCGGCGATACGGTGTGGGTGATGTTCGCCTGCGCCCTGATGAACTGGTTCAATACAATTGCCTTGTATATTGCTGCCTATGTACTCCACATTCCAGCCCAGTATTCCTGGATTATCGTAGTCTGCGTCTACAGCACTGTGCCGGTAGTTTTCTGGCGCCGCTGGAAAAGCGGCAAGTGGCGTAGACACGTGCTGGATGCACAGTAGCATTCTCCTGGGCAAATAAAAACACCTCAAATACCCTTTCCTTTGCATACCTGACTTATGTAGCTTGCCTATATCTACCCATAGATACTATGGGCCCTATGCCGAGGTAGGTATGCTTTTCTTTTGGGTTGCGTTTTTAGCCTTTGTTGTACTTTTGCTGGCCCTGGACCTGGGCGTGTTTCACAAGTCGGATCGGGCGATCGGTGTTCGTGAGGCGCTGGCGTGGACTGGGGTGAGTATCGGCTACTCCCTGGCGTTTTGCGGGGTGGTCTATCTGATTTACGAAAACGGCTGGGGAGGAGTGGGCCAGGTTATCGCTGGGGGAATTACCGGGCGGGAGGCGGTGATGGAGTACCTTACGGGCTATGTTATCGAGAAATCATTGTCCATAGACAATGTTTTCGTGATGGCGGCAATCTTTGCCTACTTTGATATTCCGGACCGGTATCAGCATCGTGTACTTTTTTGGGGAATTTTTGGGGCGATCCTTCTCAGGGGTATCTTTATTTTAACCGGTATCTCCTTGATACATCATTTCCATTGGATATTTTACGTGTTCGGAGGAATCCTTGTTTTGAGCGCCTTGAGAATGTTGCTTAGGAAGGGGGAGAACAAGGTGGCGTTGAATACGGGGACTCTCGTCTATGTTTTAGATAAACTAATTCCTGTGGAACCGTCTGTTGAAGGTCATTCCTTTCTGGTGAAGGTGGAGGGGCGATGGAGGGCTACGCCTCTGCTGCTGGCATTGCTCGTCATCGAGTTTTCCGATGTGATATTTGCGGTGGACTCCATTCCTGCGATTTTTGCGGTGACCCAGGATCCCTTTATCGTATTTACCAGTAACATCATGGCGGTGCTGGGTTTAAGGTCGCTGTACTTTGCCGTGTCGGCGATGTTGCGAAAGTTTGAACACTTGAGGTTTGCCATAGCATTTATCTTGGCGTTCGTGGGGGTGAAAATGTTGATTTCAGACTGGGTGAGCATTCCCAGTTCGGTGAGCCTTCTTGTGATTTTAGGGGCGCTTTCCCTTGGAATTTTTATTAGCGCCGCGGCGGATTACCGAAAAAGCGGATGAATGTGAGCTATTTAGGTGAAGTGAGTCATAAAGTGGGGCCGATGCCCCCTTTTTTTTATATATTTTCGCCCGTAAACTTTAATTACTACTCAAAAAGAGGATAAAAAATCATGGGTATCAATTACTTCAATTCTATCCCGCTGCGTCGTCAGCTGGAAGAAATCGGCCACTGCCGTTTCATGGAACATTCTGAATTTTCTCGCGGTGTAGAAGCCCTCAAGGGTAAGAAGATCGTGTTCGTCGGTTGCGGCGCTCAGGGTCTCCACCAGGGTCTCGACCTCCGTGATAGCGGCCTGGATGTTTCCTACACCCTGCGTCCGGAAGCAATCGCTGAAAAGCGTCAGTCCTGGAAGAACGCTACCGAAAACGGTTTCGCTGTTGGTACCTACGAAGAAATGATCCCCACCGCTGACCTGGTTTGCAACCTCACACCGGATAAGCAGCACCACAATGTGATTCCCGCTGTCATGAAGCTCATGAAGAAGGGCGCCGCTCTCTCCTACAGCCATGGCTTCAACATTGTTGAAGAAGGCCAGCAGATCCGTGAAGACATTACCGTGATCA
>JAZLKH010000140.1:0-29527 GCA_045597545.1 Fibrobacter sp.
CAGCTTGAAGAAAACGGTCTTCCGGTTAACGATGAAAATATCTTCATCGTCGGCTGCTTGCAGACCAAGGCTGGCAACAAGGGTATCGAATTCCTCAAGGGTAACCGTCACATTGGCGTTCCCAAGAAGGACCCGAATGCAGCTCCTGCAGTAGACACCAAGAACATGAAGGCTGGTCAGGCTTCTACTTACCGTATCGCCCTCGGCAACCAGAGCTGGGACGTTCAGGTAAGCACCCTTAAGTAAATCCTGAAGTGCCGCAGGCACGATAGGATTCTTACAAAAAAGGACCGCGGATCAAACCGCGGCCCTTTTTGTTTTCTAAGAAAACAGTCTCTCAATTCCAGGGCTACATAAGGGAGCCCTAGAACACGAACTCCTTGCCTGCGTAAACGGTAAAGGCCATCAGGCTGCCTTCAGCCACACCGGCAAAGAACCCCGTAGGATGGGTATAGGTGTACTTCATGGAGTAGCTCAGATCTCCCTTGAAGTAGAGGTCATACTCCACGACAAAGTTGCCGTACTGGCCATGGCGACCAAAATGGGAGCCCAGCCAAACAGACATCACTCCGGCAGTACCGCTGCTGCCATCCAGATCGTCCACTACATTCTGTTCATCGAGTTCAGCCCGCATGTCGTCGTACTCGCCGCCACCCTGGAACAGCTGGACACCGCCGGCACCGCCCAAAATAAGATAGGGCCCCACATTCAGGTCCACGCCGGCAAGGACACGTTCCTGTACATTCCAGAAACTATAGTCAGCGCCACCTTCAGAAGTTTTCAACCAGTCGGAGTATTCGCGATTATTCTCGCCAAGATTCCTGCACTTTGCCTCGGAGCAGGCAAAGTTCATGGAGCCACCAAAGCCACCTACGGCAGCATTCACAAAGAACCAGGAAGCAACGCCACTAGCCCTAAACGTTGCAGACAAGTTTCCACCACCGGCATTCAACCCAGAGACGTTGTCTCGTTCATCGGTTGCGGAGTAAAAGCCCGAGGCGGCGACAGAAAATTCAGCCTTGGCGCTATCGGCAGAAGCCCTGTGCTGCAACGGAGTAGCCATCAGCGTAGAACCCATGGAATGGGCCGTAGGGTGAAGGCATCCTGTCAAGGCAAAAGTCAACCCCACTACACAAGGCAAGGCAATTCGTGAAAAATTCATTTTTTCTCCTTAGTGGCGAAGATGAGCTCCGTCGCCGAAGCCCATCTCCTTTTTTTGTTAAAAATAGCTTAAAATTTTCGTTTTTGAGAGATTATTCAAACATTACATCGTGGATAATGCATCGTTCATCAGAATTTATACTCTGGAACGTCAAGCGGCTAGCAGCCAAGCCACCCTGCGGTACAGCAGCAGTATTCACTGCGTCAGACAGAGGTATAACACGACTGACAAGATTTCCATCAACAACACCGCCTCTCAAATCCACAATTCCCTTCTTGTACGAATCAAAGTAAACTCCTGTCATCTGGCATGTCCCCGGCCAATAGGTCACCTTCAATTTCGTATAGGGCTCCAAGCTAACCATACTACCAAAATCGGCATAGAAACCGGAGCCGAGAGTCTTGAATCTTACATCAAGGCCAGAACCCAGACCATCTGAATACTGAGTCAAAGTCGTAGATTCGCTCCACGGATTTACAACGAAAGTTGCATTGGGGTAAATTTTCTTTGAACCAATGGAAGGGAACTTTTTTACGGAGCCGGCGCTTTTTTCAAGACGCGGATTTGAAACCGTTACCGATCCACCATCGGAGTTCAGCACAAGTCTAAACCATCTGTAACGTGTCAAAGCCTCGTCTGCAAAAGGTAATGTCCAACGAATCGTGTGGGTTTTGCCATCTACGGGAACGTTCATCTCATTCAACTGAATTTGACTTGCTCCGCTTTTGGAGTTCAGCAGCAACAGTTCCGCCTTCAGCCAATTTGACTTCATGTTCTTTGTAGATATTTCCACCACAAATGCACCATCAGAGCCAACGCTCCTGCCATTATCAAACGTAGCCACCTTATGCCACCCTGCAGGAACATCAAATGTCACCGATGAATTACGTTCCGTGGCGTCGGGCTTGTAATCATAGCGAACATAGGCAAACTTCTTTACATTTTTCATTCCGCTCATTTTGATAACATCAGGAATCTTCGAATTATCCATGCAGCTTACATTAGGGTCAAAGACACCGGCCAAGTTTTGATTACGATACATTTTGCGGCTGGCATCATAGTCCACCTTCGCAACTTCACAAAGGACTCGCCAAATATCCGTCTGCATGCCGCGCAACACTACCGTGTCAATCTTCCCAGTAGAGCCATCTTCAGGAAGTTCAACATGTCGACCGCTAATCGGCTCCCTATAACGAGGATGCGTCTGGTCTACAGCATAGGCGGACTTTGCCGAACTTTTCGACCCGGGATTAGTAAAGGAAATATCCGCAGCCTTGGCAGAATAAGCGCAATCCTTGCGAATAGCCAAGTCTCCAGAACAATTCATATCCAAGGCGCTAACCGTAGGGATAAAGGTGCTGTTCTTCTGAATCAGGGTATCCTTCTCCCAGGAAGTGTCAAAATGAAGGTTCTTCGTCAAGCCAAAGGGCAAAGACACTTCCATTTTCATATTATTCGGCATTGCATCCAGAAAGCCTTCTCTAAAGCTTTCGTAAAGGGTTCTCGCAAAAGGATAAGTACTACCCTGCACAAAATCCATTTTCGCGGATCCCTTTTCCGTCTTGGAATCTTCCGTGGAGCCAAGCTCATAAATTCTGTTATGAGCAAATTCCTTATCACCGCCATCATTAGCCGTAATATTACTTTGGGCATGGCCAAAGGTGACTCCTACCTTAGACGCAGTTCTGTCAAGGCGGTAGTAGGGAGTTCCATGAGCAGGAATAGAGCCCTTCATCTGACCTTGTGAAATCAGGACCGCGGGAAACTTATCGTATTCAGCGGCCTTGCGATACTCCCCGAACAAGAAGCGATCCGCAGAAGTATTGATGTCATAGATTCGATTTGATCGGCTCTTGCTCATATCCGCGCTGTAAAGCAGCAAGTCACTTGCTCCCGGACCGTCAATCAAATCAGCAAAGGCCTCCGCCGCGCTGGAGCCTCCAGACGTAGCCCAAAAATTCACTGTATAGAACAAGCCTCTTGGCATCACCGCACCTTGATGAGGCGAATCCAGCGATCCGTACATTCGGATGGGCGCCTCGTTCTCAGATCGGCCGATATCGTACTTATAGGCTCCATATCGTCCAAGAATACCTCCCTGGCTTATCCCCAAAACAATTATGCCATCTTCCTTACTATTGGAGAACCCGAAGAACTTATTTGAATTTACAAAATGCAGTAAATCCGTAAAATTGGAAGCATTCCACGTCAAGGGCTTACGAACCGTTTCCGCGAATTGAACGAGGATTGGGGTATACCCAAGTTCAGAAAGCAAATCGGTCAAGCCGAATTGCATCGCCTCCTTGTGAAAATCCTCCAGCGTTCTCATACCGTCGGTACTCAAGTATATTCCATCCAAAATAAAAAACGGCCTCACGATATCAAATCCAAACTTTTTGTTCAAGTCTGCAACGGGATTCACAACACGGATTCGCACATCGTTGAACAACGAAGTGATGCAATTTTTTGTATCATCGGCGTTTCTCCACTTTGCAAAAGGCGAAGAATTTTCGCTTACACAAAGGCCCCTAAACGCATCCTTGCGAAAATAAAGATCGTAGCTGTTGGCCAAAACTCCACCAACAAAGACAAGCAGACACAATAAAGAGTTTACGATTCTCATTATTCTACCTCCACGAAAAGATTGTGATTTACGGTCTTGCCACCTTCGGACACCTTCACCTGAATTTTCTGAACCCCGGCAGATTCAAAAGCTAGTTCCAGATCCGATTTCGGAGACAAAACATTCCATTTGCCATTACCATAAATTTCAATCACAGGCATGGTGCCCCGATTGGTGCTGACAAAATAGGGGTCGTAGTAAAGACGAAGCTTTGATCCATGCACCCTTGCCGAAGGCAAGCCAATCTGCAGCAAACGGGACTGCAAAATTTTCTTAGAGGAGCATGACGTATCCGCACAAACCCGGTAGCCATAATCCACATTTCCCACCAGCAGAGGCATTTCACGATTATCGGCATTCGCAGCAAACACTTCGGCCTCATAGAACAGCGACTTGGGATTGGCGATAACACTATCCCTCAGACGGTTTCTATCCAGGAAATACATGTTGCGAAACCATCCCTGACGAGACTTTTGCGGAGTCATCGTTGCTGACGAAAGGAAATCAACGATCTGGTTATGTTCCTGTTCACTAACAACAATCTGCATATTTGTCGAGTCCACCAATTTACTTCGCTGTTCTGCAGTATAAGCCGCAGAGGTTTCGAAAAGCAGTCCCTGAGCAAACTTATTTTCACGGTTTACCGTAGAAGGAATCAAGTCGCTATAGACGTACTCAAACGCCACCTCCTCAGCATCGTTATCACCACCAGCGATATTCCCCCGAGTCCCGCAACTAAACGCGACATCATCCACAAACAATGTTGTGTACTGGTAAGCAGGAACATCAAAAAGTCCCACACCGACCTTGACAACTTTTGCCGTAGAATTTCCAATCAAGTTGCCAACCGAGATACCCAGCGTTGTCGTCCTATTGGCTTCCAAATTTTGGAAGAAAATTTGACTGGAGCCAAAGTCGCCTACCAGCCACACACCAGCCTTAGCCTTCTGGGTAGAACGCAGCTTAAGGCTCATGGAACCGCCCTGAATCGACACGGGCAAGGCATCAAAATTCAAAAAGCCCGTCCAGTCGCTCGCCTTGTCCTTCATACCGGAAAGGCGAATATACGGCGGCACAAGGCCATCCAATTCGCCCCAGTTGGTAGACCATTCGGGCGCTTCGGGGAAAGTCCTTCCCACTTCTTCCATTTTTCCACTTTCACCGTTTTTATACAGCGAAATTTCCTGACAAACTTGTGCATTGCTCAAAAGAGACGAAAAGGCAATAGCCGTCCCAATCAAGGTTGCACACCTTGAAACCCTATTCTTCATAGGACCTCCAAAACAAAGATGTTCATCTATCAAAAGTTGGCCAACACTCGTTAAGCCAATCGCATATATAAAACAGGACTTTAAATAAAAAAAGTACACCCGCCTAGGCGACTGTACTTAATAAACTATTTAAACTCCACCACCAAAGTTAAACAAAGATTTTTCGTTTGTAAAGGGGTTTCAAAAAAAATTATTTGAGTTTTATTTTCAATTCGCAAAAATACGTTTCCTCACTAACCCAGGTCCTGTAGGAATAGTTTTCCTTATAAAGTAAGTCCAAGCGTTTTTTGAAGGTAGAAAGACCAAGACCATTCGCCTTATTCTGTGACTTGCGAGGATAGTTACTGTTCTCGATATTCACGGTAAGTTCACCGTCATGAGTAACCACATCCACATGGGCAAAGCTTTTTCCATTGGGATTTACGCAATGCTTCATGGCGTTCTCCAAAAGGGGCATCAGCAACAGGGGCTCTATCAAGCGCGACGCATCATCAACACTCTTATTGAACGTGAATTCAAAGTTGTCATCGTGACGCAACTTTTCAAGATCGGCATACTTCTCAAGAATTTCCATTTCTTCCTTAATGGTAATAAAGCGATCCTCAGTTTGATACAAGGTAACGCGCAAAAGCTGAGAAAGTTTCGTCATCGACTTTTCCGCTAACTTCGGATCAATGGTGATGAGCGAAGAAATATTATTCAACGTATTGAACAGGAAATGGGGACTCAGTTGCTGCTTAAGAAAGTTCAATTCGTATTCCAAATTAGCGCGATTCCTTTCGCGAATCACAAAGGCTCGCGTCACCTGGCGAGAAAACATGCAAATCAGGATACTGCAAAAACAGACCATCAGCAAAAAAATGTTAAAGCTGATGAACGTCCAAATGGTAAAATGCCCTTGGGCAGAAAAGCTATAGTTTTTAAAGAAGTATTCCCAAGTCTGATCTGGAGCACGTTCTGCCATAAAGCTAAAGCATTCCCGACAAAACAAACTCAGCACAATCAACAAACCGTTGGCAAAGAGATACTTGAAGTATTTCTTTCTGAAAAAGAGCTTAGGCACGAGAATTTTCTGGTTCAGCCAAAAAACAACAAAGGTAGAAACCAAGGGCACATAGTACGTTATCAGGCTACTAACATCCACCCGATTTGCGTACTGATTACTGGGATCAAACAGCAGCAGCAACGGAAAAAGGATGACAAAGCCCCATACAAGAATGGCAATAGCCGGTCCCGGCACAGGAAACGAGTCCTTCACATACTCGTCATTCAGTAATTGCATTAATTCTTTTTCGCTACGATCAAACCTAGCTTCCTGAAGATCTTCTAGGTGCCTTCTTTGGCGCTTCAGAAATTCAACTACTGTACCTTTTACATTCATCTTGTGACAATCCCTGCATTTTTGTCAAAATTTAGCCTTAATTTGCCTAAAGAACAGGCCGGCATGACATAATCATGACAAAAGTGCGCCTATTTCCGACAAAATTCAACAAACTTTGGACAAAACTATTATACAACTTTTGCGAAGACTAGTTCAATCAATGACACTCCGACAACGCTTTAAAGGTATCTTTGAATACGTAAACAAGAGAAAGCTAGGAGGCTGATATGACAAAGAATATGATGGTTCGCGGTGAAAGGGATGTATATTTCCAGTACCTGAACGATATTTCTAAATATCCGCTCCTTTCTAAGGAACAAGAAAATATTTTGCTCCAGAAGGTCCAGGAAGGCAACAAGCAGGCCCTGGATCTCCTGGTAAAGTCCAACCTTCGCTTTGTGGTGAATATCGCCAACCTCTACAAGGGCCAGGGCCTGGACGTAAACGAACTGATTAACGAAGGCAACATGGGCCTCATCGAAGCAGCCCGTCGCTTTGACCCTAATCAGAAAATCAAGTTTATCAGCTATGCCGTGTGGTGGGTTCGTCAGAACATTACCCGCGCCATCGCAGAACGCGGTCGCATGGTTCGCATTAGCGCCGAAAAGGAACTCGTTCTTCGCCGTTTCAACAAGAATGGCGGAGCACTTCGCCAGGTCATTGGCGGTGGCTTTACCGTTGACCCCAAGAGTCTCGAAGGCCTGTCCAAGTACAAGGCTCACGACATCGAAAAGATTTTGATGATGGGCAGCCGTTCCACCTCCCTCGACGCCCCCGTAGGCGAAGACGGAGACACCTCCCTGGGGGACACCATTGCAGCAAGCAACCAGACAGACACCGTTGCCCAGCGCAAGGACCGCAGAAACGTTTTCAACAAAGTAATGAAGCAGAACCTCTCCGACCAGGAAATGCAGGTCATCGAGCTTTATTACGGCTTTAAGATGGATTCCGACCTGAATCTCAAGGAAATCGCCCCCATGGTGGGCCTCTCCAAGGAACGCGTCCGCCAGCTTAAGGAAAACGCCTTGGCAAAGCTCAGAAACGACCAATTGGAACGTATCCTGAACGACGCTGCATAACACAGCTAGCCAATCGCATCTGTTTGACTTTTTTTCTCTCTCTCCTTGAATTAAAAACCGGCCAAATTGGCCGGTTTTTTCCGTTCTGGCTACGACTTGAACAAATTCAAATTGTATCTTTTAGGCATGAATTTCTATAAGCCGAACTTTCGTTCTCTTTTTGTAGCATCTCTTTCTGCATTGTGCCTGGCAAACGCATCCTTTGCTGCCAAGGACGCCAAGCAGACTCCCCCAGGTGACTTCTACGACGAAGTATCCCGCCTAAACAAGGTACTTTCTGAGGTCAACCGCAAGTATGTGGAAGACGTGAACCCCACGGAGCTCACCGATGCGGCCCTTAACGGAATCCGCGATATTCTGGACCCCCACACTACGGTGTTCTCCCCCAAGGACTACGAAAGCCTCAAGGTGAGCATGGAAGGTAAGTTCGGAGGCGTTGGCATCACCATCAGCCTACGCGACAATGTCCTCACTGTCATCTCGCCCCTTTCCGGCACCCCGGCATTCCGCCTGGGCATTCGTGCAGGCGACAAGATCCGCAAGATTGACGGCAAGGATACCAAGGGACTTTCCCTGGACGACGCAGTGAACCAGCTCCGCGGAAAGATCGGAACCGACGTGACCGTATCCATCCAGCGCGAAGGCGTGCCCGATCTGATGGATTTCACCATCACTCGAGCAGAGATTATTGTTCACGCAGTTCCCTACTACGGCATGGTCACCAACGACATCGGCTACATCAAGCTGGCTACCTTTAGCGACAAGACCTTGAGCGATGTGGAGAACGCCATCAAGGCCCTGCAGAAGCAGGGAATGAAGAAGATCATCCTGGACATGCGCTACAATCCGGGTGGACTTTTGAACCAGGCCATCGAAATCAGCGAACTCTTCCTTAAGCAGGGCAACGTCATCGTCAGCACCCGTGGCCGTACCCAGCGTACCGAAAGCCGCGCACGCAAGGACGGCATCGTCAAGCAGGACATTCCCATGGTGGTGCTCGTGAACCAGGGTTCCGCAAGTGCCGCAGAAATCGTTTCCGGCGCACTGCAGGACTGGGACCGCGCCCTCATCATCGGTAAGACTTCCTTCGGTAAGGGTTCCGTCCAGACAATCTTCCCCCTGGACAACCAGGGCAACGCCCTTAAGCTGACCACGGCCTTCTACTACCTGCCCTTTGGCCGCTGCATCAATAAGCCCGAGAACGGCATCAAGGGCCTTAAGCTGCAGGAAGAAGAGTACGAAGCCGAGGAAAACGGCGACACGGCCAAGGTGGACTCCCTCAAAAAGGATACCGTAGCCCGCGACACCTTCTACACCAACAACGGTCGCATGATGTTCGGCGGTGGCGGCATCACTCCTGACGTGGAAGTCGAACTTTCTCCCATGCCCTGGGTCGTGCAGGTCCAGGAACGCATGGCCATGTACTTCAAATTTGCCGTGAAGGCCCGCCCGGAACTGGAAAAGTCCGGCGTAAAGATGAGCGCCGACTGGGAAGTCCCCGACTCCCTGTTCCTGCAGTTCCGCGACTTCTGCATGAAAGACACCAACTTCACCAAGATCAAGAGCAACGCCCTAGTTGGCGTAGACCAGCTTGAAAAGAGTATCATCCGCGAACAGAACTACATGGGAGACAGCTCCAAGACCGTCACCGACTCCGTTCTGGCACAGCGTCTGAGCGAAATGCGCAAGGCTCTGGAAGACAACCGCGACGCTCAATTCGAAGGCAACAAGGACTACATCAAGGACGGCATCAAGCGCGAACTTTTGACTTCCTTCATCAACGACTCCGTAAGCACCGCCTTCTCCCTGAAGCGCGACGAACAGCTCAAGGAGGCCATCAAGTACCTGAGCGACATGAACCTTTACAAGAAGGCCATCAGCGCTCCGGCAAAGGGTGACAAGAAGACTACAAAGTCTGGCAAGGAATCCAAGAAGAAGTAAGCTTACACACCAAGGGTAATGCATTGATTAAAGCGATGAACAAGGTTGCGGAAAGTCTGGGTAAATTTATCCGGAAGTTTCTGAACACCGTCATCAACTATTTCTTGTTCGTGTGGCAGATGTTCAAGAGTATTCCAGGAGCATTCAGCAACCTGCATACAACCATTGAGCAAATGCAGCATGTAGGTGTAACCAGTATTCCCGTGGTGCTGGCGGCATCCCTTGCTACAGGCGCCATCATGTCCTGGCAGCTGGCCTACCAGTTCGCCGACATGATTCCCCTAATGTTCGTGGGCATGGCCGTAGGCAAGTCCGTAATGGTGGAGCTCTGCCCCATTCTTACCGCCATGGTGCTGGCCGGTCGTATCGGAGCCTCCATGTGTTCTGAATTAGGAACAATGGCCGTTACGGAGCAGCTCGATGCGTACAAAGTATTGGGATTAAGCCCTTACAAGTTCTTGTTGGCTCCACGCCTGATCGCAACAGTCATCATGCTTCCGATACTTACCATCATCAGTATCTTCGTAGGCATCCTCGGCGGTTACGCAGTGGCCCACATCTACAAGGACGTGTCCTTCTCCGTGTTCTTCTACGGAGTTCGCATGTTCTACGAAAACTGGGACTTGGCCGTAGGCCTGATCAAGGCTTTCGTTTACGGATACTTTATCGCCAGCTACGCCTGTTTCTTTGGCTTTACCACCCACAGCGGTGCCGAGGGTGTGGGCAAGAGCACTAAGGCTACCGTGGTGGCCGGTATGACTAGCATTTTGATCGGCGGTTTTGTACTCTCCAAATTGCTGCTTCTTTAATGGAAAACATCGAAAGGAAACGACGAAAAAAAAATGTCTGCGGAGGGAACCCCACAGACATCAGCGTGCTTTTGAAGATGGTTCTGGACAAGAACAATATTTCGGAAGACATGACCTTCGAGGCCATTTGCGAAGGCTTTGAACAGGTGGTCGGGCCGTTGCTTTTACCCCACGTAAAACCGGTAAAAATGGACAAGAATATTTTGGTGCTAAAGGCCGCCAGTTCTACATGGAGACAGGAATTATTCCTGCAAAAAAAAGCTATAATTGACAAGGTAAATTTAATGCTGAACAGGCCTGCTGTGCGGGACGTTCATTTTATATAAATACGATATAAAAAGTTCTAAAATAAGTTCTAAGAAGGTTATTAGAATGGCAGACGTAACTGAAGAAGTGAATAAGGAAAACGAGGACTATAGCGGCTCCAACATTACCGTTCTGGAAGGCTTGGAAGCGGTTCGCGTTCGTCCGGCAATGTACATCGGCTCCACCGATATCCGCGGCCTGCACCACCTGGTGTGGGAAGTGGTAGACAACTCCGTGGACGAAGCCCTGGCCGGCCACTGCAATCACATTGAAATCGCCATTCTGCCCGGCAACGGCATCCGCGTCACCGACAATGGCCGTGGCATTCCTACCGATATTCACCCCAAGGAAAAGATCGGTACATTGGAAGTGGTCATGACAAAGCTCCATGCCGGTGGTAAGTTCGACAGCAATTCCTACAAGGTTTCCGCAGGTCTTCACGGTGTGGGTGTAAGCTGCGTTAACGCGCTTTCCAATAAGCTTATCGCTACCGTCCGCCGCAACGGTCGCATTGTGGCCCAGGAGTTCAGCAAGGGCATTCCCTGCGGTCCTCAGAAGGACATCGGTCCTGTGACTGACGGCAGCACCGGAACCACCATCGAGTTCTACCCTGACGACACCATCTTCAGCGAAACCGTTTACGTCTACGACACCCTGGCAACCCGTTTCCGCGAACTGGCGTTCCTCATGAGCGGTCTTCGACTGACCCTCACCGACGAACGCGACGAGAACAAGCCCAGTGAAACCTTCTGCTATCCGGGTGGCGTTTCCGAATTCGTCCGCTACGTAGACGAACACCGCACCCCGTTGTTCCAGGAGCCCATTCACCTGGTAATGCCCGACGGCCAGTATCCGCTGGAGGTGGCCATGTGGTACAACGACGGCTACCAGGAAAACTTCTTCAGCTTCGTAAACAACGTCAACACTTACGACGGCGGTACCCACGTTACCGGTTTCAAGACCGCCCTTACCCGCGTCATCAGCAAGTTTGCACAGGACCTGCCCAAGGGCAAGAAGGACATCCAGATTACCTCTGACGATATTCGCGAAGGTCTTACCGCTGTTATCGCCATCAAGGTTTCCCAGCCCCAGTTCGAAGGCCAGACCAAGCGCAAGCTGGGCAACTCCGAAATTACAAGCTACGTAGCCCCCGCCTTTGGCGCCAAGCTGGACGAATACTTCCAGGAAAACCCCGCTGCGGTAAAAGTCATCCTGGACAAGGTTTACAATGCTGCCCAGGCTCGTGAAGCGGCCCACAAGGCCCGTAATCTCGCCCGCCGCAAGAACGTTCTAGAAAGCGGTGGACTTCCGGGTAAGCTTGCCGACTGTTCCAGCCGCGACCCCAGGGAATGTGAAATGTTTATCGTGGAAGGCGACTCTGCAGGTGGTTCTGCAAAGCTTGGCCGTAAACGTGAGTTCCAGGCCATTCTCCCCTTGCGTGGCAAGATTCTGAACGTAGAGAAGGCAAGCCTCCATCGTGTACTGGACACTGAAGAAATCCAGAACCTGGTAAACGCCATTGGTTGCGGTCTGGGTTCAGAGTGCAAGCTGGACAAGCTCCGCTATCATAAAATCGTGATCATGACTGACGCCGATGTGGACGGTTCCCACATCCAGACCCTTCTCCTCACCTTCTTCTTCCGCTACATGCGCCCGCTTATTGACAACGGCCACGTGTTCCTGGCTATGCCCCCTCTGTACAAACTGAAGGTGGGGCTTAAAGAACAGTACCTGTTCGATGAAAAAGCCAAGGACGAAGCCATGGCCAAGCTAGAAGACAAGAAGAACGTGACTATCACTCGATTCAAAGGTCTTGGCGAAATGTCTGCAGAACAGCTTTTTGACACCACCATGGATCCAGAAAAACGTTTCCTTAAGCAGTGCTACGTGGAAGACGCCGTAGCTGCAGACCAAATTTTCAGCATGCTCATGGGTGAAGACGTAGAACCTCGCCGCAAATTTATTGAAACCAACGCCTACAAGGTTCTGAACGACCTGGATATCTAGTCATGGTCCCTACCAAAGCCGATTTTCAATCCGTACTGAACCAAGCTCGTGAGCTGGTTCAAGACCTGCTGCAGCAGACCGAGGACGTTATCACGAACGTCGCAAAGAACGCCCCTGCAGGTATCGCTGAGCGCCTGGACTCTCTGTTCCAGCGCAAAGGCAAGCGCATCCGCTCTACCTTGCTGTGCCTTATCGCCCAGAGCGGAAGTACGCAGCCCGATGCAGAACGCGTCGCCCATGCCTGCGCAGGCGTGGAATTGCTGCACTTGGCTAGCCTCGTTCACGACGACATCATCGACGGTACGGACATCCGCCGCGGCCAGAAGACCGCCCACAAGGAGTGGGGCACCCAGGTGGCAGTCCTCATCGGCGACTACGTGCTTTCACAGGCCATGCGCTGCGTCATCAACGAGGAGGCAAGAGCCATCCCAGTGGCGCTTTCCGACGCTGCAGACAAGCTTATCAGCGGCGAAATCCTGGAGCTGGACCAGTCCGGCAACATGAAGCTCACCTTTGCCGAGTACGACAATATCATCGACGGCAAGACCGCAGCATTGATCAATGCCGCAGCCCGCATCGGCGGAATCCTCGCCGGATTCGACAAGGAACAGGCTGAACGATGCGCCCAGATGGGCAGCCACTTCGGCATCGCCTTCCAGATCGTCGACGACCTGCTGGATTACGGTTTCGGAAGCAAGAACCTGGACAAGGCCAAGTTCACCGACCTGAGCAACGGCCTCATCACGCTCCCCCTGCTGTACTACTTTGATGACTGCACCGACGGTGAACGCAGCGAAATGGAATGCCTGATCAAGCAGGCATCCGAAGCGGGTGTTCCAGAAAAGATTATCGACAAGCTGAACGCCAAGGACGCCTTCAAGAAGGCCAAGACCTGTGCCCAGGATCACCTGGAGAAGGCCCTGGATATCGCCCAGACTCTACCGGTAAGCCAGTTCACCGAGGAGATCGTCGCCATGTTCTCTTCCATGAGCGACAGAGGAAATTAGCGTAAGGCGAGTGAAGCGCGAAAAAAAAGCGGCCGGGTGACGGTCGCTTTTTCGTTGCATTCGTATTCGTTATTTCTTGCGCATCCACACGGCCATGAACACAAGCACGCTGAGGATACACATGGCGATAATGAGCCAGAAAGCCATTTCCGGACCGCCAGTTGCATCACCGTTCATGCCGAAGGGCAAGCGCACGTTCATGCCGAACAAGCTAGCGAAGAACGTCGGGAGAGAAATAGAAATCGTCACAATGGTCAAGTTCTTCATCAGCGTATTCACGTTGTTGCTGATGACGCTTGCGCGGGCGTCCATCATGGACGTCAAAATGTTTGCGTAGATTTCGGCCTGTTGCAAACTTTGACGATTCTCGATGACGATATCGTCCAGCAGTTCCCGTTCATTTTCGGTCCAGTTGAGGCTGCGGCCAATCTGCAATTTCTTGAGCAAGGTGTCGTTGCTGTTCAAGGCACTCACGTAGTAGATCAACCCCTTGTTCAAGCTGAACATAGAAAGCAGGTACTTGTTTTCCATGGCGGTACGCAGCTTGGTTTCCAACTCGTCATTGATGCGGTTGATAATCTTCAGGTGTTCGTTGAAGTGGTAGATGGCGTAGTTCAGTACACGAAGCACAAAGGTGTTCAGACTGTCGATCTTGGAGAATCGCTTTTCGTCGAGAATGGGGAACTCGGAGTCCGTAAGCAGCAACACCCAGTCCTTGAAGATGAAGATACCGAAGGATTCCACGCGGAACTGGAAGTTATCCTCGGCGGAATAGTTCTTGGGCTTCTTAAACACTATGGTAGTAAAGTCATCATCGTATTCGATACGGGAAAGTTCGTCCGAGTCGAATGCGGACGCAATGGTATGCTCGGTGATTTCATATTCCTTGACAAGCACACTGCGCTGTTCAAGGCTAAGGGTGCCCATCATAACGATGTCGGCCCCATCTTCGTTCGGGGCGCTAGATAGGCGCCCTGATTCGATTTTGTAATACTTCTTGAGCATAAAAGCCCCCTTGATCGAACGGGCTTTAAAATAGAAAATTTCACCATCAAAAAAGGCCCGGGATGAACCCGAGCCTTAAAATCGTAAAGATTTTACCTGGCGTTTACCTAGGGCAAACCTCTATTATACACCGCCCTTGAAGCGCTTGGAATACCAGAGCACGAAGGGAGAGCAAACGCAAACGGAGGAGTAGGTACCGATTAGCACGCCGAACACCATCACCAGGCCGAAGTCGCGGATGGAGGAACCGCCCATAACGGCGAGAACCAAGCAGACGAACAAGGTGGTGAGGGAGGTAATCACTGTACGGCTGAAACACTGGTTGATAGAGCTGTTCAAGGTCTTATCAAAGCCGTTGGTGCCGTAGATAGCGGTATTTTCACGAACGCGGTCGAATACCACGATGGTATCGTTAACGGAGTAACCGATCATGGTAAGGAGAGATGCAATCAAGGCACCATCGAAGGAAAGTCCGAAGATGGAGATGAAGCCCAGGGTAATGATGGAGTCGTGGACCAGCCCCACAACAGCACCGATACCAAAGCCAAGACCCAGCTTACCGAAACGGAACCACACATAGAGACCGATGGCGATCCATGCGAGGATAATGGCGAGGATTGCGTCGTTGCGGAGTTCCTTACCGATGGTAGGACCGACGGTATCCTTGGCAACGATTTCAACCTTCTGGCCAGCCTTTTCGAAGGCAGCGGCCATCTTGGTTTCGAACTGAGTATCATCGGAAGCCTTCATGCTAACCTGGTAGGAGTTAGCGGAGGTACCGCCGAGGGAACGAACCTTGGCACCGGAGATGCCCGCATCGGAGAGCGCCTTGTTCAAATCATTTTCATGCTTGCCATCGTCCTGGTACTGGACGGTATAAACCTGGCCACCGGTAAAGTCGATGCTAAAGTCGAAACCCTTGACGGCGATGGAGGCGATACTTGCGACAATGAGGATGATAGAAAGCGTCTTGAACTTGCCGCGGTTGGGAACGATAGCGAGGTTGGCGTTGTTGAGGGCCTTGAAGCCACCGCCGATAGAGAGGGTGGTAGCATCACGCTTGGCAAGCTTCCAGTCGAACACTGCGCGGGTAACGGTGAGAGCGCAGAACAAGGAAGTGATAATACCGATCATCAAGGTAAGACCGAAACCCTTCACGGAACCGGTACCAATCTTGTAGAGGATCAAGGCGGTAAGAACGGTGGTCAGGTTGGAGTCGAAGATGGCGCTGAAGGCGCGTTCGTAACCCTTGGCCACGGCAGCACGAGCGGTAAGGCCGCCCTTGATTTCTTCGCGGATACGTTCGTAGATGATGACGTTGGCGTCAAGAGACATACCCAGCACCAGGATGAAACCTGCGATACCCGGGAGAGTCAGAGTGGCGTTGAACACGGACATCACGGCGGCGGTAACCAAGGTATTGATGATCATACCGAGGCTAGCGATGAAACCACCGAGGCGGTAGTAGCCAACCATGAACACCAGGCAGAGCACGAGGCCCACTGCACCGGAGCCGAAGCCCTGAACGATGTTTTCTTCACCGAGGGTTGCACCCACGTTACGGGATTCGATAATCTGCATCGGAGCCTTGAGGGCACCGGCGCGGAGCACGACAGCGAGGCGGTTGGCTTCGGCCATGTCGTCGAGACCGGTAATCTGGGCTTCGCCATTGGGGATACGGTCACGGATCACCGGAGCGGAAATCACCTGGTTGTCGAGAACGATCGCCATCTGCTTGCCGACATTTGCGGCAGTCACAGCAGAGAACTTCTTGGGACCGATGCCACCGAACTTGAGGCTCACGGCGACTTCACCGGCGCTCATGCCATCGCTTACGCGGTGCGGACGAGCGTCAACAACATCGTCACCACCCATTTCGGCGCGGCGCTTCAGCAAGTAGAGGCGCTTGGCCTTAATCTTGGAATTGCGCTGAACAGGTTCGAGACCGCTACCGAATGCGAAGGCAACGTCACGGGGAATCAACTTCTGAACGCCTTCGGTTTCAAGGAGCTTCTTAACCTTTTCCACATTTTCCTCGGCGATGAAACCACCATTGCCGAAAGTCACGTAGTAAGCGGAAAGGGCGGTCCCAACTTCGCTAGCCGGTTCAGCCTTGGCTTCGCCAGCAGCGGAATCCTTGGAAGGTTCTGCAGCGGCAGTCTGAGTGGAGCCACCGAGAAGTTCTTCGTCGGAGAGAGCCTTGGCGGTATCCTGGGCCGGGGCTGCAGCAACAGCGGAATCAGCGGCAGGAGCAGCAGCGGAGTCGCTAGCCACGATATCGGTGGTCTGGCGAGTCAGGTACTGGTCGATGAGGGTAACCACCTGGGTAAACTTTTCAGATTCTGCGAGAATCTTGAATTCCAGCTTGGCGGTAGAACCTACGAGAGCCTTGGCAGTAGAGTCGTCCACGCCTGCCAGTTCAACCAGGATACGGTCATCGCCGCTGGGAGAAATCTGAGGTTCAGAAAGACCGAACTGGTCAACGCGGTTACGGATGATTTCCAGGGATTCTTCCTGGATATCCTTCACGTCCTCGTTCTTGAGCCCAGACTTGTCGATCTGAAGGGTGATGGCGGTACCACCGGCCAAGTCCAAGCCGAAGTTGATGGACTTGGAGCCCATCTTCGGATTTTCCTTGAGGAAGGTCTTCTTTTCGTCGCCAGACTTGGAGTGGACCTGGATAGAGGGCCAAACCGTGTAAGCGGAAAGGATAATGACGAGAAGGATGATGATTTCTCGCATGCCGAATTTGTTCTTGTTCATTTGTAATCCCTTAAAATAAAGGCACTATATATCTAGTTGGGCGCAAATTTAGTAAAATGCGGCCAACTTCACTTCTTGGAAATGGAAAAACAGGGGGATTCTGCGCCCTGGTCTGCGTACACATCCAGTCTAAGTGTGGTATTTTTCCACGTTCTAACGATAGCGAAACCATCGGATCGGCGTTCAACCGCCAAGGAGCCGCAACGAAGAGCGTCCTCCTGCTTACGAAGGGCAATCAATTCCAAAATCCACTGGTAAACGGAGTTCTTCTGCAGGGCCTTGAGGTTTTCCCAGGGAATAGTGCGGCGGCAATCCGGGTCCTTACCGCCCTTTAGGCCCAGCTCGTCGCCGTAGTAGACGCAAGGCGCCCCCGGCATAAAGAACATAAGGGCGTAGGCCAGGTGCACTCTGGCCTCGTCGGAACAGGGCTGGTTCTGGATGCGGCTGGTATCGTGGCTGCCCAGCAGGTTCATGGGAATATCGGCGCGATCGGCAGGGAAAGCATCCTGCAAGCGACCGCAGAACTCGTCGGTGGAAATGGGATTCTCGTCGAAGAGGTAGGCCATCACCGCCTTGCGGAACATGTAGTTCATGACGCCGTCGAACTGGTCGCCCCGCAGCCATCGGCTTGGGTCGTCCCAGATCTCGCCCACAATGTACGCCTCAGGATTCACTGCCTTAACGCGACGGCGAAATTCCTGCCAAAAACTGTCATCGTCAATTTCGTTGGGAACATCCAGTCGCCATCCGTCGATTCCGCGCTTCATCCAATATTCACCGACAGAGAAGAGGTGTTCTCGCACATCGGCATTGCTGGTATTGAATTTCGGAAGCGCAGGCATTCCCCACCAACATTCGTAGTTGGGCTTGCCGGAATAGGCGTGGATCGGCCAGCTGTGGACGTGGAACCAGTCAGCGTAAGGGGAATTCTCCCCAAGTTCCATAAGGCTGTTGAACTGGAAAAATCCCCTGGAGCAGTGGTTGAATACGCCGTCCAGGACGACGCGGATCCCTAGCCTATGGGCCTTTTTGACAAGGCGGTCAAAATCCTCGAGAGTACCCAGTACCGGGTCAATTTCGAAGTAGTCCACCGTGTGATAGCGGTGATTGGAATTGCTCTTGAAGATCGGGCAGAAGTAGATTGCGTTTACTCCAAGGCCCGCGATATACTTCAGTCTATCTTCTACACCGGCCAGGTTGCCGCCGAACATATTCTCGCGGGTGGGCTTGGAATTCCAGTCCACAAACTTCCCCACCGCGTGATAACGGGGGGACCTGCAAAAACGATCCGGGAAGATTTGGTAAAATACCGCATCCTTGACCCAGGCGGGAGCAAATGATTCGCGACAAGACATTCAGCCAGTAATTAATAGGAAGTAGGATGTAGGATGTAGGATGCAGGAAGTTTTTTCTGGGCGCGCTGGTGTGCGCTTCTTTTTTACTGTCCACTAACCACAGTCTACTAACCACTCTCTAAATTTTCCACATGGGGCGACGCTTGCGCACATCCACCAGCTTGCGAATTTCGGAGCTGAGGGAAGCGTAATCCAGCAGGTCGTCTACGGAACAGGGCAGACGATAGCACCAGTTGGAGGCGCCTACGGTACCCGGCACGTTCACGCGCTCGTCGTTGGCATCGCCCTGAGAAAGGCTTGCGGACAAGGCGAAGTAATCCTGGACAGGCAGAATGCAGAACATGCTGTTGGACGTAAACACATGGGTCAGCACTGTTCGGGCCACGGTGGTCGTCATCTCCTCGGGTGCGTTACCCGGCAGATGGGCATGAGACCAGTAGAGAGCCTTGTCAAAGTCCGGTTCCTGCCACAGTCCGCGAAGGGTCGAGGTGTCGTGGCAGCTGGTGGTGCAGACAGAAAGTCTGGGATATTCATCCATATCGTAGTACGGAGAATAAGGAGCGTTCCAGTTGCGAGCCCAGCGCTCAATACGCAAAGACAGGATGTTCAGCTTGTTCAGAACCGTGGGGACGCAGCTGGGGACTGCACCAAGGTCCTCGGCGCAAACCAGCATGTCGGTTTCGTTTGCCAGCACAGACAGGAGCTTGGTGGCGTTGGCATCCCACAGGTCGTTCTGGGAGTCCTCGTTGCGCTTGATGATTTCCTGCAGCTTCTTCTGCTCGTTTTCGGGCAGGGTGAACAGCACCGGCTGGTTGTACCAGTACCAGAAGGGATAGAAGGTGTTCTCGTCGCCAGAGGGAATAAATACGCGATTCCAGTAGACCTTCAGCAGGTTGTCCTTCACCTCCTGAGGTTCTCCCAGAGAGACGATGGCCTTTTCGCAGTCATAGTCGGCCTTAAGGACAAAGCGGTCGAATTCGCCCGGCAGATTTTCGAAGTACAGGGCCATGACACGTTCAGTCTGATCTCCGAGGAAGGAGCGGAGCTGGTCTACGGAGTAGTTGGGGCGGCGCAGGTATTCCAGGGTGGCAGGAATGAAGCCTGCGTTCATCAGCTCTGTCTTGGTCAGAGGCACGCAGGGATTGAAACGGCCCATGATGCCGGTGACTTCGTTCTGGGGAATGGACCAGATACGGAAGAAGCCCAGCACATGGTCGATGCGGTAGGCGTGGTAGAACTTGCTAGCCTGGGCCAGGCGACGGCGCCACCAGTCAAAGTTATCCTGTTCAAGGACATCCCAGCGATAAGTGGGAAAACCCCAGTTCTGGCCACTGTAGCTGAACATGTCAGGAGGAGCACCGGCGCGGTCGTCGAGAGAGAAGTACTTGCGTTCGGACCAGACATCGGCGCTGTCTTCGTTGATAAGAATGGGAATGTCGCCCTTGAGGCGAAGACCCAGCTTGGAAACTTCGGTGACGGCGGCGTTGAACTGCATTTCGGCAACGCACTGCATCCAGGCCTGGAACAGGTTGTCCTTGGCGAACTTCGTCCAAAGCTTTTCCAGGTCCTTTTCGGTAGGATCCTTGTAGGAAGACCAGTCCTTCCAGCTGGATTCATTATTCTGGGCCTTGAGGGTGCAGTAGATGCAATAGGGCTTTGCCCAGCTGTTTTCGTCGATCCAGCGGCTAAGAACCTTGTCCTTCTTCAATTCGTCGTAGCTATTGTCAAAGATCTTGCGGAGGATGGAACGCTTCCATGTGGAGATCTTGTAGTAGTCGATCTTTCCCAGCTTGTCAAACTCGGCCTTTCCATCCTGGATTTCCATGGAGAACTCGGAGGAGCCCTCTACGGACTGGATGTTGATGAACACCGGATTCAAGGCAAAGGCGCTTCGGGCACTATAGGGGCTGGATTCAGCACCGGTGTCGTTCACCGGCAACAGCTGAATGATGTTGAAGTCGCAGAACTGAGCCCAGCGAGCAAAGGGAATCAGGTCCAGGTATTCGCCGATACCGATGCTCTGCTTGCTGTAAAGACTAAAGAGGGGAACGGCCACGCCGCTCTGAAAGAAGGATAAATCACCGTATCTCATACCGAAAAAGATAGTATTAAAAATGAACAACGAACAACGAACAATGAACAATGACAAGGGAAAGATGGTGTTTTTTGCTAGTCAAGGGGAGTCCATCTAAACAGGCGAGAAATGATGAGTAAAGGGATTTTTTTAAATTATGTGTGATGAGTTACGAATGCAGAAATTTAAGAGAAACCTTTTGCGTCAAGCGGAACAGGGAATGCGACCCGGGAGCACCGGGCTGCGTTCTTCGCGGACGTTTCGTGTTCCCCTTTAGCGAGTCCGCCCAGGGCAACGGCAGCGCCCAGCCCAGCGACAAGAAACAGAAGGTCCTAGGAAAGTAATTTCCCCACCTAACGAAAAAGAGAGCACAGAAGCTCTCTTTTTTCGTATAACCTTGCAACGACGCCATCCGATCGTTCATTTAATCAAGTATTTCCTAGCAGGGCGAGGCGCGAACCGACGTGGCGTACCGGTAGTACGCAAGGAGGCGAGCAACGACGCCATGCGACGGAAAGACGCAGATTAAATCATGCGAAGGATTTCTTGGGTAGTCTGCTCCGCGAAAGTATTGTCTTGCACAAAGCGACGAACTTCCTGAGGATTGATTCTTGCATACTCGGAGAGGGCGCGGCCAATGCCATTGCGGATGTAGTAATCATCGTCCTTGGCGCAGGTCAGGCAGAACTGACGAAGCAGGGGCCAGTCGGTTCTGTCCTTGTACTGAATCTGGAAGATGATGGCGCTGCGGCGGACCCAGACGTTGGGGTCGCGGATCCAGGAGGCGATCTTGGTGCGGAGGGCGGGAAGACGAAGAGCCAGGTCGCCCAGAATGCAGGCGGCCAGGGTGTCTACGGTATCACGCCAGGCGCGGGTCTTGATCAACTTCTTGAGGAAGGAAAGATGCTGACCGCCCAGAAGGCCACGGTGACGGAAAAGGTAGTCGCAGGCGGCGTACTGGATTTCACGGTACGGCTGGGCCCACATGTCCTCTACCCTGGCCACCAGTTCGTCGCCATCTTTCGGAGGATTCTTGTCAAACAAAGGATAAGTCACTTCACGGCGAGGAACCAGCCTGATTCCGAGGAAGTCAAACTGCTCACGGGCTTTCTTAGACATTTCGTGCGCTTCCTCCTCATTGGAGATGGCGCGAAGGGCGAGTAATATATCTTGTGTAAAACGAAGCATTTGAGCCCAAAAATAGTCCTAAAAAAATTAAATTTCTAGCCCTTGACAAACACTTTTTTTAATTTTTTTTAAATTATTTGCAGATTTTTTACATCAAAACACGAAAAAACACTCTTGACAAGTAAGAAAAATCGATTTACACCAGCTTTATGAGCACCCATTCCGAAGAAAACAGCCTTGAAATCATCGAAGTCCCCCCCGAACTGCGGGGCCTCTCCGACGAGGAAATCATCAAAAGGTCAGAAAAACCGCTTAGGGAAGTTTCAGGCAAGCGAAAAAACGGAGCCAAGCGCCCCTCCAAGCGCGAACGAGTCATTCTGAAACAGCAAAAGGAGCAGCAGGAGGCCCAGAAGATGGCCCAGGAACTGTTCAGCAAGGATCTGCCCGGCGAAAAAAGGGAAATGCTGGACAAGGCCTTTACCCGTGAAAGCACGAGCTATTCCATATTGAATAGGGAACCGACGCCTGTCGCAAAACTGCAGGTGGCAAAGCCGGAACCCCCGAAGCCGGCACCAACCCGCATACTGAAGGCCTCCTTCGGCGTAAAAATCGGGGAAAAGCCCAAGGCCGTCATCATTTCCGCAGCGGAACTGGCCAGGCAAAAGGCCGAGGAAAAGGCCCGAAAGGTCCGCGAGGCCCTCTTCGGCAAGAAGGCGGCACAGGTAGGAGACTCCGCATCGGTGAGCGCAACCGCCGAGGGTGCCCCCGTCAAGCGCCCCAGGGGCAGACCTCGCAAGAACCCCCTCCCCGAGGCATAAGGCTTAAAAAATCATGGCCCCCGAACCGGGGCCTTTCGCTTTTATCGGCTGAAAAAAGTTTCCACCAAAAACAAAAGTTCCCGCCTTCTTTCGAAAACGGGAACTTTGAGAGGCAACGATCAGACTCGAACTGATGAATAAGGCTTTTGCAGAGCCGCCCCTTACCAACTTGGGTACGTCGCCAAAGTGAGTTGCAATATAGGTAAAAACTTTTGCCTTTTCAAGGGATGATTCACAAAAAAATCGTTATTTTTGGAACATTCCTATGAAAACTACCTCCTGGAAAGTGAAGCTGGGCGCAACAATCGCCGCACTCTGGATGCGAACCTTACGCATCCGGCTGCACCTTCCCGAGGATTTTCGCCCGGGTGTACTGGGTCTCTGGCACCAGGATCTGCTGGCCAGCACCGCAGCCTTCAGGAACAAGGGAGTTCACATCCTGGTTTCGGAATCCGAGGACGGGGAATTCTTCGCGCAGGCCGCACAAAAGCTGGGTTATACGGTCACCCGGGGCTCCGACAGCCGGGGCGCCACCAACGTACGGCACGTGCTGAAAGCCTTAAGTCAGGGAACATTCGTCGGCATGGCCCTGGACGGCCCCCGCGGTCCCGACCATCAGGCCAAGCCCGGCTCCATCTGGCTATCCAAGTCCAGCGGAACGCCCCTTTGGCTTTTCGAGCATAGGTACGGCGCCCACATCAAGCTGAAAACCTGGGATAACTTCGTAATTCCCCTGCCGCTGTCAACTATTGACGTTCGAATTAACTATTTTTGCAAAGAAGATTAAAAAAGGACAGTAACAATGATCATGATGCCCCCAAAATTTGTGGCCTTCGACTTGGAAACGACAGGCCTCAGCAACCAGAAAGACGAAATCATTGAAATCGGCGCCGTGAAATTCACCGTCACCGTAGAAAAAGGCGTTGTGGTGCCGAAGCTGGAAAAGGAATTCCAGACCTTCGTCAAGCCCAACATGATGATTCCCGCCGAAGCATCCAGCGTGAACCACATCTACGACAAGGACGTGGAAAACGCGCCTGCCGTGGGCGAAGCCATCAAGGCCTTTACCGCCTTCTGCGGCCAATCCTCTATTTTGATTGCCCACAACGCCAACTTCGACGCCAGCTTCCTGCGCGCCGCCTACCAGAAGAATCCGCAGATTATCCCCGGCAACCCGGTCGTGGACAGCCTCGCCATCGCCAAGGCAATCCTGCCCGAGGCAAGCTCCCATAAGCTGGGAATCCTCGCCAAGATGTTCGAGCGTCGCGGCGAGCTTGGCATGAAGATTGAAACCGACAAGGCCCACCGCGCCGTTTACGACTGCGAAATGCTGATGGAAGTGTTCGTGGCGCTGCTGCGCCGCCGCTTCAAGGAGAAGGACTGGGAAATGGCATGCATCATGCCCAACCTCGAAAAGTACAAGGGTACCGCCCAGTTCTTAAACAAGTAATCCAAAACGTGGAGAACGTTAAAAAGCCCGGGGTAACTTCCCGGGCCTTTCTATTCACATTTATCCACAGTAGTGAATTCGCCGAAAGCCCAGCAATTACGGGCCTTTCTGAAGCTCCTCCTAGAAAATATCAACACTCTATAAACACAAAAGACCACCTAGCGGAATGAACTTCCGTTAGGCGGACTTTTAAAGTCTAAACTCTACAAGAATCGAAACGAATTAGATTCCGAGTTCGGCAGCAACAGCCTGGATACCGCGCTTATTGATAGTGCGGAGACCTGCGTTGCTGACGCGAAGGACGACCCAGCGGTCTTCTTCAGGAATGTAGAAACGCTTCTTCTGAAGGTTCGGCAGCTGCTTCATCAACTTCTTGCGGTTAGAGTGGGAAACCATGTTGCCCACGAGGCCGGCCTTGCCGGTAACTTCACAAATGCGGCTCATAAAAAACTCCGTTGTTTTATAACGAGAACCAATTTTAGAAAAACTTTTGGTTTTCGTCAAGGTTAAAACTTAATCCTGTAAATCCTTTGGCAGATTAAACTTGGTAGATTCCACCAATTTTACAAAATTTTCGATTTCTACAGGAGCAAATTTAGCTTTTATCCAGTCCACCACCTCCTGCACGAGGATTTCGGGGGCGCTGGCGCCGCTAGAAATGCCCACCGTCTCTATACCTTCGAACCATTCCGGCAGCAAGTCGCCCACCGAGGCAATCAGGTGGCTCTTGATCCCCTGTTCCAGGCCAAGTTCCATAAGGCGGCTGGAATTGGAGGAATTCTTGGCGCCAACCACCAGGAGCATGTCCACCTTGGAACAGAGGTCCAGTACCGCGGCCTGGCGGTTGCCCGTCGCGTAGCAGAGGTCCCCGGCATCGGGTCCGATGATATTCGGGAAACGCGCCTTGAGAGCGCGGATGATTTCACGGGTCTCGGCCACGGAAAGGGTGGTCTGGGTGATGTAGGCCAATTCCTTGTCCGCAGGGACCTGCAAAGTAGCCACGTCGGCCTCGTTGCGGACCAGGGTGATGGACCCCACGGGGAGCTGCCCCAGGGTTCCCTCCACTTCGGCGTGGCCCGCATGGCCAATCATGATGATGTGGCGGCCAGCATTGTAGTGGCGCTTGGCGCTGTAATGCACCTTGAGCACCAGAGGACATGTGGCGTCCAGCACCTGCAGTCCACGCTTTTCGGCGTCGGCGTAAATTTCCTCGGCCACACCATGGGCAGAGAAAATCACCACGGAACCGGCCGGAACTTCATCCAGTTCGTCAACGAAAACAACGCCCTTGCTCTTAAGGGTATCCACCACAAACTTGTTGTGAACGATTTCGTGACGCACATAGATAGGCGTACCGAACTTTTCAACCGCCTTTTCCACCACGTGGATGGCGCGATCCACACCGGCGCAAAAGCCGCGAGGGGTAGCAAGAATCACTTTCTTCATTTGAGCAAATCCTCCAGATAAAGCAGTAACTGCTGGTAGGAACTAGAAACTTTTTCTTTTTCGATAGACAGGAAACCCTGCACTTGTTCTTTACTCACCAAATCTAGATTTTCAAAATCACTTGGTGCGGCAAGGCGCGAAAGAACACCCCCTTGAACAAGTTCATTCACCAAGTCCTCGTGTCCGTTGGAGTAAGGGCCGACGCAGGCAGGCACCCCAGCCATAAGCGGTTCCCAGAAATCGTGGATACCCGGCTTGGGGCAGAAGGACCCCCCTACGAAAGCCAACTTGGACCTTTCAAGGACTTGCCCCGTCAAGCCAAACCGGTCAACTAGCGAAACGCCACCTTGCCGCACCTGAGGCCAATCCACCGTCTTGACATTGCAGACCTGAAGTTCGTGGCGGAAAAGTTCAACCTCCTCAAGGCAACGGGGCACGAGAACCACCGACTGGTTACGAAGCTTGCAGACTCGGATTACTTCGAAAAGGGATTCCCATTCGGGAAAATGCACGGAGAGAAGCGCGAGGTCCACGTCCTTATCCGAAACAGCGGAGGACGACACAGAACTTTCGTCGCCAAGCAGCCCAAGAAGCTTCCAATCGCCGCCTACGACAGGATTAAGCCTAGAGCGTCCTGCTGCTTCAGAAATCCGTCGACAGTCCGCCTCGGTCTGCATAGATGCAAAGCCAATGGCAGAAAAATCCGCACCCGGGGCGCAGCGGCGATAGCGGCCTGACACCAGGGCCACCGAGGGTCGCAGCGAAGTGCGGCTCATGACCGAAAGGTAACCCGGCCACAGTTCATTTTCGCCAAGGACAAGGGCCTGGGGCTGGACCTGTTTGACAAAGGCGGCAAGGGCCACGGGCGTATCGGCGGGAGCCATGGCCACGTCGGCAGTTCCCCGAGCGCGATCTTCCAGGTACGGGAGAACTTCCACCTTTTGCGTGGTGATGAGGAACCTAGGTGCAGCCCCTTGAAAACTGGCTGAAAGGTCCCGTTGCAAGGAGCGGGCCAGGTTCAGCAGCATCTTGCACTCGCCAAGACTCGCCCCGTGAAGCCACAGACAGGGCCCCTTGGGCCAGGAGCCTCCCAAGCGTTCCGCAATGTGGTAGCGACGCTGCAACGGTGTTACTTTAGATGCAATTCGGGCGGCACCGTCCAAAGCCATTCCGGCAGCATTCAACGCAAAACGAGCCAACCGTCTTTTATCAAAATTCATCCAAGCCCCTAGAAAAACTTGCGCAGGGTCAGCAGCGCAATCGTTACACAAAGCCAAAACCAGGTGGAGCCATCGGCCATAAAGGCCCGGGCGAAACTGCGGCGGGGGCGCTCGGTTTCAACCGACTCGAAAGAGGGCCGTTTCAGCGCAGAAGTATTCCCGTGGCAGCGCCGAGGAATAAACGCAGGAGTCGCCTTGGCCCAGCTCGTCCACTGATCCCGGAAACGTTCCCTGAGAAAAGCATCCTCCAGCCGCGACAATAGAACTTCGTAGCCGACCAAAGCGACGGCAAAGGCCAAGGCCACAGGCGACACCCCCAGGTGAAAAAGCACAAAGGACAACCCGACGCCCGTATTGGAAACATACAGGGGATGGCGAATCCTAGAGTAAATTCCGTCCGTCACCAGTCGGTCCGCGTCGTGAAAATAGCCGCGAGTGTGTTCGCCGATGGAGCGACGGGCCTGAACGCGGAGGATTACCGAAAAGGCAAGGAGGATGGCTGCGGCCAGGTACGGGACCAGCGGCATAAGGGTTGCGGAAAGATCCGCATCCGGTTGAACCTGGACTGCCGACGGAAACGGTGCGACAGGAAACGCCAGTAGAGCGACGGCCATGAGCCCAAGAATCCAGCCGCGAAAGGCGTACAGCTTATTCATGGGCGACCCTCTGGAAGGCAGACGCCGTTCCTGCAGCAGCCTCGGGAATTGGCGACAGGGGCGCATCCGCAAGAACCGCGTCGAAGTTTACCTGGTTGAACTTTGCGGTCAGCTGCGGCGAGAGGATGTCGTGGCTTACGATGATAGTCCATTTGCCAAGGACCGCGGCACTTTCGAGGAAGGCGGACAGCAGAGGTTCCCGATCGGCAAGGGCGATGGAGGCGAAGGGTTCGTCCAGGAGAATGGTGCGGGACTTGGAGGCAAGGGCCCAGAGGAGAGCAACCCTGGCCCGTTCCCCGCCGGAGAGGGCGGGCTTGGCCAGCAGCGGCGAGACGTTTGCAAATTCGTCGAATTTCGTCACGGCAGATTTTGTCGCAGGGCCTACCGTAGAATTCGCCGTTTCCGCATCCAAAAGGTTCCCCAGGAGCCGCACCAGCAAGCGCTTGGGCGGCAGTTCCAGATCCTGGGCCACGAAGAACACGTCGCTGCTGGCCGAGGTGCAGACCGCACCAGCGGGCCATTCTTCCAAGCCCGCCAGGAGCCTTAAGAAGGTGGACTTCCCTGCCCCATTCTTTCCGCGGACAAGTACCGGCTTTTCTCTGCTCCAGGTAACGTTCATGTTTTCGAAGACAAAGTTCTCCGAGCCCTCGTACTTAAAACAGCCGCGATTAACTGAAAGGTCGCACGCAAGAGTGCCACCGGGGCGGACACCGAGACTTAAGCGCCTAGCTACATTTTCACCACCGGATTTTTTCGGTAGATTTTCAAAACTTTCCAGCACATCCAGGGCGCTCATCACCGAGCGGAACTGGGGCATTACGCGGGCACACTCCTTTACCGGCTTGTAGCTCAAAAGAACCGCAGAGCAGAACAGCACAAGGCCTCCGCCATCCATGTAGCCGCCACCGATAAGCACCGCGCAGAACGCCAGGACAAGCACCATGGCAAGTACCGACACCGCTTCCGTCACCAGGGAAAGTCCCGATTTCTGAATGGAATTTTCCACACCACGGTCGCGGAGGTCGCGCACGCCGCTCATCAGGTCTTCGGAGACCGCCTTGCGCTCGGAATGTGAACTCCACTGGCGAAAAAGTCGACGGGCCAGGTTCAGGTCGCCGCGAAAATCGGAGCGGGCCCGAAGCAGGGATTCCTCGGCGGGTCCCAGCTTGTGAATCTTACGTTGAAGCACGGCAACCAGCGGCACCACCACCACAAAAAGGAACAGCGTCAAAGGCCAGGAAATGAACAACAGCACAGGCAAGAATACGGCCAGCTGCAAGATAGCTTGCACCGCCTGGAAAAGCAACGAGCCGTTTCCCTGCAGGACCAACGTGGATTCGTAGGCAGCCTCCACCTGCCGCTCCCCCGCCGACGTATGGAACACTTTAGGCGCAAGGCTACGCAGACCGTGGAGGAACCAGGCCGAAACCCGCCCGCAGGTGTCATAGAGCCAACGTTCCGAAACCCGGACCTTGAGATACAAGAACAGGAGACGCAGAACGGTGAGCCCAACCATAAGGGCGATCCACATTCCCAGGGAGAGCGTCTGCGGCGCATTAGGCAACGTATTAGACGGTGCAGCGGCGGAGACGATGTCCATAAAGCTTCGGATTCCCCACAGGACGGCGGCGTCAGCCCCGCTAGCCAGCAAAGCCAGCGGCAAAAATCGCAAAATTCCGCCTAAAAGGGATTTTTTCAGCCATTTTCGAAGGGACATCGTAGCAAATGTAACTTTTTTTGAGGGAGCCCCCTTTACAAAAAAGCAAACCATACCTATATTTGGCCTACCTAAACGCGTCCATCGTCTAGTGGCCCAGGACTCGGGATTTTCATTCCCGCAACAGCGGTTCGAAACCGCTTGGAGGTATTAAGTAACTTAGGGTTGATCGCTGGTTGAAAAACCTACAGTTTCGTCTGGGCGATGCAACGAGAACAAAACTAAGTTTAAAACATACGCCTCCATCGTCTAGTGGCCCAGGACTCGGGATTTTCATTCCCGCAACAGCGGTTCGAAACCGCTTGGAGG
>JAZLKH010000141.1:0-43747 GCA_045597545.1 Fibrobacter sp.
TCACCGGCAGCGCCACGGGCAAGTGACAAGTCCATGGAGAAATTCTGACTGCGGCTTACACCCATATTGGAGGATATCTTGAAGGGATTGGGATTCACCACCGTGCGGATCACCTTCTGCTTGACTTCGGGTTTCTTTTCGCTAACCAGGACCTCGACTTCCGTGACCGCCTCCAGTTCCTTTTCGGCCTTGATGCCTTTATCGAAAAGCAAAGCGTTCAGCACAGGCACAGCCAAGAAGAACACCGCGCTCACCACGAAGGAGAGCACCAGCGCGATAGGATAACGCAAGTACTTGGCCACGAAATCTGTGAAAGAGAATTGCTTCATATAGTTCAGGGAGATCCCGGGTTGATTGCCACGCTACACTCGCAATGACATTGCCCGGGATGACATCAATGGTTAGTCTTCCTTATTTGCAGAGATTGAAACTTTACGAACCTTGGCCAGGTTACATTCATCCAGGATGTCCACCACAACACCGTTGGGGGCGTCGCGGTCGCTTACAATAATCACAGGGCGATCGGGAGCCTCGGCCATCATCTGGCGGAGCACCGTATTCAACGTAGACAGGTTGACCTGAGTTTCGTTGATGTGAATGGTTCCTTGGCGGGTCACACCGATCAAGATGCTTTCCTTGGCCAAGTCCTTGGCGGAACTGGCCTTGGGCTTTGTCACATCCACACCGGTTTCGCGAGTAAAGGTGGATGTCACAATAAAGAAGATAAGCAAGATGAACACCATGTCCAACATGGGCGATACATCGATGCCCCCGGCATCACGATTTCTTTTTCTTATAAAACTCATTTTGTTTCCTCACTGGATCTTTCGCTAGATCCTTCGTCACTTCGCTCCTCAGGATGACATGTGGGGGCATCAGGATGACAAGCAGGACTAAAAACATAAGATTCAAACTTCAGGGCCTCGCTCCAGGCCTCGTCCTCCACCATGGCTACACGACCTGCCAAGAAGTTGTAGGCCAGCATCAGGGGGAAAGCCACCAGAAGCCCAGCCTGGGTCGTAAGCAGGGCTTCGGAAATACCGTCGGCCAGGAGCACCGGATTGCCAAAGCCAAAGAGCTGGATGGTTTCAAAGGTATGCACCATGCCACTTACCGTACCCAGAAGGCCCAGCATGGGCGCAATGGCCGCACAGGTAGAAATGGTCTTAAGGGACTTGTCCAGGTTAATGGAAATGCGATGGCGGGTTTCTTCCATAGCGTTGCGAACGGCGACGGGACCTTCGTCACGATGGGCAACGATATCCTCTACCAAGGCAAGGAAGTAACCGTGGCGACGACGACGCAACTTGCCCAGAGCGACAGTCTCCCCCTTCTTATTCAGGATTCGCCAGAAGCTAGAAATGGAACGGCCCTTGAGCATAAAGTAGTAGCCGTAGCGTTCCAGCATCAAAAACCAGCCAAACCACCCCAACACAAAAATCGGGGCAAGGACCCAGCCGCCTCTAAAGAGGATGCCAAAGGCCACTTCCAAGATGGAGTTCTGGTCAACCACTACTTCCACGTAAAATTCCTAGTCAAGGGCTTACGCCTACTACTTTTCCTTAATCCACAAGGCGTTCAAAACCGCAAGGCCCGCCTTCTCCATCTTGCCGCGAAGGGCATCGGCACGGTTTGCCAAAAAGGTGTGAAGCAACTGCAGCGGGATAGCCACAATAAGGCCGGCCTCGGTTGTCACCAAGGCTACGGAAATACCGCCAGCCAAAAGCTTGGGATCGGAGGTACCGTGCATGGTAATCACGTCGAACAGTTCGATCATACCCATCACCGTACCAAGCAAGCCGAGAAGCGGTGCTGTGGCAGCAAACACGGAAACCCAGGTGAGCCCCTTCTCGATCTTGGGAACTTCGCCGCTGAACAATTCCTCCAGGGCCTTTTCGGCGCCTTCGCGGCCAGAGTATTCCTTGCAAAGAACCGTCTTGAGGACCTTGCCTACTTCACCATGGGACCTGGACACCTGGCTACGGGCCATTTCCACATCGCCCTTCTTCAGGGACTTCAGCGTTCGGTAGACGCCCATGCCGCCAAATCCGAAAATGGTAAGCCACAGGAATCGCCACAGCACAATCAGCAATCCGAGGCCAAAGATGGCCACAATGGGGTACATCAAGATACCGCCATTGTTGAAGAATTCCATCAACTCATCCTTCCAGGTCTTTTCCTGGTGGTTGGCCAGTTCGCTGGAGAGTTCTGTGCTAAGGAGGACATCCACGGGAACCCTTACGAAGGCGGAATCCTTGACGCTAGCAAACACATTGGCCACGTCCGTCTTGGTTTCGGGAGTCAGGTTTTCCTGCCAGCTGTAGACACGCTTCTTTTCGCCAGCCACGGGGAGCATCAAGGCGGAGGGCTTGTTGCCGTAGACATCAGTTGCGGCGTTCGCCATCTGCATGGCAAAAAGACCGCCAAGGCGCAGACGGCTACCTTCGGCTACGACGTTACCGAAAACCAGTTCCGCCTGGTCCAGCTGGATTTCACGGGTAAAGGCCATTTCGCTACGGGCCACGTTCAAGACGGACTTGGCGATACGCAGCGGATCGTCGCGGTAAAGGCCCATTTCCTTCTTCACCTTGTTCTGAGCCTCTACGCGCTCGGGAACCTTAAAGGGAATCCCCTGCTCCTGGAACTTAGCCAACGTCTCCAGGCGTTCCGGACCTGCGGCCAAGGACAGGTATTCGGCACGGGCCTTTTCGGCCTGAAGCTTTACCTGGGCCAGGTCTTCGCGAGCTACACGCACATCCTCGAAGAGGCGGGCACGTTCAGACATCAGGGCGTCCACCTTCTCCTTACTTTCCTGGTACTTTTCGTTAAAGAGCTCTCGCTCCTGGTTGGAAGTTTCGCGGTCCTTCCAGCGGGCGGCCACAGCCATGTCGCGTTTCTTGCGAGCTTCTTCCAGGTCGGCCTTGGCGCTGTTCAACTCGGCGCGTTTCTTAACGGCATCGATGGATTCGCCCTGTTGAGCGTGTACCGGAGCAGCCCCTACGGAGAGCGCCAGGGCAGCCGTTGCCAGAACAAATCCCATTCTACGGAAATTCACAAGCTTGTCAAAACGGAAGATCATTATTTAGCCTCCGCAGGAATTGCCACCGGGATCGTCACGATTCGGGGAGCGGTCTTGCCTTCGGCCACCTTCATCACATCCTTGAGGGCGGTACGCATGGCCAGGTCGTCGGATACATTCTTCCAGGCGTAGCCGCCCTTGTCGGTGCGGTTCAGCCAAAGTACGTCGTTACCGTCGTTGCTTACAAAGATACTTGCCACGGTGCCATAACGCAGATAGGTGCCTGCCACGTTGCGGGCGTCCACCTGTAAAAAGCCCTTCCAGACCTCGGTGGTGTACCCCAGGCGGATGCGGTCGTAGAATACTTCCAGGGTGCGGTTCAAGGCGTCATCGGCCTCGATCAGGTTCTTGTGCAGCTGGGCGGCAATTTCCTTGACGCTGTTCACCGTCTCCTCGTTGCGGTACGGGAAGTCCGATTCGAAAACAGGGGCAAGGGAATCGATGACTCTAGCCAGGGATTCGTTGTACTTGGACTTGCGGTTCTCGAAGTACTTGATGGTGCCGGCAGTCTTCTGTCGGGCCTCGGCCAGGGTCTTGATTTCAGTCTTGAGTGAATCAATTTCCGCCTTCAAAGACTTGGTTTGAGCGGCCAGGGCCTGCACCTTTTTACGACCAACCTCGATGAACTCGGCGTGGCGCTTCTTTTCGGCATCGTGCATGGATTTTTCGCGGGCAGCCTCGGCCTCTACAGCCTTTATCTGGCGTCGAACACTCTCTACAGTTTCCTGTGCACCGGCAAAAACACCAGTCAAGCACAGGCATAGACACAGCTTGGTAAGTAGGGGAAATTTCATGGGTGAAAAAATACAAAGAACCACTGCCGAAAAAGCAGCGGTTCCCTGAAAAAATTGCGTTTTTTAGCAAAAACGGCTAATTACTTGCCCTTGGAGTCCTTGAAGTACTGCGGAGTGTTCTTGGCACCCTTCTTCTTCAATTCCTTGATCAGGCGAGTGTAACCTTCGTTGGTTGCCCAGTCCAGCACAGAGTAGCCCTGGCCGCACTTGGCGTTCACATCGACACCCTTGCCAATGAGGAACATCATGGCATCGTAGTTGCCGTTCTTGACGGTCCAGTGGATGGGCAGGTAGCCATCGGGGCTGCGAGTTTCGAGAGAGGCACCGGCGTCAGCAAGGATTTCCAACATGTCCACCTTGCCGGACTTTGCGGCCAGAAGAACCGCGGTACCCAGGGTCTGGGCGTCAACGTTTTCCTTCTTGAGCTGGGTCAGGACACGAGTCACGATTTCCTTGTTACCCATGGAAATGGCATTTTCAAGAACGGACTGTCCGGCGCTGTTGCGGACATCGGCCTTTGCACCGTGTTCGAACAGGTAGTTCAGGACCATGAGGTTACCCTTGTTAGCAGCGATGGCAACAGCGTTATTGCCGTTATCAGCCGGCTGGTCAATTTCAAAGGCGGCCTGGAGGAACAGGGTCATCTTGGCGGTATCGCCTTCGGCTGCGAAGGAAACAAACTTGTTCGGGGTAAAGGCAATCTGCTGCTTGGTAAGATACTTACGAACGGAAGCCGGATCATTGGGATCCATTGTGTCATTACAAGCGGTGAGAGAAGCCAGCAAACCTGCGGCACAGAGAGCCAAAATTTTCTTATTCATATAGAAAACTCCAATTTTCAAATTTTATGCAGTAAAATTACACATTTTTTCTTTTTTTTTCACGAAAAAAAACAATTTACATAAAATATTTTATTTTTATCACATGAATAAGTTTTTCATCACATTACTTCTTTCCGCCGCAACACTCACTTTTGCCGATAGAATGGTCACCGACAACTCCATGGCCGCGGCAGAAAACAGCGAACACATGGTCTACGAAGACCGAGGATCCTTCGGCCCCTACGTAGAGTTCGGAAACATCAAGATGAGCAACGTGACCTACAGGTACAAGGTCCACGAGATGAAACAGGACATCAACATAGACAATTCCTATATCTACGGCGCCTCGGGAAGCCTCCCCCTCACCGAATGGTTCGACATTTTCATCATGGCAGGTTACCAGTACCTGGGAATCAGCCACAAGCCCCGCAACCCCAAAGCTGCCTACGACGACCTGGCAGAAATTCTTGACGATTTCATTGATTCCCCCCTGGATTCCATAGATGTGAAAGGACGCCACCAGGTACATACAGCCCTGTTCCAGCTGGGTTTTGACCTGGCCCTGCCCCTGGTCACAAGCTACAATCACCAGTTCATGCTAAAACTTTACGCCTTTGGCGGTGGAATTTTCGGCAAGACGTTCTTCTCCGACGATACGAAGTTCCTCTCCCCCGTAGTCTACGGTTACGCCTATGGTGCCGGCCTGAGAATGGCATTCCACGGGTTCTTCCTTTCTGGCGGTGTAAAGAACGCCCATGAATATTTCCATACCAACTATGAGCGCAAGGTTTCCGAGACTAAGGACGGCGACGAGTTTATGCTGGACTTTGACACCTATTTCCAGCCTTACGTCACCTTAGGCATTACCCTGTTCTAGGAAAATCAGCTACAATCTATCGCAAAAGCGGCTCGTTCAATGAGCCTCTTTTTGTTTGATCTCTTTTAGATCGACCTCGTCGGGTGAACGCAGTGAACGGAGCGGAGCAGCAACTCCACGACGACCCATAGGCGAGCATCGCCTACTTGATTTTTAACTTATCCTTCGCAAATCTCCCAAAAAATCAAGTTCCCTGAAGTTCTGCGGGAGGAGTGGAGATTGATGAGGAGCGACTCCGACCTCGTCGGGTGAACGCAGTGAACGGAGCGGAGCAGCAACTCCACGACGACCCATAAGCGAGCATCGCCTACTTGATTTTTAACTTATCCTTCGCAAATCTCCAAAAAAAATCAAGTTCCCTGAAGTTCTGTGGGAGGAGTGGAGATTGATGAGGAGCGACTCCGACCTCGTCGGGTGAACGCAGTGAACGGAGCGGAGCAGCAACTCCACGACGACCCATAAGCGAGCATCACCTACTTGATTTTTAACTTATCACCTACTTTAATCTTCGTGTCGGTGAGGTTATTCCACTTGACGATGTCTTCGATGGTCACCTTGTATTGGCGAGCGATATCCCAAAGGCCCTCACCCTTCTTCACCACATGGATACGTCCATCGGCATCTTCCGCAACAGGAGCAACCTCCCCCGACACCTTGAGCTTCTGCCCCACGTCAATAGTCGTGTTGCTACCCATATTATTTAACGCCTGGATCTTAGCCACAGTCGTTCCAAAACGCTTGGCAATGACACTCAAATTGTCACCAGACTTCACCACGTAGACAGAAGTCTTTTCTGCCGAAGACTTGGCGGACTTATCCTGTCGCTTATCTGACTTTTCCAGCTTCTTGTCTGCCTTGTCCTGTTTCTTATCCGCTTTCTTATCGGTCGAGGATTTTGCCTTTGCCGTAGCCTTCGGAGTATTGCGATATTCAGGAATCACCAAGGAATCCCCTACGGACAAGCGCCTCTTGAAACCGTCATTAGCCTGCATGAGCATAAGGACCGGCACATCGTAAGCCTTGGCAATATCGACGTAGGTATCCCCAGCCTTGACGGCGTACCTTTCCCCCTTCAACAATTTGGGACGAGTCACAGGAACCTGTTCCGGCTCGGCAGCAGGCTTCAGCTCCGGCTTAGAGACAAAAAGCGTATCCCCCGCATTCACCATAGAGGTCGCATCCATGGAATTCCAAGTACGCAGGCTTTCCTGGGACACGCCAAACTTGCGTGCCACGGAGGCCATGTTGTCACCCAGTTGCACCACATAGGTACGAACCTTCTCGGGCTTTCGAGCTACCGAGGACTTGGGCTTCGGAGTCACCTTGATGGGAATCAGCAAAGACTGCCCTGCACGAATGCGGGAACTCTTCATATCGTTGGCCTGCTGAAGTTCGGAAACCTTGATGCCGTACTGCTTGGCTATGATTCCCAGACTTTCGCCCTTGCGTACCTTGTGATGGTGCCAGCTGGAAAAGTCATTCTTCTGCATCTTGTCGTAGCCTTCCACAAAGGCGGCTCGTTTGCCTACCGGCAGGCGAAGCACATAGGAATCCTTGTTAGGCGGGGTACACCACTTCACCAGTTCCATGTTCAGACTGCGCAGGGTATCTTCCTTGACCTTGAGCAACTTGGCCACCTCTTCTAAGGGGAAGGAATCAAAGACCGTCACCGTATCAAAGTCCGGCAGAGTCTGCGGCTTTATAGTCATGTCGTACTGTTCCGGGAAATGTCCGATGACCATAGCGGCAAGGATTCGCGGCACATAGCGCATGGTTTCCTTAGGCAGGCTCAACTCCCAATAGGTCACCGCCTGGCTGGAGTCGCGAGTCGAGTCAGCCTTCATTTCCTTGATGAGTCGACGAACGCGGCCTTCGCCGCAGTTATAGGCAGCCATGGCAAGCAACCAGTCGTTAAACTCTTCGTGCAGTCTACCCAAGTACTTGAGAGCAGCATCCGTTGCCATTTCGGGATTGCGACGCATATCCACCCAGTAGTCCACGTCCAGACCGTAGCGCTTTCCTGTTTCGGGAATGAACTGCCACATACCCGAGGCCTTAGCTCGACTGTACGCCTTCACCTTGAAACCCGATTCCACAAGGGACAGGTAAATCAAATCCCTAGGCATGGAAGCTTCTTCAAGCTTTGCGTAAATCATGGAATCGTAGGCGGTCTTTCGATTGAGGGAGCCTTCCATGAACTTACGGGCGGAACCCGTCATATAGAAGATTTCCTGCATTACACGATCGTTGAACTCCACCGGCAACGAGAACTGGGAGACATCCAGGGTATCCAAAAAACTTTCGATAACCTGCAACGAAGCGCTATCCGCCTGATTCTCGTCCAGTTCGTCAATACCTTCGATAGAAACGTCGTTACGCACAAAGTTTTCGGCATTTTCGCCAAGATCAGCCAGGTTTGGATAGACCTCGTCCAGGGCGCGAACGATCTTCAACGGCATGCTCTCGCGGTAAAGGGAATCCTCTGCCGTAGAAACATTCCTATAGAGGGTATCGTACTTTTCTGCAACCAGCTGACGAAGGGATTCATCCAGGTAATGCCTGGCCAGCAACCACTCCTGGTTATCCATGGCTTGCAGGGCATACTGGTAGTAGGTCCAGGAGGGACGAGCGGCTATGTAATCGGAAACAGTTTCTTTAAGGGCGCTTTCAGAATAGGAAACCGTATCGGCAGCGGCGATGGTCGTATCAGATGTCGATTCAACAGGCGGTTGAATCACTGGCTGTGGCTTGGATGCACAACCAGCCAAAAAAGATACCGCCAATAAAACGGCAAACATCCATCCCGTATTTCGAACAATCCGATTCATCAAAAAACAAAATCCAATTTTTACTAAGAAAGCTTCATCATACCATACAGGATGACACCCGTAAGAGCCAGGGCCGCTACCATCTGTAAGATAACGACAACCCGATTTATTTTGTAGGCCTTCTGCGTTTTTCTATGCCAGCTAGGCAATCCCTGATTAAACTCGTCTTTTTTCATTTTGGAACACAAATATACTCATAAAATCATTTACGCAAAGAAACCCCTGACGAAATTTGTTAATTTCTAGGCATAATCATGAAGAAGTTACTGTCACTACTGATTTGTCTTTCGACAATGGCCTTAGCCCAAATCGGCATCGGTCATTCAGCAAGTGGCGTTCATGTACCTTCTGCCACGACTGCAAGGCAAGGCGTTCTATATGTATCCGGCAGCTACGAAATGGTTAGCGACGGCAAGCCCTTAAGTATTGAAGGCTACTATGTCGACGACAGAGGGAAGAAAACCGATCTAAAAACCAACACCCCCTCTAACGACGAAGCCCTATTCGCAAGCTTTAGCGTACTTGACAATTTTGAACTCAACTTTAGACTGCCCTTTCATTACGATGGTGATGTCAACGAAACAAACTTAAAGGGGCTTGGACTCGGTGACGTCCAGTTGGGAGCAAAAGGATCTTTCCCTTTTAACGAATGGTTTGTTGCGGGTCTAAGCGGAGAAATCATCGCCCCCAGCGGATCTACAAGCAAAGGTTTCCGCCCCAGACATCGATGGTTCATCTACCCCAACAGGGAAAGTTACGCCTACACGGCAAACAACTGGACATTCGCCGGATTCACCCATTTGACATTTGAACAAGAAAACTTGCTGGATATAAACGCCTACGCAGGCTTGCTTAAGGAAGCCGGGGAATCTCAACTTTACACTCTATGGGGATTAGGATTTAACCTTTTTCCGGAAAAAATTCTCAGCATCATCTTCGAGGTCTCCGGAGAGACTCCCATTCGCACCACAAATTCTTCCCACCACTTTGTCACCAGCCCCATTCGATTTACACCTGCACTTAGGCTTCGCCTACCCAAGGAAACGTTCATCACCATATCCGGCGATGTTGGCTTGAACTACTTTAGGGATAATGACAAGGACAATGGCATACCCGTAAATCTCAAGTCAGGTAACAAGTCCTTACACTATACCTCGCAAGGCGTCCCTAACGTAGGCATGGCAGTTACAATCAGCAAGCAATTCGACTTTAGCTGGATTGACACAGACGGCGACGGAATCAAGGATCGCGAGGATCTTTGCCCAAACACGAATCGAAATATGATCGTGAACTCCCGCGGATGCCCCGTTGACGAGGACCAGGATGGGGTATTCAACATCGTGGACCTTTGCCCGGGAACGCCCATCGGCTTGGAGGTTGACTTTAACGGGTGTCCTGTAGACCGGGATAAAGATGGAATTTTTGATTATCTTGATAAATGCCTAGGGACCCCTCTTGGCATGGCCGTAGACTCCAGCGGGTGTAAGCTCGATTCCGACCGCGACGGTATTGACGACAACAATGACAAATGCCCTGACACTCGGCCGGAAGACGTTGTCGACAACTTCGGCTGCCCCTTAGACGAGGACCACGACGGCATCACCAACATGTATGACAAATGTCCGAATACCCCCGAAGGTGTATCCATTGACAAGTTCGGCTGTTCTCTGGACTTTGACAAAGACGGCGTTCCTGACGACTTGGACCAGTGCCCCAACAGCGCAGAGGGCGAACCTGTAAACGAACAAGGATGCCCTGCGGATACGGACCGAGACGGGGTTCCCGATTCCAAGGATAACTGCCCCGACACACCCGAGAACGTCAGCGTTGATGCCAAGGGCTGTCGCCTGGATCAGGACGAAGACGGAATCTTTGACGAAGAGGACAAGTGTCCCAACACGCCGTGGGGAGCACCCATAGACAGCCTGGGATGCCCCATTGATTCCGATGGAGATGGTATTGCGGACTGGTTTGACCAGTGTCCGGGAACGTTCTCCAATGTGGTTGTAGATAACAACGGCTGCCCAGAGAACGAACGAATCAACTTCAATTCCATCGCACGTCGAATCCGGTTTAAGCAAAACGACACAACCCTGTACAACTCCAGCTACACCGCCCTCAACGACATCATTGCAACTATGCGACAAAATCAGATGTCCCTGGAAATTCAATGCGCGGCCCCCCAGAAAAAGCTGGCAGAAAACAGAGCTAGGATTATATACGAATACCTGGAGTACAAGGGCATCAAGGCGGACCGTCTGCAATACCACAGCTACGAAGGTCGACTTCCCAAGAGGCTGTCTACAAACAACAACGAAGGCAACGGTATTAGACTGACTCCTTACACAAGAGCTCCTTAATTTTTTATTTTTAGAAACCTAAACACATAGAACTCCCAAGTTCACAAAACATAAAGGAACTTTTATGAAGATTGCCGACAGGACCGTTGTCCAGATGCACTACACACTCACCTCCGACGAAGGCCTGGTGATTGACTCCTCCGAAGGTCGCGAACCGCTCCAGTACATCCAGGGCGCCCACATGATCGTCGTGGGCCTGGAAAAGGCCATGTTCGACCACGAAGTCGGCGACAAGTTCAACGTCCGCGTGATTCCCAGCGAAGGCTACGGCGAATACGACGAACGCATGACCCAGGAAGTACCCCTGAGCGTTTTCCAAGGCGTTGACAAGGTGGAAGTCGGCATGCAGTTCTACGCCCAGACCCCGGCAGGCCCCATGCCCATTCGCATCAAGTCTGTTGAAGGCGACAAGGCCGTTATCGACGCCAACCACGAACTGGCCGGCAAGTACCTGAACTTCACCATCGAAGTGGTCAGCGTCCGCGAAGCCACCGAAGAAGAACTGAAGCCTTTCCAGCCCCACCAGTGCAAGTGCGGCAAGGGCGAAGGCGAATGCTGCCACGGCGAAGGAAAGGACGGAGAATGCCAGTGCGGTGGCGAAGGTGACGGAGAATGCTGCGGCGGCCACGGCGATGGCGAATGCTGCTGCAAGAACAAGGAAAACGCCTAATAGCGAAATCTCTTTTGAGAATGTAAAAAGGACCTCGGTGAGAACACCGGGGTTCTTTTTTTAAAACGGGGAACCAGGATGGTAATCCAGGTCCACTTCGGCATCTTTTATTGATGGGGCTGCGTCGTATAAAAAGCCTGCCAGCGCCTGTTCTGCAGTCACGGGTTTGCCGCCGATCCAGCTTTTGAGTACAGCGAGTTTTCGAGAAAGCCCCCAAGGTAGAGCGACCATCCGATGATTCAACCCCGCCCTTTCAAGAACTACCTCGGCCATTTGGGCCATGGACAGCACCCTGGAACCAGCCAGAGCATAGGTCTTGCCAACAGCCTTTTCAGAAAGACCAGCCAGGGCGATTCCCTGCACCAGGTCGGTACTCCTCACAGGGCGCTTAAGGCACTTGCCGCCACCAGGTAGAAAGTACAAGGGCAGCTTCTTGACGTAGTTGGCAAACATCTTGAATTCAATTCCGCCTCCGATAAGGGACTCCTCCACCACCAGGGTTGGTCGCACGATGGTCCAGGCCAGGCCCTGCGAACCGGATTCCTTTACATAGGACTCCCCCTTCAGCTTGCTTTGGCCGTATTCCGTAAGCACGGGATAAGTCACCGAGATACTGGAAACGTACAAGAGGCGCTTAACGCCTGCCTTGACAGCCAACTGCACCACATTACGAGTTCCAACGGCATTGATCCTGTCAAAGGAGCCCTTTTTTGTTGAAAGGAGAATGGCTGCCAGGTGAAAGACCACGTCCACGCCTTCAAAGGATTTTTCCATGGACTTGGAGTCGGTCACGTTTCCATAAAAGACTTCAACCTCGCTAGGCAGCGTACTAGCCAGTGAATCTCCCGGGAGCGTAAGGACGCGCACACACACACCGCGCGATAGAAGTTCCCGGCACAGCGCCTTCCCTACGACGCCGGCACCTCCAGTCACCAAGGCAAGCATTACTAGGCTTCCAGCAAATACCGGATGTCCTGAACCTTGCGGGCAAGATCCTCGTTCACATCCATCTGAGCCTTGAGGGACCGGATAGCGGAGATTACTGTGGCATAGTCGCGATTGAAAAAGGCGCCCACGTTCACCAATGATTCAGAAGTCAGTTCACGGCTCAGGTGCATGGCTATCTTACGGGGAAGTGCGGCACCTGCATCCTGGCGCTTGCTACACAAGGCGACAACGTCAACGTTGAACTCCAGGGCTACGGCCTCGGCAATACCCTTGACGGTCAATTCACCGAGGTCAGCGGATTCGTTTGAGCTCATCAGGCGCTTTACCGTGTTCAGGTCCAGGTTCTGCTGACAAAGGTCATTCATGGCGCCCAGGGTCACCAGCAAGCCTTCGATGACGCGGAAGTTCTGGCGCGGAGGCAGAGAAAGGAATCTGTAGATTTCCTCGCGATCGCGGTCCACGAAGGGAATATTTACGGACTTCTTCTGGATCAGGCGCATTCTTGTGTTCAGGTCCGGTTCGTCGAGGCCAACCGCCACGCAGGATTCCAGCGGGGCAAGCAAGTTAGAGGAAATGCTGGGAACGCCAGCCTTGGCCTTCGCCTTGAAATCCGCTTCGCCTTCTCCGCGAGAAAAGCAGGAAGGGTGACGGTCGCAGGAGAGAACCACCTGCTTACCCGCAGCGCGCAGATGACGAATAAGGGAGGCAAGACGCTCCTGGGTGGCATAGCCCTTTTCCAGAAGCTGCACATCGTCCACCAAAAGAATGTCGCAGTTCTCGTACTTCTCGCGGAAGGCCATAGCCAGTTCACGCACATTGCCGGTTCTGAGCTTAAGGGCCTTGGCCATTGCCGTTGCATCTCGGAGAAAATCATAGGCATGGCAGTAAACCACATTGGCATCCCGCTTGCACTTTTGCATACGAGAGGCGATGGATTGCAGCAGATGGGTTTTTCCGAGGCCGGAATTGCCATACACGAACAGCGGATTCAGGGCGGGATCGCCGGGATTTTCGGCCACGGACGTGCAAGCCTTAAGGGCCGTAGAATTGCAATCGCCCTCGATAAAGTTTTCGAAGGTGTAATCCGCATACAGTTTCAGACGAGGCCTAGCCTTGGCCCTGGCCTTTGTGCGTTCACCACGAATAATGGGCGGCAGCGCAGGAACGGCAGGAGCCGAAAGCTTCATTTCGGGAACCGGAGCTACGGGGGCCACCTGACGAATCTTGTAGTCAACAAATTCCGAGCCGAATACAGAGGCAAAGGACTTGCGCAAAATGGAGCCATAATGGGTATTCACCCAGTTTTCACGCAATTCATCGGGAACTGTCAACAAGGCATAGCCGTCGCACATGCCCTCAAAGCCCACCGCGTCGAGAATCGTGAGGCCAAAATAGTCATTACATTCAGAGCGTACCAGTTCCAGCACCGATTGCCACGGCGACGAAACAACATCATATATAGAAACAGTATTGGACACAAAAAACCAATCGAACGGGATGTATAAAATTTCACCCAAAAGTTAAGTAAAGCCCCAAAGATGCGGGTGAACCTTTTGAAATTTTCTTGACAGTTGCCGATTTCAGCCCAAAAAGGCCAAAATATTTTTATTCCCAATTCTTATCACAAACTATACAGTCTACTCACGCATTTAATCACTCATGAATCAAGTTTGCGCCCCTATGAATTCCACAACTTATCAACGGAAAAATTTTGAACTATGGGTTGACAAGAAATCGCCCCCTAAAACGCAAAAAACCGCCTTTTTTAGACGATTTTGGGCAATTTTTGACATTTTTCGGTGTAAGTCTTTGAAAATCAGCTACTTACAACCTAGTTTGCTTCTCGCGAAGTTCTTCACGAAGCTCTTCTAGGCGGCGGTCCAGCATTTTTTCGATTTCAGGCAACAGGCGTTCCTTGATGCGGTCCAGGTAAAGGCACTGGAGCTGGATCATTCTGTTGCGGTGACGGTTGGCGTTTTCCTGAATCCAGTGGCTGACTGCCTGCTGACGATCCTGCATCTGTTCCTGGAGGGTCTGGCGGATGTAGGTGGTCTGTACAGCCATGTAGCGCTGCATGTTAAAAGGAAGCCGATAGGTGCGGATAAACTGCTTCAGTACCTCCAGCAATGAGAGGTTCTGAGGACGCTTTTCCTGGATGAACTTCTTCAATTCCTCGAGATGGGACTCGAAGAACGGGACGATCGCATCATCGTCTATCTGGTATAATTCCAGCTCATCCTGCTTTTTTGTCGCTTCATCGACAGCCATGCCATAAATTTATTTAAAACCTATGGTTTTTGGACATTTTTCTTGATAAAAAAGCCGAAATTAGCAGTTTGTGAGGAAATCGTCACATTTTTTGGTAAAAATACACGACCTTCGGTTCCAGGATTCAGTCGATCGGCGGCACCTCCCCTAAAATCGTTCATGGAAACCACTTCGCAGGGAGTCATTCCCTCGGGCATCATCAGCTCCAGGGAATCATCCATGGTAAAGGGATTCTTCACGTTGACCCGTACGGAATGGGAGGCCTCGTCATAATCCAGCACCTGGGCGGCAACGCAGCCACCAGGAGCAGCCGTATGGGTGGACTCATAATTCTGAGGCAGCGGCCCCTTAAGGAAACCGTTCATGAAGCCGCGTCCATCCACAAAGCTGATGGCCTTGCGAGCCTCGTCAGAAACGGCACCCGTCGCAATGCTGGAGTCGATGGCCATGCGATAGGCACGAACCACCTGGCTCAGATAGTAGACCGACTTGGTGCGCCCCTCGATCTTGAAGGATTCCAGACCGGCCTTTACCAGTTCAGGAACAACTTCCAAGGCGCAGAGGTCTCGACTGCTCATGAAGTAGGTACCCCAGGTGTCCTCATCAAGAGCGATGGGGTCCAGTTCCGGGCGATCGGTACGCTGCAACAGGAAACTCCCCTCATGTTCCTTGTAGTCTTCGCATTGAGGACCCTGGTTTGCATAGAGGCGATATGGCATGCGGCAGGAATTGTCGCAGGCCCCCAGGTTGGCGTCGCGGTGCGTAACCCAGTTGCTGAGCATGCAGCGACCGGACATGGACATGCAAACGGCACCGTGGACAAAAACTTCCAACTCCAGCCCAGGATTGCGCTTCTTGATTTCAAGAATTTCGGGCAGGCGAAGCTCGCGGCTCAGGATAACGCGGGTGCAGCCAAGGCTATGCCAGAACTGTGCCGTCAAGAAGTTTGTGGTATTGGCCTGAACGGACACATGGACTTCCACTTCGGGGCAGGTCTTGCGCAACCAGCCGATGACACCTGGGTCGGCCACGATCAGGGCGTCGGGTTTCAACTCGATGGCCGCAAGCAGAGCCTTCTGAAAAGCCTCTACGCGTGTATTATGGGCAAGGATGTTACTGGTCAGGTAAAATTTCTTGCCTCGTTCATGGGCGTAGGCGATGCCTTCGGCCAGGTCATCCAAGTTTTTGAAACCATTTTCACGGGAACGCAGAGAGAAGGAGGGCTGGCCAGCGTATACGGCATCGGCGCCATAGGCAAAGGCGTAACGCATACGGGTCAAGTCACCGGCAGGAGCGAGAAGTTCGGGAATAATCATATTCAGTGAAGAGAGAAGAGTGATAATTGATTAATGATAATTGATAAATGATTAGCGTTCGTAACTTACCATTCATCGTTACCTACGGTATGACTACCACTTGAATCCAGTGCGGAGGTACACCTTCTTGTCGTCAAACAAGGTTATCTCCCCCATAAAGCTTACGTATTGGCCTTCGTAACTCAAGGATGGAGTCAAGGAATACTGCAGTTTCGCATCATTGCCATCAGCATCCTTCAAGAAATCCTTGTGAATTTTCATGTGGTCCCTACGGGGAGTGGTATCGTTGACAGCGCTACCATAATCGGAACCCTTCCAGAACCAAGTGTTTCGAACGGCAGCAAAGATATGCTTGTCGAGGCGACCATAGACCGTCCAATCGATGGTCTGGCTATTGGGACCGTTCTGGCTACCGATGGGGCGCCCCAGGTGAGCCATCTGAGCGGTGTTTGCATGGAAATGGGAATAGACATAGGGTTCAATGCGGGCATATTCCGTAATGGTGCCGAGTTCCAACAAGTGCCCCCTGATATCAAAGTCGTGAGCTCCGTGCAAGCCAGCCATCCAGGCCCACTTGGCCTCGATGTTATCATTCTTCACAAGGCTTACGGGACTTTCCATATCGTCCAGGAAAAATTCCGTATATACACGAACCGCGTTAAAAAGGCGATAGTTGAAGTCGAAGGAAAGCGCCCCATTGTTGCTATCCTCGGAATAATTCCCCTTTTCCATAAACAGCGGAGCCGTTGGCACAAAAAGCCAGGGTTTCATATTGTCGTAGAGCATTTGCAATTCGCTAATGCCAACGGTGGCGTTGCCCACAGCCAATTCATAGCGATGTCCGAACAAGTTCCTGGTTTCATCCTTGTTCTTCATGCTCATGCTGGAATAAATTCGCATATCCCCGTAGAAGGACAGAACGCGAAGGGGGCCGAACTGCATATCCAGCGACAGCATATTGTAAGGCAAGGCAAACTGGTTCAAGGTCAAGTTGTTGTAGTAGCCCGGCCCCCAGTGCATCACGTCGCGGCCAAGATCCAGACGCAGCCAGTCGTAGTTCAGGGCAAAGTGAGTTCTGTAGCGGGCGTAGCTGGTATATTCGATACCGGAGTTATTCTCTTCCTTTTGGACTTCCAAAAATTCACCATCAAAGGACTTGGGCTTTTCGGCAGAATGGCCCTCGTCGTAAATGCGGGCATCCAAAACGAAGTCGATGGAATCGGCGAAGCCGCGGATGTAGATGCCACCGTCAAGGCTAGGCCAGATGGTATCGCCAAGCGTTTCACCGCCGCGGTAGTCCAGTCCGCCCACAACGGAAGCGGCCACGGCAATTCGCGGAATCTTTGCAGCCAATTCCCTTGCCAAGGCGAGGCAAGCCGTATCGGCGCTGTCGCAAGAAACCTTATTGCCATGCCCCGCTACGGAAGCCCCGTAGACATCGTTATAGCCCAGGAGGGCATTCCCCTCTGTATCCAGAAAATGCTTACGGAAGTTCGTATCCCTACGGGGATAGGCAAAGAACTGTCTGCCTTCACCTGTGGTGACTCGATGCAATTCAAACAGCATCGGAGACGTTTCCAGGAGCCTCAGGTTGCGAACGTTTTCAGGTCCATGCACCGGGGAGGCCGCAAATACAGCCGAAGCAGAAATAGCCACAACAAGGGCCACGGCGAGCCTTTTTACAGGCGATAAAAAATTCATTTTCATAGCAGTTGATTTTACAAGAATCAGTTTCTGCAAATGTAGCTTTTTTGCCAAAGTTTTTCGGACTTACACCTTCCAGAAAGCCCCTAAAGGGTCAAACGCCTACTAGGCGCTCACCGCCGTGACTTCAAAACAAATACGTAATAATTTTGTAATAAAATTTACCATGATCATTGCCTAAATTTGGATAAGTGAAGCAAGAAAATTTCGAAGTAAAGCCAGGAACCTACGTGCCGGACATGGGATTCGAATATCCCGACGCCCCTCACGACTACATGCTGCACCCAAAGCACCTTCGAGAACTCACCATAGACGCCAGCTACCCCTACCTGGACAAGAGCCTTAAGGGCCGCCTGGAGAACTGGAAAACCTACTTCATCATCTTCGCCCTGGCCTTTATCCTGAACCCGCTGCGATACGGCCTCAAGATTGTTGGCAAGGAAAACATCCGCAACAACAGGCACTTTTTTAAAAACGGTGCCATGACCATCGGAAACCACGTTTACCGCTGGGATTTCCTCGCCATTGTACAGGCCATCAAGTACAGGCGCATGTGGTTTCCGGCCCGTGCAGAAAACCTGCTGGGCCCCGATGCAAAACTAATACGAGGCGCCGGTGGAATTCCAGTACCCGATGGCATTGGCGGCATCAAGCAGTTCAACGCCGCCTTCGACGAGCTCCACAAAAAAGGAAAGTGGTTCCACTGCTTTCCCGAAGCGTGCCGCTGGGATTTCTACACCCCCATTCGACCCTTCCGCAAGGGCGCCTTCAGCATGGCGGTTAAATACAACCTGCCCATCATCCCCACCGTATTCACTTATCGCAAGCCCACTGGCCTTCGCGCCCTCCTAGGCGTCAAGCATCCCCTGGTAACCCTCCATGTGGGAACACCCGTGCTTCCCGATCCAAACCTGAAGCGAAATGAAAATGTGAGCCGCATGCTCAGCGAGGCCCACAGGCAAATGGTCGAGATGGCGAACATCGTAAAAAATCCGTGGCCGGCCACGGACGAATAAATCCTACACAAAACCTTATGCAAAATACTGTGCAAGGGGCGCTATTTTAAGGGCAATTCAAGCGACTCCTTAAGCACAGATCGCCGAGGCAAACTCGGCCCAGCAAACCACACCGGATTCGTCTCCATTCTTATGGGTGCGAATCTGCACAAAGGGCATCCCTGCGCGGCGAGCGGCTTCACCATCGGTATCGCGGCGGTCGCCAACCACAAGGCAACGCCCCTGGGAAACATTGAGCTTTTCCGCGATATCGCACATGGGCCTGACCGCAGGCTTCAATGCGCCATAATCAGAGGCTGCGGCAAGGATATCCACCGGAACATCGGCAAGGCCAATGGCCTTCATTCGCTCGCGGACCATGGGATAATCCGAAAGCACGGCGATTTTCTTACCAGCGGATTTCAGCCTAGAAAAAAGTTCGGCCACCCCCTCACGGGCCTCGTAATGCCTACGCAGAACCCGCACCATGTGAGACAGGTAAAAGCGCTTGTACCATCGAAGAATCCGTTCGGTTGAAACGCCTAGCCCAAGAAAACGATGTTTCACCATTTCCTCGGCAAAGGCCTTGTCGTAAGCGGCTTCGCAGCCCAGGTCCTGCCCCTTCAGTATTCGACGCGCCTTTCGCTCGGCGCTCATCTTAAACATGTTCAGGGGAGATCCCATCACCAAGCGCTGGGGAAGCCCTCTAAAGTCGTAGAGGGTTCCGTCAAAGTCAAAGATGACCGCGTCAAAGCTATCGAGATCCAAATTCAACATCGGCAGTCCTCGAACCTTTAGGCCTTCACCAGTTCCTTGAACATGGCGTGACGGCGTTCATCCTGCATCAGCAAGTTCAACTTGAACTGGCCATCGCGTGAACCTTGAGCAATGCAGCGAGCCTTGAAGGTCTCAAAGGATTCCGGCTGCAGGCGGAATGTCATCGGATCCTTGACTCGGAAGGAATCGCGCTTCGCAAGATATTCGATATTCACTTCCTTAAGAACCCGATCCACGATGGCGGTAAAGGCTTCGGCCTGTTCCTGTGTCACGTCCTGATCGGCGAACTCGTAGTAGAACTTGTAGGCGGATACGCTCAAGTCCGCAAAGCCTACAAAGAACTTTGTTGCAAGGCCAGATTCCTTCTCGGCGGAGCGGACAGCATCGATAAACTGACGTTCGTGAAGCTTTTCGCCGGTCATGGTCACGATGCCGTTCACCTTCTGGATCATCTGAATGGTAGGAATGGAACCGTACTTGCCGGAGACTTCTACCAGGTCGTTCATATTGTAGCGATAGAGGCCAGCCAAGGTCGTCACGTAGATGCAGTAGCGCTTACCCACTTCCAGTTCATGCAACTGGTAGATGCGGGGATTTTCCTTGCCCAGATCCTCGGCGGCGGTAAATTCAAAATAGTGCATGTGAGGGAACAGCACCGTATCGCTGTCGCCATTCATCACGAGGCCCGCACGGCATTCGCTGGCAAAGTAGCCGAATTCCTGGTGCAAAGTGTTTTCGGGGAAGGAACCCTTGAACTTTTCCAGGTACACCTTGGTATTGCCGCACTTCCAGGTGGTGAGCACCTGCAGATTGGGCCAGTAATGCTTGGGAAGCACCATACCATACTTCGCCTTAAGGGCGCGAAGTTCCGCGGCACGTTCGGGATTGGGCTTGTAGCAAGGAGCCAGTTTCGCACGAATATCGGCAGGGATATCCAGGGATTCGTTCAAGGTTCCGTTTTCAACATCCTTTACATACTCGTCAAAGAACTCGTTCACATTGTTCTGCATCTCTACGATAGTAGAAGGATTTGCTGTCACAATAAGGCTGATGTTCTGCTCGATGCCCGTACGCATAATGGTATAGTAACGAGCCTTGTAGTCGGCAATGCGGAACACCGCCGAGGGTGCAGAGTAAATGGCCTTGATAAACTCGGGGCAGTCGCGCTGGGTCACGCCGGATACGGAACCATAGACGGTTCCATCAGGAGCGGCACCTTCAACATCCTTGCCTACGATGGAAAGAATCTTGCCATCAAAGACCTTGGGGCGGTGCATCATGAAGGTGTAGATCCACAGCTTGCTCATCTTGCTGTAGACATTCTTGTAGTAGGCCTCGGTAATGGGAATCCACTTAGGCTCCTTGGTGGTGCCGCTGGTGGTTGCGTACATCATGGGCTTGCCAGGGAACAGCAAGTCGCTCTCCCCTTTCTTATGGCGCTCTACCAGGGGGCGCAAATCCTCGTAGTCGTTGATCTGCACATTCTTCTGGTAGCGTTCCAGTAACTCATCAAAGTTTTTCGCCTCAAGAATTTCGGCAAACTTATGTTCCCTGCCGTACTCGGAATCCTTGGCATACTCCAGAATTCCGCGAAGAGTCGTTTCCTGATTCTTCTTGCAATCCTTTGCGGCCTTATCAAGCTTACCCTTGATGATTCGGCCAACAAAACCCATTGCAAAATTTACTTTCCAGGCACCCTTATTCTTTTCAAGCATAAAAACCTTATTATGAAAGTTACATCCAACCTCTTTCAGAAGTACCAGAGATACCACGAATCTTAAGATCGAAGTCGTCGGGATTCGTTGCGGCATTCATAGCAGTTTCCAGAGAAATCTGCTCGCTCTGGTACAGTTCCAGCAAAGCCTGGTCAAAAGTCTGGCTGCGATACTGCATGTGACCTTCGGCAACAGCCTGTTCCACCATGTCAATCTTATCCTTATCCTGGATATATTCCTTGATGGCACCGGTGTTCACCAAGACTTCGGCGGCAGGAACACGGCCCTGTCCGTCCTTGGTGGGCAACAAGCGCAGCGAGATAATACCGGCAAGGACTTCGGCCAGCAGCAAACGAATTTCGTCATGCTGGTGCGGCGGATACATCGAAAGCACACGGTGAATGGTTTCCGTTGCGTTTGTGGTATGGATGGTTGCAAACACCATGTGGCCTGTATCGGCAGCGGTCATGGCAATCTGCATGGTCTCCAAGTCACGAATTTCACCCACCAGGAGCACGTCGGGGTCCTGACGGAGTGCGGCTCGCAGGGCATTCGCATAGGACAAGGTATCCACGCCAATTTCTCGCTGGGAGATAATGGCCATGTTGTCCTTGTAAAGGTATTCGATCGGGTCTTCTACGGTGATGATATTCACCGATTCCTTCTGGTTGATGTAGTCCAGCATAGACGCAAGCGTCGTGGACTTTCCAGAACCCGTCGTTCCCGTAACCAGCACCAAGCCACGCTTGGTCAAGGCCAGGTCGCGAATGATTTCGGGCAGATGCAATTCTTCGAAAGGAGGAATCTTGGCCTTGATGTGGCGAATCACAATAGCGATGGTACCGCGCTGACGGAAAACGTTCACACGGAAACGGCCCATGTCGCGAGCGCCCACGGCGAAGTCACATTCCTTGTTGGTTTCAAAGCGCTGCTTCTGTTCGCGGTTCATGATATCGTCCAAAAAGGAATCCATCATGCCGTTATCAACGCGAATAGGAATGGGTTTCTGCAGGGAACCGTTAATACGATATACCGGAGGTACACCTACGCGAATGTGCAAGTCAGACGCCTTGCGATTCACCATCTCGCGAAGGAGTTGTTCAATGCGAAGAGCTTGCTGTTCGGCCATTAGGCGTTGCCTCCAAACTTGGTACGGTAAATCTGCTCGATCTCGTTAAAGCGAGCGGCAATTTCCTCGTTGTCCGGTTCCTTCTGGGCAAGGTCGGCGTAAATATCGAGAGCCTTACCGTAAAGGCCCTGGTCAAAGTAGATTTCGGCCAAGGTGCGAGTGTTCAAACTTTCATCCAGGTCATGAGCGCCACGATCCAGCGGGGCGTCAGGATTGTTGATCAAGCCTGCAGAGACCTCGTCATCGGAGTCGCCGGACATCAGGAAATCAACACCCTTATTGGAAGGTACGGGTTCACCTTCGGCCAGAGCATCGTCATCCATTTCAAACAGTCCCTTGAATGCACCGGAAACTTCGGCTTCCAAGGGATTCAATTCGGCAACAGGAGCTGCAACCTGAGCTTCCGGCTGTGCAGCGGGCAGATCCTCGGTCAAGGACAGGTCGTCGTCATTTCCGAACAAACTATCAAAGGACTTGTCCAAGTCGGACTGAACATTTGCAGATTCCACAGGAGCGGCAAAGTTTTCAAAGGATTCCTCAACTGCGGCACCGGTGGATTCCTGTTCCACACCGGAATCAGCCTTCACGCCTGGCAGATCCAATTCGTCATCATCGCCAAACATAGAGGCGAATGCACCGCCCATTTCCTTGACCAGGTCGCTGGATTCAGCCTTCGGCTCGGCAACCGGCAATTCCAGGTCGTCTTCGGCCAGCACCACCTGATCTTCCAGAGAGCTGTTCTCGGCAGCGGCAACAGGCTCCTCGGTTACAGTTTCTGCTGCAGGCTTATCTTCCACGAAAAGATCGTCCTCCTCGCCAAAGAGAGAGTCGAACGCGTTGTCCACGCTAAAGGCGGTTTCCGACTTGGTGGACACATCCTCAGCAGGAGCCTCGGCTACAGGAGGTTCCTCAGCGGGAGCCTCTTCGGCAGCGGGTGCATCGTCCAGAACAAAGTCCATAGCCGACGCAATCACCGGGTCAGATGCGGATTCGACCTCAGCCACAGGTTCTTTCACAGGCATATCTTCGAGAGCCGGTTCAACCGGTTTTTCCTCGGGGAGTTCGTCTTCGCCGAAGATGTCACCGAAGGCATCGTCTACGCTCATAGGCTTGTCTTCTGCCACAGGCTTTTCCTCGGGGAGTTCGTCTTCGCCGAAGATGTCGCCAAAGGCGTCATCTACGCTCAAGGGCTTGTCTTCAACAGCCGGTTCAACAACTTCAAGGGAGTCTTCCGCTGCAGGAGCAACCGGATCGTCGATGCTCAAATCATCGAAGGAAGATCCAAAGACGCTGGAATCAGCGGACTTTTCAAACAAGCCACCTTCCTCTGCAGCAGGCAGATCCTGTGCCACAGGCTTCTCTTCGGGGAGTTCGTCTTCACCGAAGATGTCGCCAAAGGCGTCGTCTACGCTCAAGGGCTTGTCTTCTGCCACCGGAGCTTCGGCAGACTTTTCAAAGAGTCCGCTACCGCTAAATTCCTCGGAGGCAGCAGGTTCCGCCACTTCATCAATGCTGTTGGGAAGATTGGCAAAGGGAGATGCCGGGGCGGCAGGCTCCGCGCCACCAAAATCATCATCGTCCTCTGCACCGAAGATATCGGCAATGGCAGAGTTAACGTCGTTGCCGGAGATATTCTCGTCAACGGGGAACTCCTCGGTAGAGGATACGCCCTTGGCGATATCGTCCATCACAGAATCCAGGGACGCAGACAGTTCCTCCATGGCGGAATCATCGGCGGCGTCACCGTTGGGAAGCATGGCGGCAAGGGCAGCGAAGGGATCATCGTCAGCAGACAAGCCTTCTTCCTCAGAGGATTTTTCAGGGAGGTTAACTTCATCGTCTTCATCCACAAAAGCTTCGCCAAAAGCCTTTTCAATAGACTGTTCCGCCTCGGCAGCATCCATCTGGAACAAAGGTTCATTTTCCACAGAAGTAGACTCTTCGGCAACCGCGGCAGTCAGTCCAGCGGGAGAATCCTCAAGGTTCATGTTCAAGGAATCGTCACCTTCGGCAGGCATGGTAAAGTCGGTTTCTGCAACAGCCTCTACGGCTGCAGCGGCTGCGGCTGTTTCAATGACAACGTCGTACTCTTCCTTCCAGAAGGTGTTCAGAGGATCCATGTCGTGGTAGCGACGATAGCACAAGTTACGCTCGGCAACGTTACCCAACTGATCATACGCATCGCCCATAATCTTCTGGGCGGCAAGGTTAAAGGGATCCTTCACCAGAATCTTGTCGCATTGCTGTACACAGCCATCAAAATCATTTTTGGCAAACAAAATCTTGGCACGGACCAACATAGCGGCCACATCATTAGGATAGAGAGTCAAGCCTCCGTCTACCCTGCTCAAGGCATTGTCCAAATCACCGGCAGCTCGTTCCAGGTCAGCAAGCCAGGCAAAGACCTTGGACTTGGAGTTTTTCTTACCAACAGACTTTCTAAGAGATTCCAACGTGACAGTCATAACCACTCCTACTAGAGCTGAATAGCTTCGTCAGACAAAAGGACAGGAATTCCTTCGCGAACCGGGTAGATTCTGGAGCCGTCTTCAGTCTCCAGAGCCTCGGTCAAAGGCTCAGTGATGTTTTCGCCTGCAATATTTTTAAGGGAACCTGCAGAAATGGCGCTGTTCAGGGCGGCCAAACGTTCAGCAGAAGCCATCTTAAGAGCCACCCGAGTTTCGGGGCAGCAAAGGATATCCAAGAGTTTAGAGTCTAACATAAGTCCCTTTATAGCATATACTTATGTAAAAGATAACTCTATTTTTCGTCCAAATAAAAAGGGTTGTTAAAAAAACAACCCTTTTAAGCGATTATCGCAGATATTTAAGGTTCACCAGGGCATAATCCCCGTTACGGCCACTGCCTATGAGCAGGTAAACCCTCAGGCCAAGACTTTCCAGCCACTTTATATCGAAGGACTCGCGGAACCCCGAGGCATTGGAGACCACCAAAAGTTCGCGGCAACCTGTGCGATTGCAAATATTTTCCATCTCGGATAGGTTACCAAGAACGTGCTGACGATTTTTGTCAGTAATCTTAGACTTGTCGTTGGTGACGCAGCCAAGGATTTCGATACCGGGGATCACGTTGTAGCGGTCAAACCAGCTGTTCAAGGAATCTTCGGAACCGCCCAAAAGGATGGAACGATGACGTTTCTTGGCAAAAATACGGTAGAAGTAGTTCACCCAGAAGGCAATACGGCGCCATGCCTTAAGACCGAAGGGGATAAACAGGCAGGATGCAACCGTAAAAACAGCCCAGCGGCTCCCATAGGCGAAAAACTGCTCTCCGGGGAAACTGCTAAAGTTTAAAGGGGTTTGTGTCATCAAGCGATAACCCACATACGTACCCACCGACAATAAATTAACGGGGATTAGGAATTGAAGGAACTTCTCCCCCTTTAGACTGGAAGTCGCATATTCTCCACGGAACAATAGGAACAGTCCATTTACGACGACCACAATGGCCACAAGCCACCAATCCTCAAAATTGGGGTCAAAAATCGGGTGTTTCAAGACAGCTGCTTTCGGCGCATCCAAGCTGGAGGCATCCCATGCGCAACAAAAACTCAAAGCAACGCTCGCCCACAGCGCAACCACGCCCAAATCCAAAAAGATCTTCCAGAACTTGGGAATCAGGCGGCTGAACATTCCGATGAAGGCCGCAAAAAGAATACCGAAGGAAACCAGCACATTGGGCACAAAGTACAGGTCGCGATGCTTCTTTGCAAAAATCAGCATGGCCTGGTAGAAATCCACGTAGGATTTCCAACGGCGGCTGCGGCAGCTCTGGCCCTTGAAATGTAGTATATTGGTGCTTGGCGTGTAGTAGTTCTTGCAGCCCTTTTCCTTGGCGCGATAGCAAAGGTCAAGGTCCTCGCCGTACATGAAGAAGTCTTCGTCAAAGCCCTTCAGTTCTTCGTAGAGGCTCTTGCGCATGCAGAAGAAGGAACCACTGATGGCATCCACTTCCGTTACCTCTTCGGGGTCGGCGTAAGTCATGTTGTAGGAGGCCAGCAACTTGCTCTTGGGGAACAGCGAAGCAAGTCCCACCGTCTTTGCCACTGCAGAAAGGGCTGTGGGGAAAGATCGGCGGCAGGCCAGCTGAAGGCTACCGTCTTCGTTTAGGATGCGGCAGCCTACGGTTCCCGCCTCGGGGTGTTCCTGGATGAACTCCAGCATCTTGCGGAAGGAGTCGCGAGAAACAACCGTATCGGGATTGATAAAGAAAAGGTAGGGCTTCGTTGCCGACTTTACAGCCAGATTGCAGCCCTTGCCAAAGCCCAGGTTTTCCTTGGAATCAATCCAAAGAACTTCCGGGAAAAAGTTCTTGACATCCTGAGTAATGGGTTCGGGAGAACCGTTATCCAATACAATCACCTGCGCATCAACACCCTCGCTGGCATCTCGAATGGACTTCAAGCACGCGGGGATAAAGTCGCAGGAATTATATGCGACAATGATGACAGAACAGGAATAATCTACAGCCATTATGCCAAACCCAGGCGAAGTTTAATGACCAGGAAGAATGCTTCGGAAATAATGCCGCCGCTCATCTTGGAGGTTCCGCGGGTACGATCCGTAAAGATGATGGGAATTTCCTTTACAGTAAGGCCCTTCTTCCAAATCTTGTATGTGGTCTCGATCTGGAAACAGTAACCGTCACTCTTCATCTTGTCCAGGTCCAGAGCTTGCAGTGCCTGACGGGTGTAGCACTTGAAACCGCCGGTAGCATCGCTAATGGGGAGCTTTGTCACCATGCGGGTGTAGACGTTTGCACCGTAGCTCAAGATTAAGCGGCGCAGGTCCCAATTCACCACGCTGATACGGTTGTGCTTGTAACGGCTGCCCAGAACCAGGTCTGCACTTTCGGCAGTTTCCAGGAAACGGTTCAAGTCTTCGGGAGAATGGCTAAAGTCCGCATCCATTTCGAAAACGCGTTCGTAATCCCGTTCCAGAGCCCACTTGAAGCCCGTCACGTATGCAGAGCCCAGGCCCATCTTGCCCTTGCGACGAATCAGGTGAATGCGAGGATTCTTCTGAGTTTCAGCTTCCACCATGTCACCGGTTCCATCGGGGGAACCATCATCCACCACCAGGATTTCCAGACATTCGTTCTGTTCCAGGATGGCAGACATAATGAGCAGGATGTTTTCCTTCTCATTGTAGGTCGGTACGATAACTAAACTCTTAGGATAAGCCATTATAAAACCTTTAATCTTCCAAAGACAAAATACAAAAAATTAATTCGCGGCGTCGCCACCTACCCCATCTCGAATCTTCTCCGCCACGGGATAGGACTGAACCTTGTTGCCGTTCATCATTTCACCCAGCAGACCCAGGGAGAAGAACTGCACACCCATCACCAGGGAGAACCCACCGGCAAGGAGCAGGGGACGCACATGGAGAGCGCCAGTCTGCAACCACTCGTAGCCAAAATAGCCACTTACGCCAAAGCCCACCAAGATGAAAATCAAGCCCAAAAGTCCAAAGAAGTGCAGCGGCTTTGCGGCAAAGCTGCGAAGGAACAAAAGGGAAAGCAAGTCCAGGAATCCAGAGACAAGCCTAGAAACACCGTACTTGGAAACGCCGTGGACGCGAGCGCGATGGGCAACAGGCATCTCGGTAATGCGGAAACCCTGCCACTTGGCCATCACCGGAATAAAGCGATGGAAATCGCCGTACAGGTGAATGAAGCGGACCACGGAACTGCGATAAGCCTTGATGCCGCAGTTGAAATCGTGAAGGCGCTGACCGCAAACGGCGGAAACCGTAAGGTTAAAGAGTTTCGAAGGCCAAGTCTTGTGCCAGGGATCCAGGCGACGGATTTTCCAGCCGGAAACCAGGTCATAGCCTTCGTCCAGAATCTTGATCATCTTGGGAATTTCAAGGGGATCGTCCTGGAGGTCACCATCCAAGGTGGCTACGTACTTGCCAGAAGCCTTGGAGAAGCCAAAGGCCAACCCTGCGGCCTTGCCACAGTTGAACTGGAAGCGGTAAGCCTTAAGGAAAGCGTATTCCTTGGAAAGGTTCTCCACCACTTCCCAGGTATTATCGCGGCTTCCGTCATCGATGATGATGACTTCGTACTCAAAACCCGTGGGCTGGATGGCCGCGACGATTTCTTTCAGAAGATCCGGAAGATTTTCGCTTTCTTCCTTGACCGGAATGACTAGACTTAAATCCATTCGAAACCTCGAATTACTTGGCTGCAACGACAGCAGGTTCCTCGACGCTATCGCCTGCTGCGGAATCCGTTGCAGGCTCTACAGGAGCGGGTTCTTCAATCTGCAGCGGTTCTTCGGACATCATTTCGATTTGACGCTGAGCCATGGAGAGACGTGCGCGGCCGCCCTCTTCGTAAGAAGGTACATTTTCGAGACCCTTGGCCGTCACTTCGGCGGCTTCCTTCTTCATACCAGCGGACTGGTAGACAAAGGCTGCTGCCCAGTAGTTGCGCCATTCGCCGGGGAACTGCTTCATACCCATGGCCAGGTACTTGCCTGCAGAAGCGGCAAGGCTATCCACCTTGGCCTTCTTCTCGGCAGTAAAGGGGCGATCGTTACGGAGCTTTTCAATCTGGTCGCGAGCATCGAAGGAAATCTGCAGATACAGGGAGACATAGCTGCTGAGCAAGCGTTCCGTTTCCTCGTTGATATAGGCGGTACCATCGCCAAGACCACGATACTTATAGACAGAATCGATAAGGCCCGCGGTGTATGCGGCATCAAAGGAATTACGACGAACGGTAAGGTCACCCTTCACGAAGTTGTAGACCATGCCTTCTTGGACCATGTACTTTTCGAGGCCCATGAAGTTGGAGGTACCCACCGTTGTAGAAATTTCGATGGGGCGATCCATATTCTGGAGGGCAAGGTCGATCACCAGCTTGTGCTGGGTCAGCATCATGGAGCTACGAGTACGGGCTGCCCACTCACTAAAGGCGTCCCATACCTGGTAGTGAACCTTGAACTGCAAGAGCTTTGCAGAGTCCGCTGCAGAAAGTTCCTGGCCTTCCATGGCATCGATGCGGTTCTTGAGCTGCGGCATCAAGCGGTTGGCATTCTTAACCCAGGTGCTAGTAGCATGGTTGGGATTGCTTGCAGAGCTATTATCCAGAACCATGTCGCTATCGATGGTCTTGTGGTCGTAGCTGAGCTTAAGCTTGGGCTCGTTATCCAGCATCTGCTTAATGTACCAGTCGGTGTTGCCCAGGGACAGGTTCACCACGCGAACGTCCTTACGGATACCGGCAACTTCCTGGGCAAACCACAGGGGGAACGTATCGTTATCGCCGTTGGTAAAGAGGATGGCGTTGGGGCGGCAACTGTTCAGCAGGTTGTAGGCGTAATCCCAGGGAACCCAGAGGCCGGAACGGTCGTGTTCCTTGTAGTTGGATGCACAGGGAATCACGAAGGAGACAAGCACCAGGGCCGCAGCCAGCGGTGTAGCCAAGGCAGGCATGGTCCCGGTTGCACAGAGGAACACCAGGATTCCGGCACCTACACCGTAGATGAGGCTCATAAAGATGAAAGCCGGCGTATAGAAGTAGTCACGTTCGCGGACTTCCAAGTGTACGGCTTCGGGGAAGGGAGCTCGCTGCCCCACCTGGGCAAAGCCAGCTTCCAGACGCTTCCAGTTCTGCCAAACGGCAGAATTTTCGAAGCCTTCGATTTCATGCTGCAGAGCGGCAATCTTGCCAGCATCGGCCCCACGAGACTGAAGGGTTTCCATGCGAATCTTGGCATGTTCTATATTCTGACGCATGTCAATAAGTTCGTTGGGATCCGGAAGAGCAGTAATGCCTGCACCACGAGCATTCAAGTCCTGAACATTACGGCTCATGACGCTGACCCAGTAATCGTGGTCACGCTGTTCCATGCGGGCGCCGTCGGCGAAGTTGATGTAGAACAACAGACCCAGAGAGCAAAGGGCATAGAGGATGGACATGAACACGCCCATCTTGGTATTGCGCTTCCAAACGAATACGCAAACCATCACAATAAGGCCGTTGAACAGGAGGAACATCAAGAGCTGCGGCATGGTGGCGTCGCCCATGAAGCTCATCTGCGTGGGGAACTTGAGACCGAAACGTTCTACCGGCTGGTTGTCGGCTGCGTCAAAGGTATAGACACCGTTGGCGTAGTTCACGTCACCCACCTTGTAAGGCAGGTACTGGGCCATCTGATAGCCACCGTAGCCCATGTGCGGGAAGCTGAGGAACTGGTGAGAGAGGCGTGCGCGACGGTAGAATGCACGACTGATCATGCTTTCGGAGCCGTACTGCTTACGCTCAATGAAGTTGTTGAAGGCCTCCCAGTTTTCATCCTTCAGCAGGTTGCCCAGCTGCAGGTTGCCCTGCTCGTCGCGAATGTTCAATTCCGGATCGTTTTCATCAATAATAGGATTCAGTTCTGAACGAATGGGAATGTAAAGATGGGTGCTGTAGCCGATCAGCGCAACAAAGGCAAACGCCAGGGAAAGGCGAACCGCTTTGTTCATATTCTTGGAGAAGGGCTTTGCCACACTCAAGATAGCAAGTACAACCACACAGCACAGGGAAATTTCGATAAAGGCAGAAACCATGTAGATAACAGAACACAGCAACGTGCCGGTCACCCAGATAGGCCAGCGTTCCACAATCTTCTTGGGCTGAGCCACCAAAAGAAGGGCGAACACGGCAGGAACCGTGAGCATGGTGTAAAGGTGAGCGCCTACGCCCAGGAATGCGATGTAGCAAATAAAGATTAGAATGCGGTCGCTATATTCCTCGTCTTTCTTCTTGTACCAGACAAGGCCTAGATAGGAGACCAGCATCAGGATGAACATGGCGATGCCGTACACTTCGGCTTCAACGGCGTTGAACCAGAAGGTATCAGAGAAGGTCAGCAGAAAACCAGCCACGAGAGCGGCGGTTCCGAGTACCGCTGTACGAGTTTTTCCGTTGATCTTGTCGGCAAGGCGCTCTACGACACCCTCGCCCTTCTGCTTTGCAGAATCCAAGACGATGGCAAGGATTTCCCAGGCGAAGAGGGCGGTCACGTAAACCGTAGCCGCGGAGCTAACCACAGATATATAGTTCACGCGCTTTGCGATTTCTTCCACGAAGGGAAGCAGCACGATTACTGCACGAGCCAGGAACACGAAGAATGGCGTTCCAGGAGGATGAGGAATACCCAAGGTGTTTGCACAGGCTACGAATTCGCCGCAGTCCCAGAAGGAAACGGTGGGAGCCATCGTCAGGGCATAAATGATGAGAGCCACCAGACAGGTGACGCCCGCAAAAATATGTTTCATCTTGTTTTCGTTACGCACTTTTACTTCTCCTTAGAGTCGGGAGCGGCCATGCCACGGCTCTGCATGAAGCCAGCCAAAATACCGTTGACAAAGGCATCGGAACCATCGGTGCTGAACTTGGCCGCGATCTGCACAGCTTCGGAAATAGCAACCTTCATGGGAATTTCGGGAATGTAGCTCAACTCCACCATGGCGATGGAAAGAACGATGCGGTCAATACGAGCGATACGGTCCAATTCCCAGTGGGCGGAATTAGCCTTCACGGATTCTTCCAGTTCGGCGCGGTGTTCCAGAACCAGGTCCACCAACTTCATGCCGTACTTCTTCTGGTCGTCCTGAAGGGGCTTTTCCTGATTTTCCAAAATTCCCGGAAGAGCCTCTCCCACGGTCTGACCGGTGATTTCCATTGAATACAACAGCTGCATGGCGAACACGCGAGCTGGTCTAAAAGAAATTTGTTGTGCCATAAATCTAATCCAGAGGGTTCGTTTTTACTTCTTAATCTGCTTGTAGAGGTTCACCATTTCGACAGCGGTAGATGCCCAGTTGCAACCCAGGTTGCCAGCCTTGAGGCCAGCGCGGTTCATAGCCTGGTCCACGGTGTCGGTGGTGAGAATGCCAAGAATTACGGGAACCTCGCCTTCGGCAGCGAGGCTTGCGATACCACTTGTGGAGTTGTTCACCACAACGTCGTAGTGACCGGTTTCGCCACGGATAACGGCACCCAGAGCCATTACGGCATCGTACTTACCGCAGTATACGAGCTTACGACAGATGCCCGGCAGTTCAAATGCACCGGGAACATGGGCAACGGTAATGTCCTTTTCGGCAACACCCAGAGTGGTGAGCTGGCGGACAGCGCCTTCCAGCAGCTTGTCGGTGACGATTTCGTTGAAACGGGCCACGGCGATTGCCACCTTCATGCCCTTTCCATCCAGAGAATTCTTCAGTTCGTTAACCATATTCCTACCTTACTTTAAACCTTCGGCTGCGCCGTGATCTGCTTCGTCCAGAGCCAGTTCGTGGCCCATCTTTTCTTTCTTGGTCTGCAGATAATAGCGGTTAATCTTGTTGGGCTTGATTTCAATAGGTACTCGTTCCACGATTTCAAGACCGTAGCCGGAGATACCAGAAATCTTGCTGGGGTTGTTTGTCAAAAGCTTCATCTGACGAACACCCAGGTCGGCCAGGATTTGGGCGCCGGTGCCGTACTGGCGCAAATCGGACTTGAACCCCAAGTGGAGGTTGGCGTCCACCGTATCCATGCCCTTTTCCTGCAATTCATAAGCGCGGAGTTTGTTGCAAAGGCCAATGCCGCGGCCTTCCTGGCCACGCATGTAAAGCAGCACTCCGCCATGTTCGCCAATGAACTTCATGGCGGCATCCAACTGTTCGCCGCAGTCGCAACGCATGCTTCCAAAAATATCGCCAGTCAAGCATTCGCTGTGAACGCGTACATAAACCGGCTTGCTAAAGTCCGGATTGCCAGCAACCCAGGCCACATGTTCCACACCGTCGGTGGTACTGCGGTAGGCGTATGCCTTGAAATCACCGTACTTGGTGGGAACGTTGGGGGCAGCCACACGCTGCACCAGCTTTTCGTTCTTCAGGCGGTAGGCAATCAAGTCGCGGATAGAGATAATCTTGAGGTCGAACTTCTTGGCCACTTCCTGCAGCTGAGGCATGCGGGCCATGGTGCCGTCTTCGTTCATGATTTCGATGAGGGCGGCAGCGGGGCGAAGTCCGGCAAGCTTGGTGAGGTCCACGGCGGCTTCGGTATGGCCGGCGCGGCGGAGCACACCTTCTTCCTGGGCGTACAGCGGAGAAATATGACCGGGGCGGCCAAAGTCGCTGGGCTTGGAATTGGGGTCGGACAAAGCCAAAATGGTAGCGGCGCGGTCGTGGGCAGAAACACCCGTAGTGCAGCCTTCGATCTTATCTACCATGATGGTGAAGGGCGTGCCGAGAATAGAAGTGTTTTCGGCAGTTTGACGGGTAAGATTCAACTCGTGGCAACGGCTTATGGGCAGGGGGCAGCATAGCACGCCACGGCCTTCCTTCAGCATGAAGTTCACCTTTTCGGGGGTGATCTTTTCGGCGGCAACAATAAAGTCGCCTTCGTTTTCACGGTCTTCGTCGTCTACGACGATTAAAAACTTACCAGCCTTGAAATCCTCAATGGCCTCTTCAATCGTATTAAGCAAGGTCTCGCTCCTTCAAGTAATTTTCAATGTACTTACCGAGCATATCTACTTCAACATTCACAATGGTACCGGGCACCCAGTTGCGCAAATTGGTTCTGGCCAAGGTTTCGGGGATAATGCACACGCGCATGGAATCTTCGAACTTTTCGGCAACCGTAAGGCTGATGCCGTTAAGAGTTACAGATCCGCGGCGGATAACGTAGCGGCGAAGATCTGCGGGAAGCTCCAAATCCACCTCTACCCCAGTTTCACGGGGAGTGACCTTGAGAACCTTTACCGTACAATCCACATGGCCCATAACGAAATGGCCACCCATAAAGGAATCGGCGCGGCAAGGCAGTTCCAGATTTACCAAATCACCGGGCTTAGCCTGCTTAAAGCTAGTGTTTTCCACTGTCTGGTGCATCAGGCAGAAAGTCGCCTCGTCGGCGGTGCAGCTCTCGATGGAGAGACAGACGCCGTTGTTGGCCACACTGTCGCCTAAATTGCACTTTTCAAAGAAGCCGGGTGCTAAAAGACGCATGGTCAAGGCATCTCCACGATTCTCGAGAGACGCAATGGTTCCTGTACCTTGAATAATACCTGTAAACATACGGGCGCAAATTTAGTAATTACAGTTTAGGAGCTAGGGGTTAGAGGCTAGGAATGATGGGAAAAACGGCTGATTTTGAAGAATTTTCAGGTCGATTCGAGCTAAATGCACACGAAGTGTGCCATTAGAAAAATTTGCGTAAGGCAGATAAAATGGTTTCATAAATGAAAACACATTTGAGAACGTTTCGGCACAAAAGTTAGACTAGACTTACTTTATGGTTTATAGGCCAAACCCTAATCAACAAGCACTTTAGCCTACACAAAAATGAGACAACAACAAAATCTTCGCTCAGTTTTGTAGGCCATTCCCCACTGCGCAGGCATTTTAGCCTATAAAACAGATCAACTTGCAGAGCTCGTCGCATCTTTTTTCTTCCTTTTTGTAGGCTAGCACAGCTTATACCTACACATTAGCCTACAACCACGGCGTAGAACAACAAACACGATAAAAATACTGTATTAACCGGGCACGTTTGCGAGAGTGAGCGGTCTGCCGTGAAACACAAAGCCCCTGGTCCGTAACCAGGGGCGGTGTTGAGAGCGAGCGCTTGTGGTAAGTTCTTTATTACCTTAGCGCGAGCGCTCTCAATTAAGTGTTTGCGCCAGCCTTTCTAAACGAAAATCCCTTGCTCAAAAGCAAGGGATTTTCAAAGGGTTCTAAGGAGCAACGCCCCTTACATCTTACCGTGAACAATAAACCCCTGCTTGTTCAGCAAGGGACGACAACCCAAAGTTTTCTCCTGAAAGCGAAAATACCCTTGGTTGAACCAAGGGTATTTTCTTAGAAGGGTCTTAGGGAGGGCGAAGCCTTCCCTAATCTGATTAGGTGTTAGCGTCACCCCATTCAGCGTTCTTCTTGCAAGCTTCGATAGACTTTTCGAAAGCTGCCATTTCGGAGTCGTTCATCTTGACTTCGAAGATCTTTTCTACGCCGTTTGCGCCAATAACGCAGGGAACGCCACAGTAGAGGCCCTTGCCCTTACCCTGGTATTCGTCGTTCAGCTTAACAGCGCAGGTGAGAACGCTCTTCTTGTCCAGTAGGTAAGCTTCAGCCATCTTGATAGCGGAAGTTGCCGGGCTGTAGAATGCAGAGCCGCGATCCAGGAGAGAAACGAATTCGCCACCAGCGTTAGCAGTACGAGCAGCAAGTTCGTCGAACTTTTCCTTGCTCATGAGCTGCGGCAGAGGAATGCCACCGACGGAGACGCAGTCATAGAGGCTGACCATGGTGTCACCGTGGCCGCCCATAACGATTGCCTTAACGTCTTCAGCAGAAACGCCCAGTTCCATAGCAACGAAGCAAGCGAGACGAGAAGAGTCGAGAACGCCAGCCATACCGATAACCTTGGAGGAATCGAAGCCGGTCACCTTCTGCATGTTGTACACCATTGCGTCCAGCGGGTTGGTGATAACGATAACGAATGCGTTGGGAGCCTTTTCCTTGATCTTGAGGCCCACGTCCTTGATGACGCCGCAGTTGATGCCAAGAAGGTCGTCACGGCTCATGCCCGGCTTACGGGGAACGCCAGCGGTAACGATAACGACGTCTGCACCAGCCATGTCGTCGTAGTTGGTAGAACCGGACAGGTTGCAGGAAGTGCCCATAACGGAACGGCCTTCCATAATGTCGAGGGCCTTACCCTTCGGCATACCTTCAGTCATCGGAATATCGATGAGGACCACGTCACCCAGCTGCTTCTGAGCGAGGACGAGAGCCATAGTACCACCAATCTGACCAGCACCAACGAGTGCAATCTTCTTTCTTGCCATGATTTTACCTTCCTTTGAGGTGTTTAAAAATTTACGTGCTAAATATAGCACATTTAGGTGAAAGGATAAAGGTTAAAGGATAAAGGTTTTGGCAAAAGAAGATAAAAAACACGTTTAGCGGAAAGCGTAAAAGGATAAAGATTAAAGAAAACTCTGTTTTATAACATTGAAAGGGGCCGAACTGCCCCTGGAGGCTCAATTTACTCATCCTTGACGCATCGAATAGAGTAGCCATACGTCTTATACTCATCCGTATCAAGAATTACGTCCGAATAATTAGAGAAATACATAGTCTTGGCTGTAGTCGTAGAGACATCTTCATCCAGCCAGAAATACGCACGCTCGCCCTTGCCTTTAAAATCTGATGAACTGGAATAATACCCTATGGGGAAAACGCCAAAGCCCCAGCGGTCCTTGCCACTTTCGACGCCTGCATAATAGGTCCATCCATAGGAGGACTTCAGGAGAGATGGCGTTGAACCATATTCCGAGAAACCACTCACAAAACCAAGAAGGGTTTTGAACTCATCCAGACTCGGCAAATGCCAACCAGAAGGGCAAGCACCCTTATACGGACGTTCTATTTTACAACGACTCACCCCACAAATCGCTTCTGCAGTATCTAAAGCCTGCGCCCAGGTGTAAAGCTTTCCGTAAGAACTGTACTTGATAGAATCGTTATCGTAGAATTTTCCATCTCCGTACGCAAGGTTTTCCGCCATCCAAACCTGGTCTCCCATGGTAACGAATTTATAGGCTCTGCCATCACGCTTGTCTATAAAGCACGTATTCTTGTCGACCCAGAAGGCCTTAGCCTCAAACCACTTGGTCGAGGAAGCCAATCGATTGGTGGAATAGGACGCACGAATAGTTTCCATATCCTTCACAAAGACTTTCTTCTCGAAGTTTTCTTCTCTTACAACCTCGGGATCCTTCGTGAATTCAACGTAACCGATACGTTCCGTACCATCTCCACCGGGAATCGTATACATATCAACCAGTACACCATAAAAATCAGATTCTGACGAAACCCGAATGGTCACCGCATCGTTTTCGGTAAGGCTTTCATCCACAAGTTTCAGGACAGCCTTGTCAGTAACATCCATATACAGGGAATCACCAAAAGATACCGTTGCGTAAAGAGCAAATCCAGCCTTGGCCATATCCTTTGATACAGTCCCTAACGTTGCGTCTTTATACTGGATAAGAATGGTGTCCTTTTCATCAATGGCCAGAACACCATCATTCTTGAGGCCATTCATAAGGAATTCTCCATAGAAGTAATCCTTATATCTGTAAGCAACAGCGCGGATTTCATCGCCTTTTACCTTACTGAAGATTGTCACCTCTACGGAGTCCTTACCGCAACCTTCGTCATAGACATAGAAATGTCCCTTGGAAGCCTGGTTATATCGATCCGCATCAAACTCCACTCGGCTATCGGCACTTTTCTTCCAGTAGACAGTTACGTTTTCAAATGTCTTTTTTTCATCTTTAAAGGTATATCGCACATCAACTGTCAAAATTTTCGCAGGATCAGAATAGAAGTAGTCATCGTGATTCTTACCTTCATTCACAATAAAGAAACTTCCTTTATAAAGGCCACCTGCACCAGCAAGTTTGAGTTTGGCATCATAGGTACCGAAGCCCCCTTCATTTTCTGTATAATGGCATTCATAGCCATCATCATAGCACAAAATCATAGATACTTGTATGGTATCCCCTTCGGCATTCTTATCGTTAACGGTAACAACCACTTCGGCACTGTCCCCGTAATACCAAGGTTTATCCAGGGAGATGAAGTCCCGTTCATTCCTGGATGCTAGGATAAAGGCTACATTGCGTTTAATGACTCTTTCTGGATTTTCATCCTTGTAGCTGATAACCACGTTATCCCCATCCTGCACCTTGATCGTCCTGGATCCAGAACTCTTCTGAGCGAAGAACAGCATGGCATAGTAGAAACCGTCCCTAAGTTCTGCAGTCAGCACAATCCCCTTGGAATCAGAGGTACTGGTCACAGTAACTTCAACGGTTTCCTTTTTAGCCAGGATATCGTTATCGCTAATACGAACTAACAAGGAATCGGAATAACTCCACACGGTGTCGCCAATTTCCACATGTTCGGCCTTATTAAAATCAATACTTGCAGTGGTACCACCATTGCTACCGGCCTGGCCATTGGTTCCATTCCAGATCGTTCCCACAAAATCCTTGCCACAGTAAATATCGATGCCCTTTTCGTCATCGCGGTATTCACCAGAACAGCTTAGACCATCCACACCATCCTTGCCGTCCACACCGTCCTTGCCGTCAGTGCCGTCGGTGCCGTTGACCCCATCCTTACCGTCGGTTCCATCTTTTCCGTCGGAGCCATCCTTACCGTCTCTTGACTCGTATACGGGAATCTTGCTCACACCATAGGTTTTCCAGTCCCCTTCCAGGCAAAGCAACAATTCGCCCGTACTTGTCACATAGGACATTTCCCCTTCCATGGATTTCTTGCAGGAGTCCAGATCCGATTTTGCAGAAACCACGTTCAGGCCCAGGCGATTCGGGGAGTCATCCTTATCTGCAGAAGATCCATTGTCGTCTCCACAGGCAAAAAGAACCATGCCTACCATCAACAGTAATATGGCTTCAAAAAATTTTGTGATTTTCATATTTCCCTCTTATTCTATGCAAAATTATAGTAAGATTTTTAAATTTGAATTTGAAAATGGAAATGAACAGCATTCTCATACTGATAGGCATTAGCTGCATGGGTAGCTTCATCCAGCGGGTAAGCGGGTTCGGTTTTGGCATTTTCGTCATGACCGTGTTTCCCTACCTGCTGCCCAGCTACGGCGAGGCCACAGCCCTGTCAGGTATGCTAGCCGCCTCCATGTCCTTAGTCGTAGCCTTCCGTATGCGGCGCTTTATCGAATGGAACAAAGTGCTCCCCATTTTAGTCACATTTACGGTGGTAAGCCTGGGTGCCGTCTTTATCGTCAGTTCTGTCGACCAAAAATTTCTCAAGCACATACTGGGAGCAATCCTCGTTGCGGTCAGCCTGTATTTTTTCTTTTTCAGCGAACGAATCAAGTTAAAACCTACCCTGCCTGTGCAAATCGGGCTGGGAACCTTATCCGGTCTTATGGGCGGGTTATTCGCCATGCAGGGACCTCCGGCGGTGCTGTACTTTATGGCCTCCGCCCAGACGAAGGAAAAATATATTGCCCAGATCCAGGCCTACTTCGTTATCGGCAACCTGATGATGACCTTGTTCAGGGCAAAGGCCGGCTTTGTAACGCCTACGGTGGGCGGCGCATACCTGATTGGCATTGCGGCCGTGGCCATCGGGGCCTTTATCGGAAACAAGGTTCAAAAGAGAATTCCCCTACCCGTTTTACGCAAGATCGTGTATGCCTACATGGCGGTGAGCGGCGTGGTGGCGATAATTAGTAAATAGAGATTTGACATTTTTATTGAGAATTGATGATATCCAATCATCAACCTTCAATCATCAATCTCCAATTATTACTTTTTTGACTAAATTCTTCGTCATCGTAAGAGGTTTTCGTTTTATGCGTGCTTTGATTCTTTCTGATATCCATGGTTCTGCGGATGCGGCCCGTAAGGCACTCGCCCACTTCGAGCGACTCCATTGCGATAAGATTTTTCTGCTGGGAGACACCCTTTATCATGGTCCTCGAAATCCGCTTCCAGAAGGACACGGTCCCATGGGCGTCGTAGAGGCATTAAAGCCCTACGGAGACAAGATTGTGGCGGCACGAGGCAACTGCGACGCCGATGTAGACCTGATGATGCTTGACTTCGTAAAGATTGAGGATGAATACGCCGTCGTGGAAGACCAAGTGACAGACGCCGCGGGCAAGCAGAAAACCATTCGCATGTTCCTGAGCCATGGCCATATCTTTATGCCAGAATGTTTCCCCGCCAACGCCCTGGATCAACTGGAACCCGGCGAAGCGATCGAAAAAAGCGACCGTCCCATCGACGCCTACCTTTACGGACACACCCACATTTACCAGCTGCAGAAAAACTTCAAGGACGTGCTTATGGTGAACCCAGGTTCCACCAGCCTGCCTAAGGGCGACAACCCGCCCACCTTCGGCCTTTACGTTAGCGACGCCCCGACCAAAAACGCCACCGCCCATTTCAGCATCCATCACCTAGAAACCGGCGCGGAGCTGATTTCAGCAACCCTAGCCTAGTTTGCTTTTTAAGTAAAACGATATATATTAAGTACATGCATTACACACCCTATCGCGAATTACTGCTTAAGTTGTTCCCCAACTACCTGAAGGTGCGCAAGTTGCCCCTGAACGGCGGCATGAGCTGCCCAAACCTGGACGGCACCAAAAGTTATTCCGGCTGCAGCTACTGCAACAACCGCAGTTTCAGCCCCGTATACGACTTGGCAAAGGTCAGCATCCAGGAACAGCTGGACCAGTTCGTTCCCAAGCTTCGCGACAAGTACCCAAACGCAGGCATCCTCGCCTACTTGCAACCCTACACCAACACCCACGCTCCACTGGAACACTTGAAGGGCATCATCGACCCAATCATCAAGCACCCGGAGACATGCGGACTTGCCATCGGCACCCGCCCCGACTGTCTGGAACAGGAAAAGGTGGACTACCTGGCTTCGCTGAACAAGAAGAAGCCCATCATCGTGGAAATCGGTTTGCAGACCGCAAACGACATGACCTTGGCAGGCATCAACCGCAGACATACACTCGCCGAATGGAAAGACGCGGTCAAGCGCTGCCAGGCTGCAGGTCTCACCGTCACCACGCACCTCATCGTAGGCCTCCCCGGCGAAACCTTGATCGACTTCAAGAACACCGCCCAGGTGGTTCGCGACGCGGGTCTTGCCGCCGTAAAAATCCACCCGCTGCATATCGTTACGGGCACCGCCATGGCGCAGGATTTCATCAACGGTGAATTCAAGCTACTGACCTTTGAAGGGTACTGCAACGCCGTGGCAGAAATGATCAAGATCATCGGCAAGGAAACGGCCATCGAGCGCTTCAGCGGCGAAAGTCCAAGCGACATGCTCCTGGCCCCGGACTGGTGCGGCGAGCGCGACAAGATTATCGCCACCGTAGAAAAGATTCTGGACGGCAAGGTGGACAAGCCTGTTCCGCCACAGTTGTAAGAGAACACTACGTCGAACGTTGCGGCAACTTTCTATATTTTTGTCCGTTAAAATTTCAAGAGGATTTCAAAATGGCTAAAACAGTTTCTAAGTCTGCCGCCAAGGCAGCTCCCGCCAAGAAAGACGCAAAGAAAGGAACCCAGACCAACATGTGGACCGGCCGCTTCGCCAGCGGTATGGCACAGTCCATGGTGGACCTTTCCTTCAGCCTTCATTTTGATGCAGAACTCATCGAAGAAGATATCGAAGGCAGTATCGGTCACGGCAAGGGCCTGGTAGAATCCGGCGTCTTGACCAAGGCTGAGTACAAGACCATTTGCGACGGCCTCAAGACCATTCTCGACGATTACCACGCAGGCAAGAACCTGTGGCAGCCTTCCGACGAAGACATCCACATGGCAGTAGAACGCGTGCTTACCGAGCGCATCGGCGCCCTGGGCAAGAAGATCCACACCGGACGCAGCCGCAATGACCAGGTCTGCACCGACTTCAAGCTTTACATGCGTCACCGCGCTGCAGAAATCCGCGCTCTCGAAGTGGAATTGATGGACGTGGTTCTGGACCTTTCCAAGAAGTACTTCGGCAAGCTGATGCCGGGCTACACCCACCTGCAGCAGGCACAGCCCATCTACTTCAGCCATTACCTCATGAGCATGTTCTTTGCAGTAAGTCGCGACGTGAAGCGTCTGGAGAACTTCCTGGAACTGCACTCCCAGCTGCCTCTGGGTAGCGGCGCCATGGCAGGTTCCGCATTCCCCTACCAGCGCGCATTGGTTGCAAAGGAACTTGGCTTCAAGGATGTGAGCCCCAACTCCATCGACGCCGTAAGCCACCGCGACATGATGCTGGAATTCAACGCTGACCTCGCCATCATCGCAAACACCATGAGCCGTTACGCTGAAGATTTCGTGAATTGGAGCACCAGCGAATTCGGTTTCCTCACCTTGCACGATGCATTCAGCAGCGGTTCCTCCATGATGCCCCAGAAGAAGAACCCCGACTCCATGGAACTGATCCGCGGTAAGTCTGGCCGTATGCTGGGTAACTTCAGCGCCATGTACACTCTGGTGAAGGGCGCTCCCCTTTCCTACAGTCGCGACCTGCAGGAAGACAAGGAACCGGTATTTGACAGCGTCCACAACGTAAAGGTGATCCTCCGCGTCATGAAGGAAGCTCTGGAAACCGCACGTTTCAACTTCGACAAGATGCAGGCCAAGATGCTGCCGGCGCTGCTGGCTACCGACCTGGCAGACTTGCTGGTGGAAGCTGGTGTTCCCTTCCGCGACGCACATCACGTGGTCGGTAGCCTGGTCGGCGAAGCCGCCCGCCAGGGTAAGGAATTTACGGACCTGTCCGACGAATCCTGGGCAGCCGCCGGCGTTCCCGATGTCGCCCGCATGAAGAAGACCCTCACCTTCGAATACAGCGTTAGCCGCCGTAACATCGAAGGCGGTACCGGTCCCAAGTCCGTGAAGCAACAGTTCGCAAAGGCCGACGCTCTTCTTAAGAAGTTCAAGAAGGCTTAAGGCGAGTGTCGCAAAAAAGCACGAGTGCTTTTTCATGACCAAGCCGCAATCTTCTGCACTGCGAAGCAGCGCCAAAAAGCTTAAGTCGAAAGAAGCTTTTTTTTTCACAAAAGAGTCTGCGTTAAACCGCAGGCTTTTTTTGCGTTGTGAGAACTAATAAGCAAAGCCACAAAAAAAACAAGTGTGGACTTTTTTTGATGCAAAGGGATATACCGTTGTTCAAGGACAACGGCAAATGCCATAAAATATGGACTTTTTATTCCTTTTACGCAACATTTATATATCTTTACGTATGGAATGTTTGGTCCCCGTTGATTTTGGGGCGAAAAAGGAGTCTTTATGAGCACTCGTTATACCTTGGCAACTTTAATCGCACTTTCTGCGGCTGCGTCAACCTTTGCGGCGAACGCCTATGTGCCCCCCTCTACCGCGATCAGCAAGATCAACAGCTATCGCGGCTACTCCGAATTAACCACGGCAGCCAAGGGCATGGACATCGACCAGTACGCTTACAACATGACCACCTGGCAGATTAGCAACGGCGGTTTTTACAAGGCCATGGCAAGCAAGTACGTAAGCGCCTATGCCGGCGGACAGAAGTCCGAGTGGCGCTCCGCAAGTGGCGGCGACCTGGCCACCATCGACAACGACGCCACCGTACAGGAAATGCGTTTGCTAGCCGTGCGCTACAAGGAAACCACCAACAGCAATTACAAGGCCGCATTCAAGAGCAGCTTCAACAAGGCGGTAAACTTCCTTTTGACCATGCAGCGCTCCTCCGGCGGCCTGCCCCAGGTTTGGCCCAAGCGCGGCAACTACAGCGACCACATTACGCTGAACGACAACGCCATGGTCCGCGCCATGGTGACCATGATGGATATCGCCAACAAGACAGCACCCTTCGACAGC
>JAZLKH010000142.1:0-4645 GCA_045597545.1 Fibrobacter sp.
TTATCCGTCATGATTTCCACATTGAGCAGCCGCCTACTCTTGGCTGGCCCAACTACTCCGGCGCCTACTACGTGGTTCCCCAGGAAATCAAGCAGTCTGTTGGCGTGGTGTTTGACTATGCCACCAACCACAACAATCCCCACGGCTATATCGAAGTCCAGGTCCAGAGCGACCAGGTGAAGGACTACGACGAGTTCATGGTGCGTCTCCGCAACACGCATGGTACCTGGGTCCGCGACACCCTCATTTGGGAGAACATGACCCAGGAAGGTTGGGGCAAGACTGTTCCCCAGCTGGATCCCACAAAGATCAAGACCATCAACTTCCGCGCCCGTCATAGCGGCGTGGGCTACATCAGCCTGGACAACATCTTCCTCTTGCAGGAAGACGGCACTGAGGTTCCCATGCCCAAGGGCTTGAGAAGGTTGAGATAAAAGCAGGTTGAGATATGGCGTTCATTGCTGAGGCGACTGACGTGGAGCGCCTAGGTGCGCTTGCCCAAATTCTCTGATTAAGGCCCTGTTGACGAAATCCTCGTTGACGGGGCTTGCTCAATTAAACTATATATGCCGTGTGTATTTGGTGATGTATGAATATTGAATGTCAATGCTGTGGCCTTGTCGTTAGCGTTTTGCTACTGGTGCTTTACTCTCGCAGAAAGCAGCTGGGTCTCTATGGCGAAAAAATATTCAAGAGCATGCTGGTCATTTGCATCTTGCTCCTGTCCGCCGACATTCTCTCCATCGTAGCCATCGCCCATCAGGATTCCCTGCCGCCTCTTTTGGTGATTGGGGTCTGCAAAACCTACATCTGCTTTCTGGTCCTTGAAACGTCCATGGCTCTGCTGTACCTTTCGTACGATGTCCTGGGGCACTTTAAGCATGTAAAGTTATCCAAGATTTTGCTGGCGGTCGTGTCGTTGCAGTGCCTTTCGATGTTTCTTGCGCCTCTGCATATCTTTTCGGAGGGACGCGTCGCGTACACTTATGGCCCGGGTGCGTTGCTTGCATACATCTACTGCGGTATCTACTTTGTTTCCATATTGGGATTTGCTACGCTAAATCGCAAGAAAATTTCGTCACTGCGCTTGTCGGCCTTTGTCACCTGGGTTGCCTTGTGGATAGTCGCCGCCCTTTTCCAGTTCATGGACAATGCCTTGCTGCTTGTGGGATTTTTCCTCTTCACTGGGGTTGATCGTCCTTTACGCCACCTTGGAAAATCCAGAAGGCAACTTGAACCGAGAGCTGGGCTGCTTTAACGGTTACGCCCTGGAAGCCTACCTGAAGCAGCTTTTCAGTCGCAAGAAGAAGTTCCACGTAATCCAGTTCTCCATCGACGAAATCACCAAGGAAACCCAGGAATATATTCTGCAGCTGATGCGCCGCCCTACGGTTCGCGAAGGGGTACTGTTCTTTAAGCTGCTTGGGCCGGAATTCCTGCTGATTACCGAGGACGATGCGCGCTACAAGCGCCTTATCCGCTGGCTTCGCGAGGAACAGCAGAATGAACGCGTTGGCTTTAGGAATGTGCAGGGGCTGTGCATGGAAAACGGCCTTGACGCAGGCGATGCCGCCTCGTTGCCTAAGTTGCTCAGGTTTTTCTTTAACAAGTTCAACGGACAGGTGCCCGAATCTGGTGTCGAGATTTCTCCGAAGATGGTCAACGAGTTTCTGCAGTACGGCAACATGCAGGACGAAATTGAGCTGGCCTTGGAAGAGGACCGCGTCGAGGTTTTCTTCCAGCCCATTTACAGCACACATGAAAAGCGGTTTGTATCGGCGGAGGCCCTGGTTCGCATCAGGAGAATTGACGGCGGTATCATTCCGCCGGGGCTGTTCATCCCCGTAGCCGAGAGCACCGGCAGCATCGTGGAACTAGGCGAGCGCATATTCGCCAAGACCTGCCAGTTTATCGCCAACGGTCAGATGCAGAAGCTGGGCATCAAGTATGTGGAAGTGAACCTTTCTGTGCTGCAGTGCGAACAGGTGGACTTGGGTAATCGCCTGGAAACCATCATGGAACTTTACCAGGTGCCGCCATCTTCTATTAATCTTGAGATTACAGAAACGGCAACGCTCAACGCCAAGAAGAACCTGCTTGCCAACATGAACACTCTTATGGATATCGGCTGCACCTTCTCCCTGGATGACTTTGGCAAGGGTGAGTCCAATCTAATGTATATGGTGGAAATGCCTGTTTCCATTGTGAAGATGGATTACGATTTGACCAAGGCGTTCTTCAAGGTGGACAAGGCTAGGCATGTGGTGCGTACCGTGGTGCAGATGGCCCACGAGATGGGGCTGCATGTGGTGAGCGAAGGCGTGGAGACTGCCGAGGAACTGGCCGCCCTGGAGGCCATCGGCGTGGATTATATCCAGGGGTATTATTTCTCCAGGCCTGTACCTGCCGATGAATTCCTGGATTTCGTGGGAAAATACAACAGGTAGTTTCTGATTTTTTGAATAGCTTTGTTGGCTGATTTTCGCTGATTGTAAAAATCCCAGGCACAGTTTACTGAGCCTGGGACTTTTAATTTTTTATGGCAGACACCTTGCTACCTCTTGATCGCAGCGCTTGCCCTGTTATCTTTTATCGCGATCCACCCAGGGGCGGGGGGCGTAACCGGTGTAGATCTGGCGCGGACGATTGATCTTGCTCAGAGGATCGTCGTGCATTTCCTTCCAGTGGGCGATCCAGCCGGGCAGGCGGCCGATAGCGAACATCACGGTCAGCATGTTGGTGGGAATGCCCATGGCGCGGTAGAGGATGCCGGAGTAGAAGTCCACGTTGGGATACAGCTTACGGGCGATGAAGTAGTCGTCCTTGAGGGCGGCTTCTTCAAGCTTCAGTGCGATATCCAGCAGCGGATCGTGAACGTGTTCGCGTTCAAAGACCTGGTACATCAACTTCTTGAGAACCTTGGCGCGAGGGTCGTAGCTCTTGTACACGCGGTGGCCGAAACCGGAGAGACGGAAAGGATCGTTCTTGTCCTTGGCCTTGTCCATCACCTGTTCGATGGTCATGCCGCTCTGCTGAATGCGCAGGAGCGTTTCAAGCACAGCCTGGTTTGCACCGCCGTGGAGCGGACCCCACAGGGCGCAAATGCCTGCGCAGATGGATGCGTAAAGGTTTGCCTGGGAGCTGCCCACCATACGCACGGTAGAGGTGGAGCAGTTTTGCTCGTGGTCGGCATGTACGATGAGCAGTGTGTTCAGGGCCTTTTCCATGATGGGGTCCTGGTGATAGGGACGGGCCTTGGAGCTGAACATCATGTTCAAGAAGTTACTGCAATAGCTGCGTTCTGCCTCGGGATACACGAAGGGTTCACCGATGCTTGCCTTGTAGGCGAAGGCGGCGATGGTGCGGATCTTGGAGATGAGACCTGCGGTGGTGAGCTCGAATGCGCTGGCTACGTTTTCGTCGTCATAGAAGCGGGGGGTGAAGAGGCCCACGGCGTTCACGATGGAGCTCAGGATGCCCATGGGATGGGCGTTGGGCGGCATCTGGCGGAAGAAGTGCAGCAGGTTTTCGTGGAGGAGCGCGTTTTCGGTCAGCAGGGTGCGGAAATGGGTGAGTTGCTGCGGGGTGGGCAGTTCGCCGTAAATCAGCAACCAGGCCGTTTCAGGGAAGGTGGCCTTCTCGGCCAGGTCTTCGATGCTGTAGCCTCGGTAGCGCAGAATGCCCTGTTCTCCATTCACGTAGGTGATGGCGCTCTTGGTGCTTCCGGTGTTCAGGTAACCGTAGTCAAGCGTTACAAGGCCAGATTCCTTGCGCAGCTTGCTGATGTCGAGACCGTGTTCGTTCTCAGTACCAACTACAACGGGCAGCTCGTAGCTCTTGCCTTCGTAATTCAGTATTGCGTTATCGGACATTGATCCTCCAGTTAGAGGTTTGAGCCTTGAGCCCGTTCGCTCCGCTCACTATGAGCAATGAGCTGGGGGAGGCTAACCTCGTGATTCTTTTCAAAATTCGGTTTTGCAAAAATATAGTGCAAAATCCATGCCATGAGGCTCAAAACACAAAATCTTGGCTCATGGCTCACGGCTCATTGCTGACTGCTACTTCTGCAGGTCCTTCACAGCCTTGTAGATGTTGTCGAAGAGCTTGGCAAGCTTTTCGGTGGGCACTGCGGAGAAGGCCAGACGGATAAGGCCGGACAGCATGATGGTGCCGGTGCTGTAATCCTTGATGAGCTTCTGGCGAAGTTCTTCGGCGTCCACACCCTTGGGCTTGACGCACATGAAGTAACCGCTGTTGAAGGGCATTGCTTCGAAGGATTCTGCGTATTCCGGATGGGAAGCCAGGATATCCTTGATGATGTCGTAGCGCTTCTTGAGGGTAGCGTAGTTTTCAGCTTTCTGGGAATCGTATTCGGCAGACTGGTAGGCGGCCAGCAAAATCTTCTGGGAAATGGACGGGCCGTTAGAGATGTTGCCACGGACGGTACCGGCGGCCTTGTCTTCCAGAGCCTTCAGCTGGGCGTCTGTTGCACCCTTGAAGCCGAAGCTCATGAAACCAACGCGGAAGCCCCAGACGTAGTCTTCCTTGGTGGGGCCGTCCAGCTTCACAGCCAGCAAGTTTTCGTGGGCGTCGACAATTTTTGTAAAGAGGGATTCGCGAGTTACACCATCTTCGTAAACCAGGC